>NZ_JASISN010000004.1:0-275664 GCF_030063085.1 Planococcus sp. S3-L1 | reverse complement strand
CACTGGTAGAACGGCTGACGAAAGTCATCATCGCCATCAAGCCTGCAGGACGCAAGGCGTGCGATATCGAAACCGCTTTGAACCAGTGGTTTCAAGGAATCCCAAAAAATCTGTTCAAATCCATCACATTTGATTGTGGGAAGGAATTCTCCAATTGGAAACCGCTGTGCAACCAGCACGACGTCTCGATTTACTTTGCGGATCCCGGCACGCCATCCCAGCGCGCCTTGAATGAAAACTCCAACGGCCTCTTGCGAAAAGACGGCCTGCCAAAGGAAATGGACTTCAACCAGGTGGACCAAACGTTCATTTCCTCAGTGGCTGACAAACGGAATAACATCCCACGGAAGTCGCTGGATTATCGCACACCCTTGGAGGCATTTTTGAGTCACCTAAATGGAATGGGTCTGTCTAGCTTAAATTGACAAACGGATTTGTAAAAATATTTCGTTCTCTCCCACAATTATCCTATTCTTTTTTCACTCATAATCTTGTACACTAAACAAGATTAACTCGAGCAAAGGGTGTGACAACTGAATGACTAGTCCAATTTCTTCTAATTTATTTTTATATAACACGATCGCGACGATGGCGAAATCGATGCCGGCTATGGGACAAAGTGACAGTGATAGCAGTTCTATCGGCAGTTCGACAAGTCCGAGTACGTTTTTTGCGATGCTGATGAACGCGATGATGGAAAATATGGAACAAACAAATACGGGTGTGACACCACAAACAGGCGCTCAAGTTTCACTGCCTACTTTGACAACACCGTTAACGGCACCACTCGCCAATTCTTATAATCCGGCCAATTCAATTCTGCCGCTCAATACGCAAGAAGTGCCAACCGCTGCGACAGATACGAGCGACTTGAAATTTAAACCGACGCAATTTATCAAACTAGATAATACATTAGACGGCAAACTGAGTGACACGGCCGCTCACTTTATCAATGCGGGGAAAAAATACGACTTGGATCCGAATTTATTGTCAGCGATTGCCATTCACGAAACGGGCAATGGCTCATCGCGCGCAGTTAACGACAAAAACAATGTCGCCGGCATGATGGGCAAAAATGGCTTGCGGAGCTATGCTTCTGTAGAAGACAGCATTTTCGACATGGCGCGCAATTTACGTCAAAATTATTTGAATGAAGGCAAAGATACGATTGCGAAAATCGGTGCGAAATACGCGCCAGTTGGAGCCGCAAACGACCCGACAGGATTAAACAACCACTGGACACAAGGTGTCAGCAACCACTATTCCAAACTGACATAAAATAAGTTGGGTTTAAAACGTGAAGCGTATAGACAACAGAGGTATTGGGACGAACTTGTTCCACTACCTCTTCTTTGTGTTCTTTAACCTAGACGCGAGCGTTGGCGCACCCACGAGGTAGACAGAGCAAGAAGAAGGGTGATTTTCCTGGCTTCTTGCGGGAGTTGTTCCCAAAGCGACCAGCTCGGATTTATTTTCACAAGCTTGTCTTATTTTTTTTTGCTTTTTTACTAAAAAAATCTGCTATTCTGCCGATAACTACTATATAGAACCCTTTAGTCAATCTGAAGGACGAGGAGTGTACCGACATGGAAATAACAAAACTGCCTTCGATAGAATTTCTGAGAGTGAGCGAACCAACCCCAGTAGTACCGAAACAACCCATCGCTCCAGAAGAAAACCAACACTAAGAAGCGGATCAACCCATTACGAAAGAAGCCATTACCGATAAAGTCGACAGCATGAACACATTTTTAGAATCAGCTCAGACCAATGTGAAATTTCAGTTTCATGAAGAAATGAATGTTTATTACGTTCAAGTAATAAATTCGTTAACAGAGGAAATTTTACGCGAAATTCCAAACAAGAAATTTTTAGATATGTATGCCTCGATGGCCGATATGGCAGGCCTCATGGTGGATGAGAAACTATAAGATCGGAGTGACTACACTATGCGTGTTGGTGGATTAGCATCAGGAATGGACACCGAATCAATTGTGAAAGACATGATGAAAGTCCAAAAACTTCCTTTAGATAAATTAATGCAACAAAAAGTATTCACGGAGTGGCAGCAAGAAGCATTTCGCGATACCAACCTGTCGATGTCGAATCTCCGGACGAGTGCGAGCAATATGCGACTTCAGTCGTCGTTCAACTCATACAGTGCAACGTCATCAAACCCGACAAGTTTCACAGTCGCTACAACACCAACTGCGATGAGCGGTTCGTATAAAGTGGAAGTCGTGAATGTTGCGAGTGCGGGGAAGTTAAATTCAACCCTTGGCGTCAGTACAACAGCCGCTGATGGCAAAGTAAATCCAGCAAAATCGACAGACCAAATCGGCGTAGCCGGAAAAATAAAAGTCGGCACCATTGAAATTGAAGTAGCGAGTACGGATACGTTTGAAGGCGTTGCTAAAAAACTTCAGGATGCCACAGCAGCATCCGTACCAGCGCTTCGGGCAAGTTTCGATAACACGACATCCCGTTTTTTTATCGCTACAAAAGGAATGGGCAGTGAACAAGCTTTTACAATGGAATTTACGGACGCGAACGGAGCAGCCAGTACCGCACTGGCCGACAAAATTATTAATAACGGTACCGCTACAGCAACGGCAGATGGAGCTACAGATGGCTTGATCAAGTTTGACGGCATTGAAATTAAAAATTTAAAAACCAATCAAACCGTAGTGAATGGAATTACGGTCAACCTTCTGCAAAAAGGTGCGGAAACAATCGTTAACGTCCAGTCGAACCCTGAAAAGCCATTAGCCATGATCAAAGATTTTGTCGATAAATACAATGCATCCATCGAGACATTGCAAAAGCAAATCATTGAAAAACGCTATCCCGATTTCCAACCTTTATCTGACGAACAGAAAAAGGATTTAACGGAAAAGGAAATCGAATTATGGGAAGAAAAAGCGCGCAGTGGCTTGCTTCGCAACGATCCAGTGTTAAAAAGTGCCATGCAAGATTTGCGTAGAGCATTTATGGACAAAGTATCCGGTATTGCAGATGGCAACATCAATCACTTGTCGCAGATTGGCATTAACACCGGCTCTTATACAGAAGGCGGTAAGTTGTTCATTGATGAAAAAAAACTGAGCGAAGCGTTGGCGAATAAACCCGATGAAGTGATGGCGTTATTCACGACACGAGACGCTGCGGGCAACGGAGTCGGCGTTCGTGTCTACGATACCTTGAACGCCGTCGTTAAGAACCTCAGCGAAAAAGCGGGCAGCTCTTCAAGTTCTATCGACAACAGTACACTTTCCAAAAAAATCAAACAAATGGACGAAGAAATCAGCCGCTGGCAAGATCGTCTGACGCGCGTTGAAGATCGTTATTGGAAACAGTTCACAGCCATGGAGAAAGCATTAAGCCAGATGAACTCACAAAGCACCTGGATGCAACAAAGCTTATTCGGTGGCGCGTAATGATGACGTCCAAAACGATTATGTATGCTTTTTTGAAACAAACATACGATCTTTATGAAAAAGCACAGCAGATCAATTCGCGCATGGAAGCAAACGAAGAAGGAATCGTTGAGTCGCTCGAAATGTTATTTGCTAACAGGCAAGAATCAATTCGTCAATTAGAGATATTCATGAAGCAAAGAAACTTTAAATGGACAGCAGAAGAACTTTCGATTATTGCCCAGTTAAAAGAAATTGATCAACAGCTCCAACCGCTAATCAATAACCTGCACCAATCTTTTTTTACGCAGATCAAGCGCATTACACAAACAAAAGAAATATCCAAAAAATACAGCGGTGCTTATCAGGGGATGGCTACCGCCGGTTCATTTATCGACAGGCGCAACTAAGCAAGGGGGAAAAAGAGTGGCAATCATCAATCCGTACCAAACCTACCAACAAAACTCAGTCATGACAGCATCACCTCAGGAACTAACGTTAATGCTTTACAGCGGCTCTGTAAAATTCATAAAACTAGCAAAACGAGCAATGAACGACAAGAACTTCCAAGAAAAAAACACCAACATCATCAAAGCTCAAAACATCATCCAAGAACTACGCAGCACCTTAAACGCAGACATCGACATGTCAAGAGATCTTGAGCAAATGTACGAATACATGTATAGCCGTCTACTAGAAGCCAACATGAAAAACGATTTAGAAGCATTAGAAGAAGTAGAAACGCTCATGACAGACATGCGCAGCACCTGGAAGCAAGCTATGGCGTTGGCCAAAAGCAACTAACTTCTAATCCACATCGGCCGCTCTGGGCTTAGCTCCTGGACGGGTCGACGCTTAGTACTAGAGTGAATGTAAAGCTAGAGCAGTTTCTCAGTGCTTTCATAAAGAAATGAACTCCACTAGCTACCTGATAAATCAACCGCAAAAAAATTCCGATTTTTAGAAATAAGATATGGAGCAAAACAACGGAGACTCCCGCGGGATTTCCACGCAAGCCCTTGGCAACTGGTACCGCGACGTCCTGTCGCGTCAGTTGCATGACCCACATCCTGTGGGCCCGAAAGCATACGTCTAAAATAATTCTTTTAAAATTTCACCCCAACTAAAAAAGAAATTTATTATATTCAAAAACTAGAAGAATGAGCGGAAGACGGCGACTCCTGCGGGAATAGCACGAGCTGGAGCCACTGGACTGAGCAGAGCGAGGGAAGCGGCAGAAGCCGTGCCCGCGGAAAGCGTCCGTCTGCAGCGAATTCTTCTAAACCAACTACACCTGTAAAAGAAATGAGGTATAAACGTGGATAAGACGTCATGGATAGGAGTCATAATGGGATTTGTTGTGTTGATCGGTGGGATGATCTTGAAAGGGTCAAACCCGATCGCCCTATACAATCCAGCGGCACTCGTCATCATCTTTGCCGGCACCGTCGCCTGTCTGCTCGTTGCCTTTCCGATGGACGAAATCAAGAAAATCCCCAGCCTGTTCAAAGTAATTTTCAGCGATCAAAAATCAGTGTCGATCAGAGAAATGATTCCCATGTTCACGGGATGGGCGATGCTTGCACGAAAAGAAGGCTTGCTGGCGCTCGAAGAAAAAGCAGAAGAAGTAGAAGATGCTTTTTTGCAGCGCGGCTTGAAAATGGTCGTGGACGGCCAGTCGCAAGAACACATTCGGGACTTGATGGAAGAAGAAATCGCCGCGATGGAAGAACGCCATGAACTGGGTGCGAAAATTTTCGCGCAAGCCGGTACATACGCCCCGACACTCGGTGTACTCGGTGCCGTTATCGGACTCGTTGCGGCACTCGGTCACTTAGACGACGTAGCGCTTCTCGGTAAATCAATTTCCGCCGCCTTTATCGCCACGCTATTCGGGATTTTCTCAGGCTACGTGCTGTGGCATCCATTTGCCAATAAGCTCAAGCGGAAATCAGAGTCAGAAGTGAAAACAAAAATGATTATGCTAGAAGGTTTGCTCGCTGTGCAAGAAGGCCTGCCTGTCCGTACGGTAGAAGAAAAACTATTAACGTACTTACCGACGAAAGACCGTGTACTTGAATCTGAAGAGGAGAGCGGTGTTCAAGTTGAAGCGTAAAAAAAAGCATGAAGAACATGTCGATGAAGCTTGGCTCTTGCCTTATGCCGATATTTTGACGCTCCTCTTGGCGTTGTTCATCGTATTATTTGCGTCTAGCCAAGTCGATGCTGAAAAACTAAGTGCTATTGCTAAATCGTTTAACAGCGAACTGCAAGGCGGTACCGGCGTACTCGATGAGCAAGCACCCGTTGAAAGTTTTGATACATCGCCAACAGCCGAGCTAATTGAAGATCCGCCATCAGGCGAAAGCTCAGAAGAAATTTTAGCCGCTAAAGATCAACAGGAACTGCAAGAGTTCCAAACAAGAATTGACGCTTATATTGATGAAAAAGGATTGTCCCCTCGTCTCCAAACTGAAATGACCGTGAAAGGCTTGATGATTACGATTAAAGAAGGCGTGTTATTTGAGTCGGGCAGTTCGGATATGCGAAGCGGGTCCGAGGCAATTGCGAGTGAGATTTCAAATTTATTGATTTCCGATCCGCCGCGGATGATTTTTATCGAAGGACACACAGACAATATTCCGGCAGGGACAAAAGAGTTCCCAACCAACTGGGAATTGAGTTCTGCACGCGCTGTTAATTTCATGCGGATTTTGCTTGAAAACGATGAGCTCGACCCGCAGAAATTCAGCGCTTCTGGCTATAGTGAATACCATCCAGTTGCCTCAAATGATACACCTGAAGGACGAGCGGAAAACCGCCGCGTGGAAGTGCTGATTTCACCTTATGAAAAAGAAACTGACGAGTAAGAGGTGTGACATGGGAAAACTAAAGAAAATTATGGGTGTGCTGATTATTGCCATCGTTATCGGAGGCGGAGCCGCATTTTACTTCCTGCAAAAAGATGCTGGAGCCGAAGAAGAAACGTCGTTAAGTGCTGAAGAAATAGCAGAACTAAGCATTGATACCGACATTATTACGACCAACCTAGCATCTTCCGGAAATTTCGGAGTGGTGCAGTTTAATATTTTACTGAGTGATAAGGACACAAAAAAAGAAGCTGAAAAACGGACAGCCGAAGTACGCGCGGCTATTATTGCAACAGTTGCCAGTTTTACGAAGGAAGAATTGATCGGAGAAAGCGGCATTACGATGATCGAGGAAGAACTCATAAAGCGGTTAACCGAAGTTTTTGAAAAAGGTACAGTCGAACGTGTCTTAGTGACTGAATTTAAATTGCAATAATCACGAATTCCGCTAAACATTTTGTGAAATCTGCCGATATAAATTTATAGAGAAGGTCAGGTGGGTGCATATGAAAGCAAATCAGCTGGATAATTGCCGAATTTGCGGTACATTATTCTTTAAAGACTACACTGACTATTGCCTGGACTGCTACAAGGAAATCGAAGAAGAATTCAAGTTGGTCAACAATTTTTTGAAAATCGAAGCCAATCGCTTTGCGGATATTCAAGAAGTCAGCGAGTCGACGACGGTCTCTGTCAAACAAATTGCCGAATTTATTCGTGACGGCCGTATTTACGCAGAGGACTTCGCCAATTTGGGTTACCCGTGCAAGCATTGTGGTAAAGTAATCAAAAGGCAGATCCTGTGTAGTGACTGTTTCGAGGATTTTTCAAAGAAAATTGATGCGACATTAAAAAATGATAAATTCTTAGAAGAAACCGGAAGAAAACGAGTCAGGCCAAAGGTCAACGCACAGTATTGGAAAATACGGTGATCGAACGAAACTAAATTACACTAGAGGGTGGTGAAGGAATGAATATCGATAAGACCAATAGTTCTTCCTTTATTCAATCTTACCAAAAAATGCAAGTGGCTCCTGTTGCAAAAACAAAGCCATTGCAAAAAGAAGACGAGCTGCAAATTTCAAATGAGGCAAAAGCCATGTTCGAAAAAAATGCCAGTGTGGACGTTGAAAGACAAGAAAAAATTCAGTTGCTGAAAGCTCAAGTGGCATCAGGTGAGTATCAGGTAGATGCAGAAAAAGTAGCAGATAAAGTGCATCAATTCTGGTTTGATAAATAAGTAAAGCGCGTAAAAGAGGAGGAGACGGATGCTGAATTTAGTAGTAAATACGCTGGACGAACTAATCAGCATACAAAAACAGCTTATCCGTTATGCCGAACGCAAGCAGACGGTGTTGATCGAACGAAAAGTCGATGAGCTAACCGAGCTTGTAAAAGAAGAAACCAAGCTAGTCAAACAACTTGGCCAATTAGAAGACGAACGGCAGCAACTCGTAGCCGACGTGTTGGAAGAGCATCCGGGTTTAACCTTTAGCCAGTTTGCCGAACAAATTCCAGATGAAGAGATAAAACAAGAGCTCTACTCACAATTGACAACGTTACAAATGCTGTTGACCGAGCTTCAAGCAAAAAACAAAACGAACGAAAAAATTCTTGAAGACTCGGTAAGCTTTGTTCAACATATGATTACCCAAGTAACAAAATCAAAACAACAGCATTTTAATTATCAATCACCGGCAAGTCAGCAAAAACCACCAACGAACAATCAAGGCTTTTTTGATACAAGAGCTTAGGAATTGTTAGAGAGCGGGGAGAATTATGGTTTCAACATTTCACGGATTAGAATTAGGAAAACGCGGATTATCCGTCGGCCAGGCAAGCATTGCGACGACTGGACAGAATATCGCCAATGTTAATACAAAAGGCTATTCACGCCAACAAGTCAACTCAAGCTCGTCGCCATCTTTAGATATTTGGACAGGCCAAGGTGCTCATACAGGCCAACTCGGAACCGGTGTCACGATTGATTCGATTACACGTGTAAGAGACCGTTTTCTCGATCAGCAAGTACGCGATCATTCCGAAACACTCGGACAGTGGCAAGCCAAGCAAACAACATTGGACCGCTTAGAAACGATCGTCAATGAACCGAGTGATAGCGGCTTAAGTAGCGCGATGGACGGATTGAAGAACGCGTGGCAAGACTTAGCTAACGAACCGGATAGTTTATCTGCACAAGCCGTTGTAAAAGAACGTGCACAAGGCTTTATCGACGTAGCACAATCAATGAACAAATCACTAGACAGTTTGAAAAGTGAACTGACACAACAATCTACCGAAACAGTGGCCGAAGCAAACGGCTATTTAAAACAAATCGCTGAGCTCAACAAAAGCATCGTCCGCGATGGCAGTCAATCAAATGATTTAAAAGACAAACGGGACGCGCTAGTAGAAGATCTTTCGAAATTGATGTCTGTAAAAGTAGAAGAAAAAGCAAATGGCAGTTACTCGATTAGCCTCGCTTCCAACAACCAAGCGCTGGTCACAGGTGAAGCAGTTTCTGAAATCACAGCCGAGGATGCAACGAATACCCCTCAAAAATTTGGTGGGAAATTAGCAGGGTTGGGCGAATCCTTAAATACTGCAACAAAATATCAGACAAACTTAACAACTGTAGTTCGCGATTTTGTCCAAGCAAATGGCATGTCGGGAACGGGTGGCAAGGATCAAGCTTTATTCATTGGCGATGCCGCAAACTTTAAACTGTCTGAGCTAAAAGTGAATTACGAAGCAGATCCTTTGGAACAACAAGCAGCAACAGGAAAAACAATCGCCACTGCACAAAGTGATTTCAGAAAACTTGTCAGTCAACTCGGTGCAGAAAGTCAATCAGCGACCAACTCGGTTGCCAATCATAGTGCAGCACTTCAAGCGACAGAAAACCGCAGACAATCCGTAACGGGTGTTTCGCTCGATGAAGAAATGGCCAATTTGATCAAGTACCAGCATTCCTATAATGCGGCAGCGCGGTTAGTATCAATGACGGATCAAATGCTGGATACCATTATTAACCGAATGGGTAGCTAATAGCAGAAGCAACGTGGAGGGGAAAACATGAGAGTCACGCAACAGATGCTAAACCAGAATTCCATACGCAATATGAGCCAAAACTTGAGCCGCTTTGAAAAAATCAATAACCAAGTAGCGAGTGGCAAACTGCTTCACCGCCCATCGGACGACCCCAATGGTGTCAGTAAAGCGATGAACCTAAAAAGTACGCTTGCCACCAATGCACAATTCGAGCGAAACACAGGCGAAGCCAAACTGTGGATGGACGAAACCGGTCAAAACATCGACTCCATGGTCAATGCCATGCAGCGGGTGCGCGAAATAGCGGTTCAAGGAAATAATGGTACGTATTCAGAGCTGGATCAGACAGCAATGGCCGCTGAAATAGAAGAATTGACAGAGCACATGCGGCAACTGGCAAATGCTAAAGTCAATGGCAAGTCCTTGTTCAATGGTCAAAAAACCGGCGAACTGCCTTTCCCTGAAAAAGGAGACATGACGCCAAGTAGTGCGGACTTAGTCGCTAAAACCTTTACGATCGGAGAAGGCATCAGTATTCAATCGAGTGTTTTGCCCGAGCAGTTGTTTGGCGCTTCAGCTGATGCGGCGAACCTCTTTAACACATTGGAAAGCATGTCCGCCAATTTAAAGGCTGGAACTGCCATCGATTTGGAAAAAATTGATGCCGGAATTGACCGGTTGTTGACAGTGGGCGCTGAAAACGGTGCACGACAAAATCGTCTAGAAGCCGTTGAAAATCGCTTGCTTGCCAGCAATCTTGAAATCAAATCGATGTTGTCAAGAGTGGAAGATATCGATTACGCAGAAGCTGTTATCAAGCTAAAGAGCGAAGAAAGTATCTACCAAGCCAGCCTCGCCGCAACATCAAAAATCATCCAGCCAAGTTTGATGGACTTTTTGAGATAAGAAGTAAGTAGAAATCGCTCCAGGCGGACGCTTTCTGGGGGGCACGGCTTCAGCCGCTTCCCTCGCTGCGCTCAGTCCAGGGTCTTCAGCTCGCGCTATTCCCCCAGGAGTCGCCGCCTTCCACTCTTTCTTCTAAAAGACATGAATCAATAAAAAATTATTGATCTTAACTAGTAGGATATGGAGCAAAATAGCGGAGACTCCCGCGGGATAGCGAAGTGCCGAAATCCACTCGGGCCGTGAGCCCGAGTTAGTTCGGCGCAAGCCCGCAGGAAAGCGTAGCTATTTTGTGGAATATCAAAGCCACATTTTAACTTCTTAAAAAAGAGCAGGCACCCCGCGGGGTGCCTGCTCTTTTTTTGTTATCCCTTAATGGTATTAACTAATCCCATCATGTCATCTGCGTAGGAAATCGCTCTTCCTTGTGATTGAAATAGCCGTTGCGTGGAAATCAATTCCGCCATCTCGTCAGTCAAATCAACATTGGACATTTCCAACGCGCCTTGTTTGATGCCAATCGTTCCATCCGTTTGCTGGGACAAATCGATTAACTGTAAATTGCCATTTGCGAGTTGTTCAGCTTCAGTACCGGTCAGGCGGAAAAGATTGCCACCTATTTTTTCGAGTGAGCCTTGCCGGTTTATCTGGGCAACACCCATTTGGATTTCAGTAGGTTGCTTAGTGGCATCGGTATAAGAAATTTCCAAAGTGCCATTCCCGCTTAACCGAATATCCTTATAATCAGCATCGAAAACGATGGGCTGATTGGTAGCTCCGAGTACCGCATCCCCGTTCGAGGTAACCAAACTCACTTGATTGGAGTTGGGAACTGGTTGAACTTGAAAAGATCCATCTTTTGTATAAAAAGTATTGCCTTCAGCGGCAATGCGGAAGTAGGCGGATTCTCCTTGGATCATAAAATCGAGAGGGCGATCGGTTTGGCGAATCGAACCTGGCTCATTGCGAACAGCGGTTTGGGACAGAATCGCGCCGGCGCCAATCCGTAAACCGTAAGGCGTGGTTCGTCCAATTTCATTTTGTTGGCCGACTTGTTTTTCGATAGACTGGACGAGTGCATCTGAAAAACTCGCTTCTTGCCGTTTATAGCCATTGGTGTTGACGTTGGCGATATTGTTGCCAATCAAGTCGATTTTCTTTTGCAGTTCACTCATCGTGTTACTCGCAGTATTCATTTGGATATTCAATGGTTCACTTCCTCCTAAACGCGTCCGATTTCATTGACGGCTTTTTCCATGCTGCGGTCGTATGCTTGAATTACTTTTTGGTTGGATTCGAAGCCGCGGTATGTCGTCATCATGTCTGTCATGGTTTTGGTCAAGTCCACATTCGATTGTTCAATAAACCCTTGTTTTAAAAAGCTGTTTGTGCCAGCAAGTCGAGCAACATTATCGATAAACTGAGGAGCAGCTTCTGCATCTCCCGTCCAGCGTAAAAGATTCTGACCTTCTTTTACAAATTGCTGTGGGTTGTCCGTGTGACCAATCCACAAGCGATCGCCTTGTGTACCATCTGCTAGAATAAGTTGGCCATTGTCTTGGACAGTAAAATCGGCTGAACCAACTTGAATGGGTTGTTGGTTTTCGCCGAGAACAGGAAAGCCGTCACTAGTCGTTAAAAATCCTTCAGTGTTTACTGCGAAAGAGCCGTTTTTTGTGTAACGCATCTCACCGTTTTCAGCAGTCACTGCGAAAACCATCGTCCCTTTTTGTTGGGTATCCGTGTTTAGTGGTAATAATTCATCCAACAACGCCATATCTGTTGAATTTCCAGTTTCTCGTAACGGACCTTGAAGAAAAGACGGAATACCCTCCTGTGTATATACTCCTGTAGTCAAACTACCGATATTTTGGGGGACTATTGTACCTTTTTTTCCATTTTCGATCGCTACGATGAGTTGGTCTGGAAATGCTCGTAAGACTGCTTTGTCTTCTTTAAATCCTGGAGTATTGGCGTTTGATAGGTTATTTGTCAATATTTGTTGATTCCTATTATTGGCCATCATCCCTGATGTAGCAGTATATAATCCGCGAAACATAGGTTTTTCTCCTTCTTATTAACATAATGATAGATATCGCGTAGCATAACATTAACGAATGAATAAAAATAGTGTCTTATTGATTAATATGGAAGAAATATCATTTTATATTTATAAAAAGAAAAATATACAAAATTATTGAAACATGATACTATCACTTTGTTATTAATTTTTGAAAATAGTACAAAATGATGAGTTTAATAAAAAAATAATAGAATATCATAATGAAAATGGCAAACTTACTCGAAAGGTAAAGACGCAAAGCTACGGGCCTAAATACACAGTGTACAAGGTAGCCGGGTTACCTAAGTGGTATATTTGATAAAAATCCACTTTTTTAAAGTGGATTTTTATTAGCATATTGATTGTAAAAAAAAGGAGTTTATCGATGAATATATTCCCTAAATCTCTAGAGACCATGGAACAAGCTTTATCGGCTTCTACACTTAAACAGCGAGTTCATTCAGCGAATATCGCCAATGTAGATACGGCTAATTACAAAAGCAAAAAAGTAGATTTCCAAGCAGCGCTCGATACAGCGATGAATCAGCAAAGTCTTTCAAGCTATAAAACAGACAATCGCCACCTGTCGTTTAGCAATGAAGCTACTGTAGGATCGACTAAAATCTTAACAAACAACTCAACCCAATATAATAACAATGGCAATAATGTCGACATGGATGTCGAGATGGCTGAACTGGCAAAAAACCAATTATGGTACAACGCCGTAACCGAACGGGTCAACGGCAAACTCAACAGTCTTAGCTCTGTTATTAATGGAGGGAGATAACAAAAATGAGTTTATTTAGCGGATTTAATATTAGTGCTTCGGGGCTGACGGCTAACCGAATGCGCATGGATGTGGTCTCTGCGAACATCGCAAACGCCAATACGAACCGTGCCGAATTAGTGGACGGGAAATGGGTGCCGTACCGCAGAAAATCAGTTGAGTTGTCTCAAAGTGGAACCTCGCCTTTTGCCAATCAATTGCAGTCGGCAATGAACAGGGGAAACACTGCAGTGACAGGTGTTAACGTGTCGGAAATTAGAGAAGACCAGACGCCTTTTACACTAACGTATGATCCGGAACATCCAGATGCTGGAGAAGACGGCTATGTTCGTTCATCCAACGTGGATCCACTAAAAGAAATGGTCGATTTGATGTCGGCAACTCGTTCATACGAAGCAAACGTCACGGCATTAAATGCATCAAAAAGCATGTTTATGAAAGCTTTGGAAATCGGCAAATAATCCACTTTACTTAAGGTGAAAGAAATCGCTCCAGGCGGACGCTTTCAAAGAGATGGTCCACAGGAATTTGGACCATCTCTTTGCGACGAAGCTAGCGCAGCGATGCAGGAGCAGCGGTTTCCTAGTAGCACCTACTTAAAATAGTCGCCGCCTTCCGCTTTTTCTTCTAAGAGTCGTGAAATAATAAGAAGAAACTATTGATTTTAACTAGTGAAACATAGAGTTAGTTTGCTATAAGTCTTTATGAAGTAGTGCGAAATTGAAAGTTCGATTTTTAATTCACCAACTTTTTAAGCGTAGGCGCGTCCACGGGCTAGGCGAAGTAAGAAGACAGGCGTTCTTTGCCTGGCTTCTTACGAGAGCCATGCCCAGAGCGGCCGAAGCGGTATATAAAAAATTATCCTACTATAACTACCTAGGAGGCACCATGGAAAAAATCAGCGGGATTCAAACGCCTTTTATTCAAAACCAATTATTCGACAAAGTGAAGCCGGACAACAAAGTTGAAGGGTTCGGGGAAATATTCAAAGATGCATTAAAAGGAGTAAGCAAAGCACAAAACGAATCAGATAAATTGACCAATCAATTGGTGACAGGAGAAGTTCAGGATGTTCATGAAGTAATGATCGCTTCGCAAAAGGCCAGCTTGTCGTTGCAAATGACGATGCAGGTACGAAATAAAGTGGTTGAAGCTTATCAAGAAGTGATGAGAATGCAAGTATGATTGAAACCGGCAGGATGATGATGAAATGAAAGAAAAGCTTTTAGTATTCAAAACGAAAATGAGCGAATCATGGACCAGTTTTTCTCCTGTAACGAAATGGTCTGTTATCGGCTCTTTTTTTATCACATTAATGATTTTAGGAATCTTCGTTTTCTTTAGCAATCAATCTAATTTTTCTGTATTGTATTCTGATTTGACGGCGGCCGAAGCTGGTGAAATCAAGACGGCGATTGAAGAACAAGCAATTCCTGTGGAAGTGTCGGCAGATGGTAAAACGATCAGTGTGCCTGAAGAGCATTTGGCTAATTTGAAAGTAAGTTTAGCAGCTGAAGGCATTCCGAAAAACGGCAATGTCAATTACGGTACGTTTAGTGAAAATATGGGACTTGGGATGACCGATCGTCATTTTGATGTGGTTGAACGGGATGCGATGCAAAATGAGTTAGCGTATTTGATTGAGCAAATTGACGGAGTGACAGAAGCCAATGTCATGATTACGTTGCCAAAAGAAAATATTTGGATTACCGACGAAGAGCAAACGTCAACGGCTTCGATTGTGGTTCAAGGTGATTCGACTTTGCAGTTGGATCAAAAGCAAATTAATGGCTTGTATCATTTAATCAGTAAATCGGTGCCAAGTTTGCCGCCAGAACAAATTGTGATTATGGATCAAAACGGCCAAGTGTTTGAAGTGCAAGATGCCAATCAAGCAGATACCAATTTGTCGGTTTACCAGCAGCATCGTGAAATTCAAAAAGGCATTGAACAAGATATTCAGCGCGAGTTGCAACAAATGCTTGGCTTATTATTAGGTCAGGATAAAGTGGTTGTTTCTGTTATGACGAATATTGATTTCACTAAAGAAAAACGAGAAGAACAATTAGTGGAACCGGTTGATGTTGAAAATAACGAAGGCTTGGATATTAGTGTCGAACGAATTGTTGAAACGTATTCAAGTGAAGGAACAGTTATTGAAGATGCAGCGGGAACCGGGGAAACGGAAGTGGCTAATTATCCAGGTGTAGACGGTGCTGGAAACAGTGAATCTGAACGAACAGAAGAGCGCATTAACAGCGAAGTCAACCGAATCAATCGCCAAATTGAAAAGAGCCCATATGTCGTTGATGACATTACAATCAACGTTGGTGTAGAGCCGCCGATTCCGGATAACCCGGCAAGTTTGACGCAAGAAAACATTGCGGATATCAGTAATTTATTGAAAAATGCAGTGAGTACATCGCTAAGCATGAATGAATTTCAAGCGACAGATGTTGAGTTGGAAGATCGAATTTCCGTTTTTGCAACCGAATTCCAAGGACGTCCAGCTGTTGAAGATGAAAAGCCAGAAGCGACATTTTTCGCTGGTATTCCTAATAATCTTCTGCTAGTAATTGGAGCGGCAATTGTGCTGGTAATTGTGATTATTGTTGCCTTGTTATTACTTCGTAGAAAGAAAAAAGTGGATATAGAAGAAGAATATAGTTTTGAAGGGTTCGAACAGGCATTAGCCAAATCAAATTTACTAGAACCCGAAGAGGAAGAAATCGATTTGTCTGAGTTTAGTAATCGATCCAATCCGAAGCGAAAAACGATTGAAAAGCTTGCCAAAGGACGACCTGAAGACTTTACGAAATTGTTGCGGTCATGGATGGCAGATGACTAGGAGAGTGTCTAATGGTTAGAGGAATACATGATTTGACAGGGATTCAAAAGGTAGCCATCTTATTGGTTGGTTTAGGACCTGAAGTTTCTATTGAGATATTCAAGCAATTGACCGAGCCAGAAATTGATCAACTGACGATGGAAATTTCCAATGTTCGGCAGTTGAAAAACAGCCAAACGGAAAGAGTCATTAATGAATTTTATGAAATGATTTTGGCGCAGGATTATATGAATGAGGGTGGGTTGGTTTATGCCCGAAACATTCTCGAACAAGCGCTAGGGAAAGACAAAGCGATGGACACGATTAGTCGTTTGTCGAACCGACTTCAAGTAAAACCGTTTAGTTTTGCTCGAAAAGCGGACCCTAATCAGATTTTAAACATTCTTCAACACGAACAAGCGCAAACCATTGCGTTAGTGCTGTCTTATTTAGATGCGAAACAATCCTCTAAAATTTTGTCTGAGCTACCAAGTAGCAAACAAGCGGAAGTTGCAAGACGTATTGCTTTAATGGAAAGCACTTCCCCAGACGTTATCCATCAAGTCGAGCAAATTTTGGAGCGTAAGCTGACTGCGACTGGCAGCCAAGATTACACCGCGACTGGAGGAGTTGAAGCCATTGTTCGCGTGTTGAGCAATGTTGACCGCAGTACAGAAAAATCCATTTTGGGCGAACTTGAAAAAGACAATCCCGAACTGGTTTCAGAAATCAAGAAACGGATGTTTGTCTTTGAGGACATCGTCAAACTTGAAAGTCGTTCTGTTCAACGAATTGTCCGTGAAGTTAGCGACGCTGATTTGACATTTGCATTGAAAGTAGCAAGCGAAGAAGTGAAAAACAGCATTTATCAAAATATGTCGACACGTCGAGCAGAGGCTATCAATGAAGAAATCGAAGTTATGGGTCCAGTAAAACTGAAAGATGTAGAAAATGCACAAACAAATATTGTTGGCTTGATTCGTAGTATGGAAGAAAAAGGAGAAATTGATGTATCGCGTGGAGGAGGAGAAGAAATAATTGTCTAATATTATTCGACTTTCTCAGCCTCTTTCTGAAGAAATGAAAATTATTCAGACACGCAAAATTGAGACTCAAAAACCTGTTTTTACTGATCCCAAAATAGATCCGAGACAACAGCAACAGCAGTTGCTTCAAGAAATCAATGAATTGGAAGCTAAGAGAGAGCAATTGCAGGCTCAACTCGTAAACGATCAGCAAAATGCACAACGAGAAATCGATGAGTGGTGGCAAGAAAAGCAACAAGAATCACAACAGCATGCGCAAAGAGTTGAACAACAAGCAAAGCAACAAGGGTTTCAGGCTGGATTTACAGAAGGACTGGAACAAGTGGAGCAAGACAGCGTTGAAAAACGAGCAGAAATGACTCGTTTACTGGAAACAGCCTATGAAGAAAAGGCCACTATTATTCAGCAAGCCGAACCTTTCTTGCTGTCGCTAAGTGTGACGATTGCCGAAAAAGTGATCCACAACGAACTGATACAAGATAGACAGCAGTTATTGAGCATTATTCAGCACGCATTAAAGCAAGTAGAAGAAGCTGAAGACGTCACGATGCAAGTTTCTCCCGAAGATTACTCGGTCATTATTCCCTTTTTAGAGGAGTTAAAAACCTATATCAAAGCCGATTCAGAATTAAAACTAGTTCCTGTAGCGAATCTGACATCAGGTGGCTGCAGAATTCATACAGCGAGTGGATCTTATGACGCGATGATTGATCATCAACTAGAAGAAATCAAAAATCAATTGCTCGCTTACTGTGAGGAGAAAACCAACGATGAACTTGTGGGAAGATGAATACCTGGAATTGCTGAGCGACATTGAACCGATCAAAAAGCACGGGAAAGTGATTCAAGTAATTGGTTTGACGATTGAATCACGAGGACCTAATGCAAAAATTGGTGAATTGTGTTTGCTTTACCCAAATCGCAACGAGCCACCGATTGAAGCCGAAGTTGTTGGATTTAAAGAAAACAGAATCATGCTCATGCCACTTCAGGATCTTTCGCAAGTTGGACCCGGTTGTTTAGTCGTCGCCACGGGAGGGCCACTGCAGATTAAAGTGGGGCCTTCTATTTTAGGGAAAGTTTTGGACGGAACGGGGATGCCACTTGATGAAAGCTTATTGCCTCGGGGGTTGAAAAAATATTCTACTAATAATGCCCCGCCGAACCCGTTAAAGCGCCCGAGAATCGATAAACCTTTAGAAGTCGGAGTTCGTGCCATTGACGGTTTGCTAACTGTTGGCCAAGGTCAACGCATTGGGGTATTTGCCGGAAGTGGTGTTGGGAAAAGTACGTTGATGGGCATGATTGCTCGCAATACAGAAGCAGATATTAATGTCATTGCGCTCGTTGGAGAACGTGGCCGTGAAGTTCGTGACTTTATTGAACGTGATTTAGGTCCTGAAGGGCTGAAGAAATCCGTCGTCGTAGCAGCAACCTCCGATCAAACACCCATGCAGCGCATTAAAGCCGCACTAACCGCAACAGCGATTGCTGAATATTTCCGGGATCAAGGAAAAAATGTCATGTTGATGATGGATTCGGTGACGCGTTTTGCGATGGCACAACGTGAAGTGGGGCTCGCAGTAGGCGAACCACCAACGAGTAAAGGGTATACACCAAGCGTTTTTGCATTGTTACCGAAATTACTCGAACGCTCGGGTACTTCCAGTAAAGGGACGATCACCGCTTTTTATACCGTTTTAGTAGACGGAGACGATATGAACGAACCGATTGCCGATGCGGTGCGCGGAATTTTAGATGGACATATTGTATTGGACCGAAAAATTGCTCAAAAAGGTCAATTTCCAGCGATCAACGTAATGGCGAGTGTTAGCCGGGTGATGCACGAAGTGGTATCAGAAGAACATCAACAAGCCGCACGAGATTTCAAACGTCTGTTAGCAGCTTACGAGACTTCTGAAGATCTGATTAATATCGGAGCCTACAAGAGTGGTGCAAATAAAGAGATTGATGACGCCATTCGAGCGTATCCATTGATCCGAGAATATTTGCAGCAAGACATTTACGAGAAAGCCAAAATAGAAGAAAGTGTTGAACGGCTATCCGCACAATTTGGAGGGATTTAAACTGACACAATTCAACTTTCGATTTCAAAAGATATTGGATTTAAAAGAAAATGAAAAGGGCTTTGCGCAGATCCAAATGGCTGAAGCTATCAAACAACATGAAGTAGGACATCAGCAAAAAAGAATGATTCAAAAGAAAATCTCAGATGCTGAGTTATTAAAAAATGCCAAACAGCAAAGTGGCGTCAACATTTCAGAACTTCGCATGTTAGAAGACTATATTTATCAGCTTCAAGGTCAATCGCTTTCTTCCGAAAGAGAATTGGAACATTTACAGAAAAAAGTTTCAGCGTCTCAAGGTGTATTGCAAGAAAAAGCGAAAGAAGAAAAAACGTGGGAAAACTTGAAGCAACAAAAGTTAACACATTTCCAAGAAGAAAACAAAGCGGCCGAACAAAGCTTTTTTGACGAAATGGCCAGTACGCGGTTTTATCGCTTAGCTAAGGCAAATAACTTGGCGGAAGGGACTTGAACGTATGGAAGCTTTAAAGCCGACGTTTCAACAAACCATTAGCCCTGTCACGAAAACAACTTCGAAACCTGTTGTGAATCAAGCGGCATTTGCTTCTTTACTGGAATCATTGGCACTTCCACCTGTTAGCGAACAACAAGCACCTACAGAAAACCTGTTGGAAAACGTGGAATCTGTGCTAGCGTCTTTACAAGAACTACTAGTTGAAGAGCCAACAACTGAGCAGCAGGAAATTCAATACGCCATTCTGCAGTTGCAACAACTGCAGGCTGACAACAAGCCAACTGGTTTGCCAGCGCCCGGTCAGGTAGCTGCGAATGCATCAGAAGATCCTAGTCAACTCGTTTCACTGCTTCAGAAAATACAACAGCAGCTCCAAATTTTAGTCGAACAACCAGCTGGAGAAACTGTGAAATCCCCGATGCTGAACGAAGTAGAAGGAAAAGCGAATAAGACAAGCGTTAATGGCTTAATACAACTTTCTAAACAACTCGATGATTTGTTGGGGATGCTTGAAAAACAACAAGCTCTAATCGCTACGAGTCCTCAACTAAAGCCGGTTATAGCATCTAGTGAAGAAAGTCGTGCGGTAAAGGATATTCCCACACTTGTTGGTGAATTACTGAAGCCAGTGAGCAACAGTTCTAAGGTGTCTGTTGAAATGCAAAAGGCGTTAAAAGAACTTGAAGCAGGAGAAGGTAAGGTTGTTCCGAAGCTCCAAAGTGGAGAAGAACTTCAAACTCCCAAAGAATCCATAGAAGTGAAAGCGACTCCAGATCTAGCTGCGCAGCCTTTAACGATGACAGCAGATGCTGGAAAGGTTGCCGGGACTCTTGTGAAAGCAGAAGCCAGTCTACAGCCAGTTCCATTGGTACGTTTACCCCATCTTCTAGAAGACCTCGGCGGGATGTTGAAAAGTTCAATGCGCTTAGTCGACGGCCAAGAAGGCCTGAAAATGCGTGTTAATATTTTCCCGGAACATTTGGGACACCTTGAAATCTTATTGACATCAACAAATGGCAAACTAGCCGCTCAAATTATGGCAAGCACACCAATGGCAAAAGAAGCGATTGAACTTCAGCTAAATCAGTTGAGAACTTCATTGATTCAACAGGGTGTGGAAGTTGAAAAAATTGAAGTGCTCGAACAAAGCCCACAGCAGCCTTTTAATCAGCAACAACCTCATGCAGAACAACGGTTTACGCAACAACAAAGTAAAAATTCGCGTAGTGGTCATAGCTATTTTCAGTCTGAAGAAGACGTAGTTAAAGAAACAACAAAGCCATTGCCTGAAGGCTTACCAAAAGTAGATTACACCGTATAGAAGAAAGGGTGTTTGGATGAACATTTCGACAGCGACAACGGGAGCGGCTACTGCCGCAGCACCAGTGGCCAAGACGGCACCAACAAATGCACTTGGACAAGATGCATTCCTTAAAATTCTAGTGACTCAAATGCAACACCAAGATCCGATGGAGCCGTTAAAGGACACCGAATTTATTGGCCAAATGGCTCAATTTACAAGCCTCGAACAATTGACCAATCTAAATAAAACGATGACGCAATTCGTCAACAATCAAGGAAATTCGTCATTGGCAGATTATGCGCATTTAATCGGAACATCGGTTAAGTGGCAGTCCGAAACAGCGTCAGGTGAAGGAATTGTCAAAGCCTTGTCCAGTAAAAACGGAGAAGTAATGGCAGAGCTTGAAGGATCAGATGTAAAAGTGCCAATCAACTCAATCATTCATATTGAAAAAACGACAGCACCAGCTAATAAACAAGAAACTGTGTAATCCATGGTGGATGAAACGCGGTTCTTGAAAGGGGAAAATTAAATGTTACGTTCAATGTACTCAGGTGTGTCAGGTATGAAAAACTTCCAAACAAAGTTAGATGTTATCGGGAATAACATTTCTAACGTTAATACAGTCGGCTACAAAAAAAGCACCATTAATTTTCAAGATTTGTTAAGCCAGAATATGTCGAGTAGTGGTGCGAATCCGATGCAAGTGGGTCTAGGTTCGGTAACTTCTTCCATCAACGTCAATCACAATGCAGGTTCATTAATGTCTACGGGCGTGGGAACTGATCTTGCCATTATGGGAGACGGCTTTTTCGTTGTGCAAGACCCAGAAGCTACTGGTACGGCAGGACGGTACTTAACGCGTGCAGGAAATTTCACAGTAACTGCTGCTGGTGACTTAGTAACAGCTCAAGGGTATAAGGTTTTGGACAATGCTGGAAAAGCGATTAACATTGATGCGAAAGCCTATGAATCATTTAGTATTAATCGATTGGGTGAAGTGATTGGTAAAGCGGCGGATGGAAATGAAACAACTATTTCTTCTATCGGCGTATCAAAACCTGAAAATCCTTCAGGTCTTCGCAAGTTTGGTGGCTCACTATACGAGATGACGGAAATAGCGAGTGCGGGCGGCTTGAATATCCAAACAGCTACAGAGAAAAATACAGAAATCGGTTCGGGCATGCTCGAAATGTCTAACGTTGACTTAACGGAAGAGTTTACAGAAATGATTATAGCGCAACGCGGGTTCCAAGCTAACTCAAAAACCATTACCACTTCTGATGAAATTTTACAGGAAATTATGAACCTAAAACGTTAATGGAAGGAGCTTAGTCCATCGAAATGATTAACTTAACTAGGTTAAACCGTTCATCTATCGTATTAAACGCCATCTATATCGAGCGACTAGAATCGACACCGGATACAGTGGTGACGTTAACAACCGGTAAGAAAGTCCATGTACTGGAAACTGTAGAGGAAGTTATGGACAAAGTAACCGACTATTACCGGAAGCTGAACATTTTACCTCGTTTGCATGAGCCGAACCTAGACGAATGAGGGGGCAATCAAGTTGACAGACGTTTTATCAAATGAAAATATCGAAACCATCCTTTCGGCAATGGGCAATCAAGAACCGAAAGTGATTGATAAAAAAAGAAATGTTCAAGCATATGATTTCAAAAAAGCGTTACGTTTTTCACAAGATCAAATCCGTACCTTATCGCGTATCCATGAGAATTTTTCGCGCTTGTTGACTTCTTATTTCTCGGCACAGCTTCGAACATTTGTTCAAGTGACCGTTGAAAAAGTTGAAGAGGTTTCTTATCAAGAGTTTGTTCGAAATGTCCAAAAAAAATCGATGTTGGGCGTTTTCGAAGCAACACCGCTGCAGGGCAGCATGGTGATGGATTTTTCTCCAGAGGTGGTATATGTCATGTTTGACCGGCTACTGGGCGGGCAAGGCAATCTCTTGCAGAAAGACAGTGAGTTGACTGAAATTGAAATCAGCGTCATTGAACGGGTGTTTTCAAAATCACTGGATTGTTTTGAAGAAGCCTGGTCATCTGTAGTGAAACTGTCTCCAGAACTCAAAGAGATTGAAGTGAATTCACAATTCTTGACTACTTCTCCTCCAAACGAAACGGTCATTTTAATCAAGTTGCAAACAAAAATTGGACACGCAGAAGGCATCATCAATATCTGTTTGCCTCATACAGTGCTCGAGCAAATTTTGCCGAAGCTGTCAGCGAAACATTGGCTGGCAAACCAAAAAAAGGCTGTTGAAACACATGAAATGGAAGCGTTAGAAGAAAAGCTGCAAAGCACCAAAATGGAAATCAAAGCGGTACTGGGAAAATCAACGATCGAACTTGGAGATTTCCTGAACCTGAAAAATGGCGATGTCATTCGTTTGGACGAATCTTACGAGTCACCTGTCACGCTTCAAGTAGATAACAAATTAAAATTTTATGCCCAACCTGGTGTTTCAAAAGGTCGGATGGCTGTACAAGTAACAGAACTATCGATTCAAGGAGTTCAATTTGATGACGACTGATCATCATTCTCCAGAAAAACGTAAAAATTCTTCGGATGACCAGAAGACAGGAGGAAAGGCGATGCCTGAAAACGCATTATCAAAAACAGAGACAGAAGCTATCATCGAATTATTGAACACGTCTCTAGGAGGTTCGGCGGCTCTACTAACGTCGTTGCTTGCAGAACAGGTTTTTGTCACTTCTCCAACGCTAACTGTGACCGGTCGAGATGCTGTATTTGGTTCGATCGGCGCACCGTTTTATGTGGCGCTTGGTGAATATACGGGTTCAGCTAGCGGAATGCAGGTTCTTGCTGTTTCTAAAAAGGACATGGATGCTGCATTAAAGACTACAGAGGACCAAACAGAATTTCAAGCGGTTCAAGAGTTGATTAGTAAAATGTTTGATTCAGTGGCACAGTCGATGTCAGCGCTGTTAGAAAACGAGCTTACTTACTCCTTGTCGGGTATGGACGTTGTGGATCAAACGGGTGAATTTTCGTTAGCTAACTTTACGAAAGAGCAGTCGTTTACAGAGTCGGAATTTCAGTTGAATGTTAGCGGAAAGCAAAACATCCGTTTTTGTTTATGTTTGCCTCTACCACTTGCAAAAACCTTGGTGGAGATTTTAACGGCACCGTTTAATCCGCAAGAACTAAAGGAGACAAGTGAAATGCCAAAGCAATCAGATGATGGGCTAAATGAGCAGGCTCAAGCAACACCGACCGTACAAAATGTTCAGTTTTCAAGCTTCGACAATACGGAAACAGCGCCATCTGCACCGAATAACTTGAATATGTTATTGGATATTCCGCTCCAAGTTACTGTGGAGCTAGGCCGTACAAAACGAGTAGTCAAGGAAATATTGGAAATCTCGCAAGGGTCTATTATTGAATTGGATAAATTAGCAGGAGAACCCGTTGATATCCTAATCAATAATAAATTGATTGCAGTTGGAGAAGTAGTTGTCATTGATGAGAACTTCGGTGTCCGGGTAACAGATGTATTGAGCACAGCTGAACGCATCTCAAAACTGCGTTAATGATGGATAAAAGGAGTTTACTAAGAGTGCCTAAATCAAGTTATATGTGGATGCCATTGCTATTAGCGCTGTTGTTTTTGAGCGCAATGTCGGTGCCACTAGCTGTTCAAGCCAGTCCGAATGTGGTGGAATGGCTAAATAATGAAGATCCGGTAGAAAAAACACCCGTTGATGATGTAGAAAGAGCACCGATAGAAGAAAAAAGCTTAGCCGGTATTATTGTTCAATTAATCTTTTATACGTTGTTGATTGTGGTGATGATTTATGGACTTATTAAGTTTTTAGCGGCACGTCAGAAAAACCTGCAACCGAACCAAGCTGTTAAACTGATGGGTGGTACGCCGCTGGGCAATAATAAGTCGCTGCAAGTGGTGAAAATTGGCAGCCAGATGTACTTACTTGGCGTGGGTGATGAAGTAACGCTCATCAAGGAATTTTCAGATGCAGTGGAAATTAACAACATTGAAAAAGACTTTGAGCAGCAACAACCCGCATTATCGAAAAACTTGTTTGATTTAACAAAGAAAAAGATGGAAGGTTTTTCAAAAAAAGCGCAAAAAAATGGCTTTGATCAGTTATTTAAGCAAAGCTTAAATAAACAAAAAGCCCAACAACAAGCGCTTGAAGATGAGTTTGAAAAAGAAACGCAAGACACGGAAGGACGTCCGCTATGATTCCGGAAATCTTATCTGCTATTAATATTCCGGGCATTGATTTTGGCGCAGAGTCCCCTGAAGATGTCTCAACAACGCTTCAATTATTCTTCCTGTTAACGATTTTGTCTTTAGCTCCAGGAATTCTAATTATGATGACTAGTTTTACACGGATCATCATCGTTTTGTCATTCGTGCGAACTGGACTCGGCACACAGTCGATGCCACCGAACCAAGTATTGGTTGGCTTAGCACTATTTCTAACATTTTTTATCATGTCTCCTATCGTAGGAGAAATGAATGAAACTGCACTTCAACCGTATTTAGACGGCGACATGGCGCAACAAGAAGCACTGGATACCGCTATTGTGCCATTAAAAGAATTTATGGCAAAAAATACAAGAGAAAAAGATTTGGCTTTGTTTTTTAAATACGCGGAGCTAGAAAAACCTGACAGCATTGAAGAGATTCCGCTAACTTCACTGGTTCCGGCATTTGCTATTAGTGAGATGAAAACTGCTTTTCAAATTGGGTTTGTTATTTTTATTCCTTTCTTAATCATTGATATGGTTGTCGCCAGTACGTTGATGGCAATGGGGATGATGATGTTGCCGCCAGTCATGATATCGTTACCGTTTAAAATATTGCTATTTGTGTTGGTCGATGGCTGGTACTTAATAATCGAATCGCTGCTGGTCAGCTTTTGACGAAAGGAAGAATACGATGACTCCAGATATGGTGATCAAACTAGCGGAACAATCAATTTTTACAGTGATTCTTATATCCGCTCCAATGCTGCTCATTGCGTTAGCTGTTGGATTATTGGTCAGCGTGTTCCAAGCGATGACACAAATTCAAGAACAAACCTTAGCATTTATCCCGAAAATACTGGCGGTCTTTATCTCGCTCGTGGTCTTTGGCCCGTGGATGTTGACCTTGCTGCTAGATTACACACGGGACTTGTTTGAGCAGCTGCCAAGAATTATCGGGTAAATGGACATGGACAAAATTTTTGATATCTTGCCTTATTTTTTACTCATGCTCGTCCGTTTAACCAGTTTTTTTCTAATTGCTCCTATTTTCTCAATGCGAGGGGTACCCGCACAATTCAAAGTAGGTATCGCAGCATTTTTAGCGTTTGTCGCTGTGTCGACCTTGCCTATGGGCGAAACGATTCTTTTGGACTCGACGTATCTTTTGTTAATTATTAAAGAACTGGCGACGGGTTTGGCACTCGGCTTCACTGCAGCTCTCGTGTTGTACACGGTTCAAATTGCAGGCGCTTTTATTGATTTTCAAATGGGTTTTTCGATGGCCAATGTGCTGGATCCACAAACCGGTGCGCAAGTGCCGATTATCGGTCATTTCAAGTACATGATGGCGTTGTTGTTCTTGTTAACTGTAAATGGTCATCATTTGATGTTAGACGGTGTGATGCAAAGCCTACGTGTGTTTCCGGTAGAGCGATTAGCTATTTCTGTGAAAGCTGAAGACATCGCACAATTTATGACGGGCTTGTTTGCAGAAATGTTCTTGATTGCGTTGCAAATTGCCTTGCCAATCGTTGGCGCTTTGTTTTTAGTGGATATTGCCCTTGGTATTTTGGCGAAAACGGTGCCTCAGCTGAATATATTCGCTGTCGGGTTGCCGTTGAAAATTTTTGTCGGTTTTATCATGCTTTTTCTAACCATGCCCGTGTTTTTCTATATCCTGCAGGTTCTCTTTGAGAAACTCTTGGTGAGTATGGCTCAACTGATTCGTTTGTTAGGAGGAACGTAAGTGGCAACTAGATATCCCTTGGATTTGCAATTTTTTGCGGGTGAGAAAACTGAAAAAGCGACACCGCAAAAAAGGCAAGAATCCAAGCGGAAGGGCCAAGTAGCCAAAAGCCCGGAAGTCGCAGCTGCCATGATTATTATCGGGGGGATTGTGCTACTGAATTCGCTCGGTGGCTGGATGATGGACCGAATTTTAGCTATTTACCGGATTCACTTTACGCAATATATTTCCTGGGAAATAACACCGGCCACCATTCGTACCTTGTTTGAGCAGATGGCCATGAATGCCTTTTTGTTGATGCTGCCTATCATGCTCGTTGGTATGGTCTTCGGCTTTCTCGGAAACTTTATCCAAGTGGGTGTTATTTTCACATCAGACCCCATCATGGCCAAGTTTGAACGACTAGATCCAATCAAAGGGGCAAAGCGAATATTTTCAATGCGCGCTTTAGTCGAGTTAGGGAAGTCCCTTTTGAAAATCGGCATTATCGGCGGCGCTGCATTTGGCGTATTGTGGGTAGGCAAAGATGAGTTATTTACGCTGTCACAAAAAAGCATTGGCTATTCGTTTTCTTTTATCGGTTCATTGGTTTTCCAAATGGGCTTGATTGCAGGACTGATCCTGCTGAGTTTATCTATCCTAGACTACATTTATCAGAAATACGAATTTGAAAAAGGCATCAAGATGTCAAAACAAGACATCAAAGATGAATACAAAAAAGCGGAAGGCGATCCGCTCATCAAATCAAAAATAAAAGACAAGCAGCGACAAATGAGCATGAACCGCATGATACAGGATCTGCCAAGTGCAGATGTGTTAATCACCAATCCCACGCATTACGCTGTCGCGATCAAGTACGATGCCGAAACGATGGAGGCTCCGGTCATCATCGCAATGGGCAAAGATCATTTGGCGCTGAAGATTAAAGAAAAAGCGAAAGAATTTGGAATTGTGACGATGGAAAACAAACCTCTCGCACGAGCACTGTATGCCCAAGTTGAAGTTGGGGATGTTGTACCGGAAGAATTATTCCTAGCTGTGGCTGAGGTTTTAGCATATATATACCGATTAAAAGGAAAAATCCGATAACCCGGATAGAGGAGGGACCCGCGTGAAATTCAGAGATTATGCCATCATGGTAGCCGTTATCATGATTGTGGTGATGATGGTCATCCCTCTTCCGCCGCTCTTGTTAGATGTGTTAATTATGATCAATATCAGTTTGGCACTAACGATCTTGTTAGTGGCTATGAATACAAAAGAACCTCTACAATTTTCTATTTTTCCTACGTTACTGTTGTTAACAACTTTGTTCCGACTAGGGTTAAACGTTTCGACAACGCGTTCGATTTTGACCAATCAAACAGGTGGACAAGTGATTGAGACGTTTGGTTCGTTCGTTGTTGGAGGAAGCGCCATTATCGGGATCTTGGTATTCCTCATCTTAGTGATTATTCAGTTTCTCGTGATTACGAAAGGCTCCGAGCGAGTAGCCGAAGTGGCTGCACGATTTACGCTCGATTCCATGCCGGGTAAACAAATGAGTATTGACGCCGACCTCGGCGCAGGAATGATTTCGGATCAAGAAGCAAAAAGCCGTCGTGAAAAAGTAAGTTCAGAAGCAGACTTTTACGGGGCGATGGACGGTGCGAGTAAATTCGTTAAAGGAGACGCGATTGCCGGAATCATTATTACCCTCATCAACATCATTGGTGGCTTGCTAATCGGTGTCATGGTTCACAAATTGCCATTTGCAGAAGCAGCGCAGCTGTTTACGCTACTGTCTATTGGAGATGGCTTAGTTTCTCAAATTCCAGCGCTATTAATTTCGACAGCGATGGGTATTGTCGTCACACGTGCAGTATCAGACGGCAATTTAGGGTCAGATATCACAAAACAACTTTTCGCCTATCCAAAGATGTTGTATATTGTAGCCGGAACGTTAGTGATGTTTGCAGTTTTTACACCAATCAGTCCAATGCTCGTTGTGCCGATTGCGGGTGTCATCGCTTATGGTGCTTTCCAAATGCAAAAAACCTTGAAATCTGAGGAAAAGCAGGAAGTTGAAATAGGCAAAGAAGATAAAGAAATAGCGGGAATGAAAAGTCCGGAAAGTGTCATTGATTTACTGCATGTGGATGCCATTGAATTTGAGTTTGGCTATGGATTAATCCCAATTGCCGACAAAAATCAAGGCGGCGATTTACTGGACCGTGTTATTATGATCCGTCGACAATGCGCGATGGAGCTAGGTATTGTCGTTCCGGTCATTCGGATTCGTGACAACATCCAACTGCAGCCGAATGAATACGTGATTAAGATCAAAGGCAACCAAGTCGCATCAGGTGAAATTATGCTTGATCATTACTTAGCCATGAGTCCGGGCATTGACGACGAATCAGTAGAAGGCATTGAAACCGTGGAACCCGCCTTTGGTATGCCTGCTTTATGGGTCGATGAGGACATGAAAGAAGAAGCCGAAATGGCAGGTTACGCCATTGTTGATCCGCCGTCTGTTGTGTCTACTCATTTGACAGAAGTGATCAAACGCCACGCGCATGAATTAATCGGTAGACAAGAAGTAAAATCGCTCATTGAAAATATGCGCGAAACAGCACCAGCAGTAGTCGAAGAGTTAGTACCAAATTTAATGACCATTGGTGAAGTACAAAAAGTATTAATGAAACTTTTGAAAGAAAAAGTATCTATCCGCAATTTATTGGCCATTTTGGAAACGTTGGCAGATTACTCTACGCAAACAAAAGACGCAGATTTGTTGACGGAGTATGTACGTCAATCCCTATCACGTCAAATTACCTTGCAATACGCTACTCCAAAAGAGCCGTTGCAAGTGATTACAGCAGGAGCGAGTCTTGAAAAGAAATTCGCTGACTCTGTGCACCGGACAGAGCAAGGCAATTACTTGTCCATTGATCCAGAATCTTCTCAAACAATTTTCCAAAAGATCACAGAACAAGCGGCGCAACTGCAGCAAACCGGCGTTCAGCCCATTTTACTGACGTCTCCTGCTATCCGTATTTACATGAGACAATTCGTCGAGCGTTTTGCACCCGACCTGCCAGTGCTGTCCTATAACGAACTAGAGCCGGAGATTGAAATTCAAAGTGTTGGAGTGGTGAACGTCTCATGAGGTTGAAAACATATATCGTCAACACGATGGCGGAAGCACTCCCCATGATTAAAAAGGATCTAGGCGAAGATGCGTTGATTTTAAATACCAAAAAAATCAAGACAGGTGGATTTTTAGGTTTTTTCAAGAAAGAAAAATTAGAAATCACAGCTGGCGTTGATCCAATCCCGCCGAAAAAAGGATTGCCAACTGAAACGAAATCTCCATCAAAGTGGAGTAATCCAAAAGACTCCTCAGCAGAATTGATCCATGAGTTAAAGAATATGAAACAATTTATGATGAAACAGATGAAAGAAGAGGATCTTCCTGAATCTCTTCGGTTGTTGAAAAAGCAATTGATTGCGCAAGAAATAGCGCCGGATATTTTGACAGACTTGCTAGCAAAATTGATCGCAAGAGATGAATTTAACACTGACCAAACGTTAGAGCGTGTTCAGCGCTTTGCTCGTGAAGAATTGGTCGCAATGATGGATTCGCATCAGTGTGATGAAATTTCACAACAACCAGAAATTATTTGTTTTATCGGACCAACAGGGGTTGGGAAAACAACGACAATCGCAAAAATTGCTGCTGGTTATCTGCTTACAAAGGATAAAAAAGTGGGATTGATTACTGCGGATACTTACCGTATTGCGGCAGTTGAGCAATTAAAAACCTATGGCAGCATCTTGAATATTCCAGTTAAGGTAGTGGAGTCTTCTGCAGATTTAACGAAAGCAATCGAAGATTTTCATGACTGCGATATCATCTTAATGGATACGGCAGGCCGAAATTATCAGCAGACGCAATATATTGAAGACCTTAAGCAGTTACTGCCAACTGATAGTAAGGTACAGATTCACTTAGTATTGAGCTTAACTGCCAAATACGAAGATATGAAAAAAATAATTAATAATTTCCGTTCCATTTCTATGGATGAACTGCTATTGACTAAAAAAGACGAAACCAGTTCTTCGGGCGCTATCGTGAATTTGATTTGCCATTACGACATTCCGATACGCTATATCGCTAATGGCCAAAATGTACCGGATGACATTATGGACTGCACACCGGAATTAGTAGCGGACTTCATCTTGGGAGAAAAAACTAATGCTTGATCAAGCCAACCAGTTAAGAGAAAAAATGCTGATAAAGCAATCGGATAAGCCAAGCAAAAAAACCGTTAAAAAAACACGAGTGTTGGCAATCGCTAGTGGCAAAGGCGGAGTTGGAAAATCGAATTTCGCATTAAATTTTGGCTTAAGCCTTATTGAACAGGATAAAAAGGTATTGATTCTTGATGTTGATATGGGATTCGCTAATATTGATGTGTTACTTGATCAGATTCCACGTGAAACCATTGCTTCCATGATTGAAAAAGATTTGGCTGTTCGGGATATTATTGAAAAAGGTCCAAATGGCTTGCTGTTCATTTCAGGGGGCAATGGTTTTAACGAACTGTTTCGAATGGATGATCACAAACTGCATAAATTTTTTCAGGAACTGGCCACTTTACAGGGTGAAGTAGACTACATCATCTTGGATACGGGAGCAGGTTTGTCCTACGAAAATCTTCGCTTTATCTTAGCCGCTGATGACGTCATCTTAGTTACTACTCCTGAGCCAACGTCGATTACTGACGCCTATTCAGTCGTCAAGATGGTGCATGGCAAAGATCCAAATGTTCATATGAAGCTAGTAGTCAATCAATGCGTCAGTATCAAAGAAGGACAACAAACAGCTGATAACTTTACCCAAGCAGCAGCTCAGTTTTTAGGGAAAGAGATTGGTGCCTTGGGTTCTATCCCAAATGATTTACACGTGCCAGAAGCTGTCAAAAAGCAACAGCCGCTACTGCTGGTTTATCCGAATAGTGAATCGGCAGTGGCCATTCGTCAACTAACGGGTGAATTTCTACATCTCCGTGTTCCTTATAAACTGGGACTGAAAGGGTTTATTATGAAAATATTTTTTAAATAAGAGCGGCTTGACGCTTGGAAATGGTGGTGAAAAATCATGCTGAATCCCAAATTATCAAAAGAAGAACTCTCCTGCTGGAGCGATTGGCAACAACACCAAGATCCAGAAGCTGGCGAATACTTGGTTGAACAATATCTTCCTTTGGTTGATTACGTGATTCAACGGTTCATGATCAGTTTACCGAAAACTGTGGAAAAAGATGATATCCGCAGCTATGCCTATGAAGGATTACTCGATGCCTTAAGTAAATTCGATATTGAAAGAGATTTGAAATTTGAAACCTATGCTTCCTGGCGCATCAAAGGAGCGATTATTGACGGGCTGCGACATAGCGATTGGTTGCCGCGATCCGTTAGAGAAAAAGTAAAGAAAATTGAAAAAGCCTATCTTTTATTAGAGCAGCAAAATAGCGCTTCTGTGTCTGACGAGGAAGTTAGTTTGTATTTGGGTATTACGAAAGCTGAGCTTAATAAGACAGTTTCAGAAGCAGCGCTATCAACAATGATTTCAATGGATGACGAACACTTTGAAGAACGACGAACAGTGAACAACCATCACGTAGGCTCGCCAGAACGCCATTTATCAGATCGAATGATGAAAGAATCGCTAGTTCGTGCCATTGAACGGTTGCCTGAAAAAGAAAAAATTACAGTGTCATTATGCTATTTTGAAGAAATGAAATTAACCGAAATTGCCGAAATTCTCGGCGTTAGTGTATCAAGAGTTTCACAGCTTCACTCAAAAGCTATGCTTCGACTGCATGCTTCGATTTTATCTGTACACGATCATTATTGAAGTGAAACTACCAAACAGAAGGCTAAGGTGATGGGGATGGAATGGCTATTGATAGTAGTTAGTACGGGGCTAGTGCTAATGAATATACGGCTGATGCTGATAGTAAAAAAACAGCACATAAATAACAGCTCACCTGAAATTCATGAAAAGATGGCCCAGTTTGTGGCCCAACTTGAAGAAGAAAACAATGAACTTTACAATAAATTAACTACTTACATAAAGAACAGCGAAACCCAACTCGTCGAACGCGTTGAACGATTAGAACAAACCAAGATTGAACAGATCGACAGTCCCGAAAAGTCTACTGTAGAAACAGAGAAAATCATTCAGCTGTCTAGACAAGGTTTTTCTTCGAGACAAATTGCTAAAGTGCTTCACGCCGACTTTGGCGAAGTAGAGCTTGTCCTTAATATGAACAATAAGTAGTACAGTAATTTAAAAGAAGACGAGGTGCTGTAAATGCGTATTGATAGTCAGAGTACGATTCAAAACGACCGGCTGTTGAAACAAACGAATGGTAACAAGCCGAACGAACTTTTCTCAAATGCCATGAGAAAATCTCAGTCAAAGCTGCAAAATGATTCGTTAAATCAGTTGATGAGTAATGTGGATACGCAAGGTCAAAAATTAGCCAATCAACGTACACTTGAAAATTTAGTGAATTATAAGCAAGCTGTTAAGCAATTTGTCTCAGAATCTGTGAGTTATGGTTTACACTTATCAGATGAGCAAAGTCTTACATCAGGCGGTAACTTAAAACCCCAACGAATTATCAAAATAATCGATAAAAAACTAATTGAAATTCAAGACGAAGTATTGAATAATGAAGAAGAAGGAATCGGTACTTTAGATCTAGTAGGAGAAATCAAAGGTCTGCTTGTAAATTTGTATATGTGACCGAGGATGGGGAGAGTGAAATGTCGGAAAATCGTCGCGAATTTTTTCGAGTTATTTTCAACCAGGCTTTGAATGGCAAGGTTTCAGTTTACGGAGGTAGTTTTTTGCCGGTCGAAATTTATGATGTTAGTGCCGGAGGGTTGGTGTTTTCTTCTGTACTTAATATTCCTTTGGGAGAAAGCGTACGCTGTAGTTTTGAACTAGTAGATAGCGCTTTCTTAATAGAAGGGACTGTTGTTCGAAAAGCGACAGGTATCGACGTGGTAGAATGCGGGGTTGAATTTTCTGTGGATCAAGGAACTTCCTCAGAGTTATTCAAGCAACTAAACCATTACCAAATCCGCAACCGAAAAAGTTTTCTGACGGATTAACTCTAGTACTTGATGAAAAGGGGCTATCCCAAAAGGTCATGAGCAATGACTTTTTGGGATAGCCCCTTTTGCCTACTGAAGAACAACTAGATGTTCAATGCCATCAGCTAGTTTCGAGCTAAAATAAAAGATCATTTTGTAAGTGAAAGCAAAGATCAAAAGAGCCCTTGAATCTGAATCGCTGATGTCAATCGACTGGATATGAAAACTTGCACACCGAGTTCGCAATAGCTTAGTTCTTCTAACAGCAGGAATTTCTACAGAATATAGAGAAGTAATAGCATACAAAAAAGAAAAAGAAGGTGAAGCAAATAAAAGCACCCGCAGAGATTCTTTCAATTTGGCAGCAGTTTGATGGATTTCCCATGGAGACTTTGACAAAAGCTTGGTATTATCAGCGATCAGGCGACCAAAAGCAACGCGATGTCGAGCTCATGAAACAGCACCATGACCAATACGGTATCACAGGGAATTGTTTTGACTTGGCAATTTGGCTGTTAGCAGCTTTTGAAGACGCACGGGTTAACGCTTATCCAATAGGCAGTAAGCTAGGAACAGTAGATGCTCACGCAGCTATCATAGCTGAAGACAGGGATGGACGCAGATTTCTATGTGATTTAGGCGATCAGTGGATCCAGCCCATCTTAATAGATGGAGACAGTCAGAATTTTACAAGCAGTCAATTGTCTGGGTATTTTCCAGGAGCAGAAGTGCAAGTAAAGTCGATTGGTCAAGAGGTTGAGATGGTCTATTACCGATCCAATGGCAAACAATCCCGTCAACTCTACAAGGTAAAGCCAGTGGAACGTCTCCAGTTTTTAGCGGCAGCTGAGTATTCTCAACATCATATCTCTCCTGAGCCGTTGGTCGAAGTTCGGCTGTATGAAAAAGGAGAGACGCGCCACTGGGAGTTTGATAACTGGAACAGTTTTTTGAGTACAAACACGGGACTTTATCACGATGAGCCGTTAGAAAATCTGGAGGATTGGATAGATAGAATTCATGAGAAAACAAAGTATGATAAAGCATTTTTATTAGCATCTTTAGGGTTTTATGAGAAGCTGAATCTAGAAAGTAGCGAGACAGGAGAAGTCGAATGATCAAAGTGGTTATTTTTGATTTGGATGGCACATTATTGGACCGGGATAGTTCGCTGTTAGCGTTTGTAGATGAACAGTACAACCGGTTAGATGAACACGTAAAGCATGTACCTAAGGCTCTTTTTAGTAATCGCTTTATCGAATTAGATGCCAAAGGATACGTTTGGAAAGACTGTGTTTATCAACAATTAATTGAAGAGTTAGAGATTGAAGGGATAACTTGGCAAACCTTATTAGAAGACTATGTAACCAATTTTAACAAGCATTGCATACCGTTTCCGAATTTGACTGTGGTGCTCAAGAACTTAGCGAAGCAGTCGCTACGTTTAGGGATGATCACCAACGGCAGGGGACAGTTTCAGTTAGATAATATTCTGTCACTAAAAATTAGGGAGTATTTTGAAGAACTTTTGATTTCTGAATGGGAGGGAATGGCCAAACCCAATCCAGCTATTTTCTATAAAGCGCTGGCACGTTTCGGTGTTTCTCCGAACGAAGCTGTCTATATTGGAGATCATCCGAAAAATGATATACAGGCTGCAAAAGCAATAGGCATGAAAACGATTTGGAAAAAAAGTCAGCATTGGAGCTGCTTGGATGCAGATGGAGAAATTGATCATTTACAGGAAATCAGCAAAGTGGTTAGGCGCTTGAATACAGAGAACTAATAGACCGAAGAGAGAACGCGGGAGGTGGCACAAACATGATACCTAAAAAGCAATTGCAATTTGAATTGACCGAATTTAAAGATGACCCAGAGTTTATGCGTATACCCGCTACAGAAAATTACGATTACTGGCTCTTGCTGATGGAGTATTTTTTAGCTAAGTCCGACACTTTTGAAATTCATTGCTTTACTGAGGAAGTGACGGCCATAAGAGAGATCACTTCTGACTTAATGGGATTGTTCGAAAGTAAAGAAAAACAAGGTATGACGATTTTTACAGGCTTTCTAACAGCAGATATCATGAAATTTCTGCTGACACGTCATCTCATAGACCAAAAGAGATTGGCATGGTTTTCAGTATTCTTGATCAGTGGGGACCAGCTTGTTTTCACTTCTGAGCATTGGGGAACAGAGTTTTTTGTTCCAGACGTAACAGAAGAAGATTTGCTATTTATCAAACATGTAGCACCGGATGAGACAACATTCGACCATTATGAAGAAAATTAAAACTTCCACAGCTTAGTTGTGAAAGTTTTTTATTTTATGCAAAATATTCTTAAAAATCTGAAATTTGTTTGACTTTACTCCTTATTAAGACAATAATAAGAGGACAATCGTTTCTAAAATATGGAAGTAAACAGGGCGATTGTTACGGGTAATTATGCGTATACAGGTTTTGTCACCGCACGTGCTTTAATCTTCTCGTTTATGTACTAATCAACAGAGACAGCCAATTTGAAGATGGAGGAATGAAAATGAAAAAAACGACGATCAGTGCTATTATTTTCTTATTTATTTTTGGCTTTTTAGCAGCATGTGGGACTGAAGACACGTCAAAATCTGCTCCTGAAAGTGGAACAGAAGGAAAATCTGGCGGAGTGCTGGAACGAATGGAAGAATCTAAAGAATTAAATGTAGCATTTGAAGGTACGTATCCACCTTTTAATTTCATCGATGATAAAGATGAATTCCAAGGATTTGACGTTGATATCTCTAATGAGATTGCAGAACGTCTCGGTGTAAAAGCTAACTTTATCGCAACCAAATGGGACGGTTTGATCGGTGGACTAAAAGCGGATAAATTCGATATCATCATTAGCCAAATGACGGTGACAGAAGAGCGAAAAAAGAGTGTCGACTTTACCGACCCTTATGTAATTTCAGGATCAGTGCTAATTACACGTGAAGACACAAATGATATTACAAAGCTTGAAGACATCAAAGGAAAAAAAGTAGGCGTTGGTGGTGGAACAACTTTTGAAGACGTGGCGAATAGTGTAGAAGGCGCTGACGTGAAATTGTACAAAGCTGTAGGCGATTACATTCAAGATTTAACGAATAAGCGTCTAGATGTCATCATCAATGATCAATTACTGATTAGCTACAACATTAAAGAACAAAATCTTCCGATTAAAATTTCAAGCGATATTTTAAACAAAGACGAAATCGGCATGGCCGTTAACAAAGGCAACGAAGACTTTATCGAAAAAGCCAATGCCGCTTTAAGTGAAATGAAAGAAGATGGGACATACGATGAAATTTATAAAAAATGGTTTGGAACAGAACCGTTAGAAAACTAAACGTTCATTGATTGTCTGGAACAATTTCTTTGTCACAAATTTTGATATTTTTTGTATAAGCGCCATAAGTGAGGGGTGGAGAAATGCATATCTTCGTTTTAGGGACAGGCATGATTGGCACAACAGTAGTAACAGAATTGGCTAAGTATGCTGGTGTAAAAACCATCACAGCTGTTGATATTAACCAAGCAAGCATCGACAAATGTCTAGCTATCGCTAACGATCCGCAAGTAATTGGTAAAGTAGCCGCATTAGCAACAGAAGCCGATATTGCTGAAGTGCTAAAAGGTGCTGACCTGGCGATTGGCTGCCTTCCTCACTCGTTAAGCTTGCCCGCAATAAAGGCAGCCATTTCTTCAAAATGTCATTTAGTTGATTTGGTGGGATCTCATTTTCCAGAAAAATTGGCGTTGCATGAACAAGCACAGCAAGCAGGGGTTTTAATCGTCCCAGGTTGCGGAGTCGCACCCGGCATCACCAATTTCTTGGCGGCACAAGGAATTGAACTATTGGACGAAGCACAAGAAGCAATGCTAGCCTGTGGCGGAATTCCGAGATACCCGGATCCGCCTTTAGGGTATCAGGTCGTCTACCGTTTAGAAAGTCTACTTGGACTTTATACAAAACCAGCAACGATCATTCGAAACGGAAAAATTGTGGAATTGGCTCCGCTATCCGACTTGGTAGAAATGACTTTTTCTGAGCCAGTGGGTTTATGTGAAACAGTCATTACAGACGCCCACAGTACGGCCTTTATGCTTCAAGGAAAAGTAGAAAACCTAGTAGAGCGAACTGTTCGGTACCCTGGGCATTGGGACAAAATGAGGGTATTAAGTGAACTCGGATTTCTGGATGAAACGCCAGTTGCTGTTGAAGATACAGTCATCAGTCCAAAATTATTCGCTCAGAAAGTTTTGATACCAAAAATGTCAGGCCATTCAATTGAAGATATTACTGTTTTAAGAGTAGAAGTAAGCGGCATCAAGCACGGAGTTTCAACAAAACATACGTGGGAAATGATTGATTTATACGATCACGAACGGAAAATAACATCGATGGCTAAAACGACTGCTATTCCAGCGTTACTCATTTCACAATGGATTACCACTAAAAAAATAACAGAGACAGGCGTTATTCCAATCGAAGGTTTAATCGTTCAGGAACGATTCCATCCTTTTTTAACTGAATTGAGCCAATTAGGCATTGAGATTGAGTATAAAGAAGAAACTTTCGTTGAAAAGGAATAGCGTGTTACTTCTTGTCTAATGGGAGGATTTATGGATTTTACAATTGTGATTGATTCATTGCCATCGTTGCTCAAAGCGACAGGAATGACGATTTTTCTCGCAGCTATTTCAATTCTGATTGCGTTAGTTATCGGCTTCTTGACGGCCATTATTCGTATTTTAAAAGTAAAAGTAGTAAACGAAATTGCGAATGTTTATGTGTCTTTAATGCGTGGAACCCCGTTATTGGTACAAATTTTCGTTATTTATTATGGATTGCCTCAAGTTGGTATCGCCTTAGATCCGATTTCATCCGGTATTTTAGCGCTTAGTTTAAATGCAGGCGCTTATTTATCAGAGTCATTTAGAGCGTCTATTTTGGCAGTGGACAACGGGCAAATGGAAGCTTCTATGTCAATGGGAATGACCTATTCTCAAGCATTAAAGCGAATTATCCTGCCGCAGAGCTTGCGGATTGCGATTCCGACATTATCCAATTCGTTTATTGTTTTAATCAAAGATACGTCGTTAGTGTCTGTTATTACGGTGACAGAATTGTTGCAGATGTCGAGCTTGATCATAGCGAAAACATTCGAGCCACTGACCATTTATTTAGTAGCTGCAGCGATTTACTGGATATTGATCTCATTTTTCACGAAATTATTGGATCGTTTGGAAATTCGATCATCCAAATACTTGGTCAGATAACATGTGGTTGCACAAAGTCTGCTCACTGTTAATGGGAAAGACGGGATAAAAGGAGATTGATCGGCATATGATAAAAGTTACTGGACTGGTCAAAAAATTTGGAGCTAACGAAGTGCTCAAAGGAATCGATTTAACCATTGATAAAAGCGAAGTGGTCGTCATTATGGGACCCAGTGGATCAGGGAAATCGACTTTGTTGCGATGCTTGAATTTTTTAGAAGAGCCAACAGAAGGGCTTATTCAAGTTGGCGAATACAAAGTAAACGCGGGAGGCAAAATTGATCGTCACCGCAAAAAAGTAATTAGGGAATTGCGTAAGAAAACAGGCTTTGTTTTTCAATCATTTAATCTGTTTCCTCATAAAACAGCGATTGAAAATATTATGGAAGGTCCGATTGCTATACATGGCAAAAGTCCTGAAGAAGCCAAAGCGATTGCTATTGAACTGCTTGCCAAAGTCGGGTTAGCTGATCGGGCTGATCATTACCCAGCACAATTGTCAGGTGGACAGCAACAGCGTGTAGCGATTGCTCGCTCTCTTGCGTTAGATCCTTTAGTGATGCTTTTCGATGAACCAACTTCAGCACTCGATCCGGAACTCGTACGTGAAGTGCTATTGGTTATTAAAAGTTTAGCAGAAGAAGGCATGACCTTGGTCATCGTGACGCACGAAATGAATTTTGCAAAAGAAGTTGCCGACCGCGTCGTGTTCATGGATGAAGGGCTGATTATAGAACAAGGTACTTCCAAACAGATTTTTGAAAATCCAAAAGAAGATCGAACCAAACAGTTTCTATCGAAAGTGGAAGCGATTGTCGCGAACTAAACCAACCCGGCCCGATAGATGGCCGGGTTTTTTATTGTACAATGAAGAAAAGGGAGCATGAAAATGGAAAATGAAAAAATACGTATTTACGATGAGAATGGAATTGCACAAGGAGTTGCTACACGCCAGACCGTGCATGAAAAAGGGTATTGGCATGAAACTTTTCACTGCTGGGTGGTAGGTCGTGAGAATAATAAAGATATCGTTTACTTGCAGTTGCGTAGTAAAGATAAGCAAGACTTTCCAGGATTATTCGATATTACGGCAGCGGGTCATTTAATGGCGGACGAAGCGGTTCGAGACGGCGTTCGAGAAGTTCAGGAAGAACTTGGACTCAAAGTCGATTTTGCAGAACTAACTTCTCTTGGAATGATCAAAGATCAAATAAACCTGCTGAACTTTACCGACAATGAGCGCTGTCACTGCTTTTTTTACCGGAAGCAAGACAACAATGACGCTACGTTTGAGTTGCAGGCAGAAGAAGTTTCTGGCATAGCGAAGGTGGAATTTGAAGAACTGGCTGAATTAGTTATGGGTAAGAAGGAAGAAGTAGAGGTCGAAGGATTTGTCACAGTTGCGGGTAAAAGTAGCAGATTTAAGAAGCAGATTGGCTTAAAAGATTTAGTTCCGCACAGTCAGGATTATTTGAAGAAGGTTATAAAGCAGATAGGTCTAGCATTAAAAAAATAGTTCCCAACAAAATTTTTGTGCCGTAAAATGGGGCTGTCTCATAGGCTTCTAAAATAAAACAGGCGGAGAAAAAGAACTTCTTTTTCTCCGCCTGTTTTATTGAATCGTTGCCGATAATGTTGAACTCTCCGATACGACCGGACACGCTTTCTCCATCGATTTTGCATGGAGATTAAAAGAAGGAAACCAACAGACTGCCAATACAAAAAAACAAACCAATTTGCAAAAAAGATTTTCGGTTCGGGAATTCTCTGCGATAAGTGACAGGAATGAGAGAGCGTTTTTCGCTTTCTTGAATCACCTGATCTTTTTTATTTATTTTTGCAAAAAAGTTTCGAGTACTCGTTAAGAAAGCTGTGAAAAACTGACCTTCGATTAAAATCATCATCGAATAGATCATAATTAATAGCAGTCCAACCAAAAACAAAGCATTGGCCCAGTTAATGAGAGACCAACTTTTATACAGAAAAAAAGATAACAGCATTGATATGCTCAATGACGTTAGCAATAAAATAGCTTTGAAATTCATAGGTATTGATCCTTTCTTTTCATATCTAAACATTACCACGTAATTTATATTTTTGAAAATTTAAACATCTTGTTGCCTATTTATGCAATAACAATTATGATTAAATAGAATTATCAAAAAAATGGGGGTAGGAAAATGGGGAGAACGAGAAACGCGCAAATTTTCATGATTCTGATTGCATTTGTTTTATTCTTATCGGGGTGTAATTTCAATTCTTCGGAAAGTTCGAAAGAAGAAAATGCAACAGAAGGAGAAGCTAAACAAGTACTTAATATTTCGACCACAGCAGACATTCCTACCTTAGATTCTACAAAAGCACACGATGGAATCGCCTTTACTGTATTGAATAACGTTAATGAAGGTCTTTATCGTCAAGATGAAAACAATGAACCAATTGAAGCGTTAGTAACAGATCACACAGAGAACGAGGATCAAAGCGTTCATACGTTTACTTTGCGCGATTCTAATTGGAGTAACGGTGATCCGGTTACCGCTCAAGATTTTGAATATGCTTGGAAACGCGTTATGAAAGATGCAAGCCCGTATAACTTCATGTTCGTAACAGCTGGAATCAAAAATGCTGAAGCCATCATGAATGAAGAAATGGATGCGGAAGAATTAGGAGTTAAAGCAATTGACGAGAAAACATTGGAAGTTACATTAGAAGCAGCGAACCCGTTGTTCCAGTCACTAATGACGTTCCCAACATTCTTGCCGCAAAATCAAAAATTTGTTGAAGAGCAAGGCGATCAATATGCACTAGAAGCAGAGAATATCCTTTTCAATGGACCATTCACATTAGTTGACTGGACGCATGAACAAGGGTGGAAATACGAAAAGAACGCAGACTACTGGGACGCAGACACGGTTAAACTTGATGCAGTCAACGCTTATGTTGTCAAAGACCCTGCAGCAGGTATTAACTTATACGAAACGAACAAAGTGGATCGTATTGTCTTGAGTTCAGAGGCAGTTGATCAAAACAAAGACGACGCGAACTTTGACACGATTTTAGAGCCGGAAATTATTTTCCTTCGCTTTAATCATAATCATCCAGTACTCGGCAATAAAAACATTCGTCAGGCAGTAAATATGGCGATTGATAAAGCGAGCTTAACAGATGTTATTTTGAAAAACGGTTCTACTGCATTAAATGGCGTGGTTCCAAAAGGCTTTTTCAAGTCACCATCGGGTGAAGATTTCCGTGACTTGAATGGAGATTTCAATACAGGAGCAGTAGAAGAAGCTCAGAAGCTTTGGACAAAAGGGTTAGAAGAAACAGGAGCAACAGAAGTAGCTATCTCGATTAACATTGCCGATTCAGAAGACCATAAAAAAGTAGCTGAGTACATTCAAGCCCAGTTGGAAGACAATCTTCCAGGACTTAAATTGGATATCAAAGCAGTGCCATTCGCTCAGCGTTTGGAAATCGAAAAAGCCATTGAATACGATTTGTCTCTATCTTCATGGGGCCCAGATTATAGCGATCCGATGACTTATTTGGATATGTGGTTAGAAGGTGGATCGGCTAACCGTATGGATTATTCAAATCCTGAATTGGAAAAACTAGTAGCAGCAGCAAGAACGGAAACGGACCTTGAAAAACGTTACCAAATGCTATTAGATACTGAGAAAATTCTATTAGAAGAAGACGCAGCGATCGTACCACTTTATCAAGAAGGTGCTGCTGTCTTAATGAGAAGCAAAATCAAAAATCTATTGGTGCATCCAACGGGAGCTTCATTCTCTTATAAATGGGTGACGATCGAAGAATAAAACAGGTTTGCAGCTTATAGATACGAGGGTGTAGCCGATTAACGGGACATCCTCGTATTTTTAATGGCTCTAAGATTGCTTAGCATTTCGGCGTTATTACCGCCTTTGCCACTTCGCCAGAGCGTCTTATGCCCGGCAGAGCTACACGGGTGCTTGCGCTTTTCTTGTCTAGCTCCAGCACCCAGCTCTTTGGGTCATAAGCCCCTCTAGCTGTGCGGCTGAAAACACGCCACTTCGCCAGAGCGTCTTATGCCCGGCAGAGCTACATGGGTGCTTGCGCTTTTCTTTCACATTATAGAACTGAGGTGTTCTTATGAAACGTTATTTATTGCAGCGGATTGGCTTTATGCTTCTTACGTTGTTCATTATTGTGACAGCGACTTTTTTCTTGATGCAGCTGTTACCCGGTACACCGTTTACTAATCCGGAAAAGTTAACGGATAGCCAATTAGCGATTTTAAATGCCAAGTATGGATTGGATCAACCTGTCGCCATTCAATACATACAGTATATTGGAAACTTACTTCAAGGTGATTTGGGTTATTCGTTCCAACACGAAGGACGAACGGTGACGAGTATGATCAGCGATCGGATTGGTCCATCGGCATTTATTGGCTTACAAGCATTAATTTTTGGTGCAATTGTTGGACTGGTTCTCGGAATCGTTTCAGCCTTAAAACATAATTCTATTTTGGATTATGGTTCCGTGACCTTGGCTGTATTGGGGATGTCGATACCGTCATTCGTTTTTGCGGCGTTGCTGCAGTATTATGTTGGTGTGAAATTGGAATGGCTACCGGTTGCCTTGTGGGAAGGATATTCCAGTACACTGTTACCGTCGATTGCTTTATCGGTAACGGTTACTGCAACTGTCGCTCGGTTTATCCGCAGTGAAATGCTGGAAGTTATCGGTCAGGATTACATTATTACTGCCAGAGCGAAAGGCTTGAAAGAACAACAAGTTATCGTCAAGCACGTTATCCGCAACGCGCTGATTCCGGTTGTGACGATGCTTGGACCGCTTGCCGTATCGATTATGACAGGTACCTTGGTTATTGAAAAAATATTCGCTGTACCGGGACTTGGTGAGCAGTTTACGTTATCGATTTTGGTATTGGATTATAGCGTCATTATGGGAATCACTATTTTCTACAGTGCGCTGTTTATTTTTGTGGTCTTTGTGGTCGACATTATTTATAGTTTCTTAGATCCACGCATCAATTACAAGGGGGATTCAGCATGACAAAAAAACCTTCGAAAATCCCCTCACATCAAGATTTGCAGGTGCAAAACCAGTATGCTTATGATGAAATTCCGTCAGACTTATTTGTCAAAGCACCACTGGATCAACGAAAAAGTGAAGAAATTGGTACACCGTCAGTATCTTTTTGGAAAGAAGCTTTTCAGCGTCTTATTAAAAACAAAGGTGCAATGATTTCATTGATCATGCTTGTATTACTAATTGTTTTAGCGCTAATCGGACCTGGAATGAATGACTTTTCCTATCGCGAACAAAACTTAGTGCATTCCAATATGCCGCCGAAAGTGCAAGGCTTGGAATGGCTTGGATTTAACGGTCAGAATTCCCAAGGTGTCGATCAATATGCCGAACGTGATGTCCAGATTAATTATTGGTTTGGAACAGATGAATTTGGTCGAGATTTGTGGACACGCGTTTGGAAAGGGACACAAATCTCGCTGTTTATAGCATTAGTGGCAGCCTTTTTGGATTTAGTGATTGGCGTCATTTATGGCGGTATTTCTTCTTTTTACGGAGGACGCATTGATAATGTGATGCAGCGCATTATCGAAATTCTCATGGGGATTCCAAACTTGATTGTCATCATTCTCTTTATCTTGGTGCTAGAACCGGGCATTACCTCTATTATTTTGGCGATGGTCATCACTGGCTGGGTTGGAATGGCACGTGTGGTTCGTGGCCAAGTGCTGCAATTAAAAGGGCAGGAATTTGTTTTGGCTTCGCGAACACTGGGCGCTTCAAATCCGCGTTTGATCTCAAAGCATTTGTTGCCGAACGTGATGGGTCCAATTATTGTTACCGTGATGTTCACCATTCCGACTGCTATTTTCTTTGAAGCATTCTTAAGCTTTATCGGTCTTGGCTTGCAGGCACCACTGGCGTCGCTTGGTGTATTGATTGAAGACGGCTATAAATCGATGCGTTATTTTCCTTATAAATTGATTTTCCCGGCGTTAGTGATCAGCATTATTATGATTTCTTTCAATCTGCTTGGTGATGGACTGCGTGATGCATTAGATCCGAAAATGAGAAAGTAGGGGAGGGCCCATCATGAGCAATACTATTTTGACGGTTGATAATTTACATGTAGCGTTTAAAACCCAAACCGGTAAACTGACAGCTGTACGAGGTGTAAACTTCGAGTTGAAAAAAGGGGAAACATTAGCGATTGTAGGAGAATCGGGTTCGGGGAAATCCGTAACCGCCAAATCGATTATGCAGTTGTTGCCAACAGCTACTACCGAAGTGACAAAAGGCGACATTGTTTATAATGGTGAAAGTTTGTTGAAGATGTCGAAAAGCCAAATTACCAACTTGCGTGGCTCGGAAATTTCGATGGTCTTTCAAGATCCCATGACTTCACTAAACCCAACGATGAAAGTCGGTAAACAAATTATGGAAGGTGTTCAGCGTCATGAGCGACTAACAAAAGCTCGTGCCCGTGAACGTGCGCTGGATATGCTAAAGCTAGTTGGAATTCCGCAAGCGGAAAAACGGCTGGATAATTACCCGCATCAGTTTTCTGGAGGAATGAGGCAGCGTGTGGTCATTGCGCTGGCACTTGCCTGTAATCCGAAAGTATTGATCGCGGATGAACCGACAACTGCGCTCGATGTAACAATTCAAGCACAAATTCTTGAATTGATGAAAGATCTGCAAAAGAAAACGGATACGGCCATTATTTTAATCACACATGACTTGGGTGTAGTCGCCAATATGGCAGATCGCGTAGCTGTTATGTATGGCGGCAAAATTGTTGAGCAAGGGACGGTGGATGAAATTTTCTACAATCCGCAGCATCCGTATACGCTCGGACTGTTGCAATCCATGCCGAAGTTAACTGAAGATCGTGAGCAGCCGTTACTGCCGATTGCCGGGTCGCCACCTAATCTGGCAACACTAGGAGAAGGCTGTGCGTTTGCGGCAAGGTGCCCGCATACAATGACGGTATGCCATACGTATACACCGCAAGATACGGTATCTGAAACAGGGCATTCTGTGGCTTGCTGGCTTCAGGACTCACGGGTTACCACATCATCTGATCGCTCTGAATTTGTAGAAGCAGGACATTCTTCATCTTAAATGCAAAAAACCAGTAAAGCCGAAGTTGGCCTTACTGGTTTTTTTATATTTTATTTGAACAAGGCGGGAATGCCGTTCATTAAGGTGTAAACACCCATCCAAGACATGGCTACCACAATGATGAGTCCAAAAATGGTCATCCATAAAGGATGTTTATAGTCACCAACGATTTTGACTTTATGCGCAGCAATTAGCATAACGCCGAGTGCAATGGGTAAAATCAATCCATTTACAGACCCGACCAGAACCAATATGACTACAGGCTTACCAATAATGACGAAAACAAGTGTAGAAATAAGGATAAAACTGATGGTTAATGCACGATGATATTTTTCAAGAAGTGGACTGAATGTCCGAATAAATGATACCGAAGTGTAAGCTGCTCCTACAACGGAAGTGACAGCTGCAGCCCACATCACAATTCCAAACATTTTATAGCCGACATTCCCCGCTGCTAACTGGAAAACCGAAGCGGGTGGATTAGACGGATCCAATGAAAGTCCTTGAGAAACAACACCGAGAACTGCTAGAAACAGAATGATGCGCATAAGTGAGGCAATAGCAATGGCGTAAATTGAGCTTCTCGTGACTTCGGGCAATGCTTCTTTACCAGTCAATCCTGCGTCCACTAAACGATGTCCACCGGCGAAAGTGATGTATCCACCAACTGTTCCACCGACCAACGTAACAATCGCAAAGATATCAATCGTATCTGGAATAAATGTTTTCGTAATGGCTTCACCGATCGGCGGTTGTGCAGTGATCATCACATAAACGGTTAACCCGATCATAACAAAGCCGAGAACTTGCGCGAAGCGGTCCATTGCTCGTCCGGCTTCTTTTACGACAAAAATACCGATGGCGAGCACACCACTTAAAATGGCGCCGGTTTTCGGATCGATTCCAAATAACACGTTTGTGCCGAGTCCAGCTCCACCGATGTTCCCAATATTAAAGGCTAGTCCACCCATCACTACTAGTAAAGCCAGAAAATAGCCAAGGCCTGGTAAGACATCATTGGCAATATCTTGAGCGCGTTTTCCAGACACGGCAATGATGCGCCAAATATTCGTTTGTGCACCAATATCAATAATGATGGAAATTAAAATAACAAATCCGAAAGAAGCCAATAAGGTTTCGGTGAAAACGGTTGTTTGTGTTAGAAAGCCAGGTCCAATCGCGGAAGTGGCCATTAAGAAAGCCGCACCAAGCAAAACGCTACGATTCGTATTCTTCATCTTCTTTACATTATTCATCAAAATCCCCCCTTAGTTTGTCTTAAACAAAGTCGCCTATTTTCACAATATGAATGTCCGATTCTTTTAAGGATTTTGAAATCTGAAGGGCAAAAGCAAGTGCGTTGATGCCGTCTCCGTGTATACAAATCGTCTCTGCTTCAAGTGCAACATCGGTTTGTTCAACAGTGGCGACTTTGTTTTCTTTGACCATGCGAACGACTTGATTGATGGCGATTTGTGGATCGGTAATTAAGGCATTGCTCTCAGTTCTTGGTGTTAACGAGCCGTCAATTTGATAAGTTCGGTCTGAAAAGACTTCATTCGCAGTGCGTAAGCCGATTTTTTCTCCAGCTTTAATAATTTCACTGCCCGACAGTCCGAACAGTACCAATTCCGGATCGATTTTATAGACAGCTTCTGCAATCGCTTCAGATAATGACGCGTTTTTAACCGCCATGTTGTAAAGAGCACCGTGCGCTTTGACGTGCTGCAACTGGCCACCTTCAGCTTTTACAAAGCCGGATAAAGCACCGATTTGGTAAACGACCAAATCGTAAGCTTCTTGAGGAGACAGAGCCATGTTGCGACGTCCAAACCCTACTAAGTCTTGAAGCCCGGGATGAGCCCCCATGCCGACGTTTTTCTCAAGCGCCAGTTTAACGGTTTTTCGCATAGTTGAAGGGTCACCAGCATGAAATCCACAAGCGATGTTTGCTGATGTTACGTAATTAAGTATTTCCTCGTCATTGCCCATCTGGTAAGCGCCAAAACTTTCACCCATGTCGCAGTTTAAATCTACTTTAAAAGTCATGTCCATTCCTCCTGTTTTAATTGAATTGCGGCTTTGACTTGCCGAATGTATTGTTCTTGTTCAACCAAGCGCTGTTGCGCATCTAGTAAAGAGATCTCTTTAAAGCGTAGATGTTGCCCTTGTTTCAACTGGCTAATGAGCGGCAAGTCGACAGAGATAATCTGTCCAATTTTCGGATAGCCGCCCGTTGTTTGACGATCTGCAAGCAGGACAATCGGATTGCCGTCGGCGGGAACTTGTACAGAACCAAAAGCCACCGCCTCTGAAATCAATTCGGTGGGATGCTCCAAAGCTAGACCGGCGCCTTCGAGTCGGTAACCCATGCGGTCGGAATCCGAAGAAACGGTAAACACGTCATTAAAAATTCGGTTTTTACTGTCTTCATTGAATAAATCAAATTGCTTTCCTTTGATCATTCGAAGAACGGGTTCTTCAAAATAACGAGCCGGCGGGACTAGCCAGTCGAACTCATTGTCGCTAGTATGCTGGAATGCTAGGGATTGTTGTTGGGTTATGTTTCCTATCGGAATTTCATCCCCTTTTTTTAAGGCACGTCCACAAAATCCACCAATTCCGGCACGCAGATACGTAGATTTGCTGCTCATTATTTCGGGAACATTAATGCCACCAGCTACTGCTAAATAACTCCGCGCGCCAATTATAGGCTTACCAAACGTTAGGGTACTGCCTTTGGTGATCGGATGCATCCGCCACATAGTTACCGGGGCACCATCTAGTTGAGGGCTCAAATCTCCACCGCACAGAGCAATGACCGCATTTTCGGTAAATTCAATAGTTGGTCCCACTAATGTAATTTCAAGGGTCGCTGCTTGTTCCGCGTTACCGACTAATAAATTGGCTAGACGGTGTGCGAAAGGATCCATGACGCCGCTAGCAATCACGCCGTATTTCTGAAATCCGGTCCTACCTAAGTCTTGAACGGAAGTCTGTAACCCACTTTTAAGGATTTTCAGCATCTGGCTTTTCCTCCCATGCATCATAGTCTTCTTTGGAAATTTCTTTGAAAACAATTTGGTCACCTGCACGAAGTAAACTCGGAACATCGTTTTCAGGAAGAAAGAGTCGAATCGGCGTTCTGCCAATCAATTGCCACCCACCAGGAGTTTCAATCGGGTAGACGCCCGTTTGCATGCCGGCAATGCCCACTGTCCGTTCCGGAATGCGGAGACGCGGAGAATCGCGTCTCGGAGCTGCAATTTTTTCAGACATGCCACCGATAAAGGGAAAGCCGGGTGCAAAACCAATCATATGTACTGAATAAGTGCCGGAAGTGTGGATATCAATAACTTCACGTGGAGTCAGTTTGTTATGTCGCGCTACAAATTCAAGATCTGGCCCAAACTCGCCGCCATAACACACGGGAATTTCAATGGTAGTGGTTTTGACTGCCAAATCTTCACCTAGATGTGATAGCAGTCTTTCTAGTTCAATTTTCACTTTATCGTAAAGCGCCAAGATGGGATTATAAAAGACCGTTACGGTTACGAACGCAGGAATAAATTCAATCATCCAATCGGGTTTTTGCTTTTCTAGTAAAGTCGATACTCTCCTAACCGCTTGTTCAGTTTGTTTATTGATTTCATGGCCAAACTCGATGACAATTGCTTGGTCGCCGAGTGGCGAAAAAGAAATATTCACCTAGATCTCCTCGTTTCCTGATTATTCTTACTCGTTCATTCTAGTATAGGGGAGGTTGGACAGTATTTGAACGCTTTTGGACAGTATTTTACAAATTTGGACGGTATTTCGGCTAAACTCGACAGTATTTGTGCTGATTCGGACAGTATATCCATTAACTGGAATAAGTTCATCTTAAATCATAAATAAACAACAAAAAAGAAGCCGCTCAGATGACCGCGACTTCTTGCTTTTATTCGTCAATATTCACTTTTTGGGTAGCATCGGCACCGTTAAAGAATTCAGCAGAGATTTCGGCGATTGTGCCATCTTCTAGCATTTCTTCGATAACGCGATCGACGTTCTCAGCTAGTTCGTCGTTGTCTTTGTTCATGACGACGCCAACTTCGGAAGGGCTGTACTTTAGATCTGGATGGATGACGATATCCAGCTCTGGAAACGCTGCAATGGCTAAAGTTTGCAAGTAATAATCATTTAAAATGACATCTGTTCGTCCAATGGCGACGTCACGTAAATACGTTTCGTTTGTCGCGTTGTCGTAGACGACTTCTTCAGCGCCATATTCGCGTGCAGTTTCCATGTAGACAGAAGTTGAAGCACCGGCTGCTTTTTTGCCTTCCAAATCTTCTAATGTCTTGATTCCTGATAAATCTTCTGAACGGACGATTGCTGTTCCGTACGAATATTTAATCGGTGTAGAGAAGATGAAATTTTCTGCGCGGTCTTCTGTGATTTCAATATCATTTGAAGCCAGATCGACTTGTCCTGTTTGAACAGACGTTAACATTTCATCAAAACCAAGCTCTGTGAATTCAATGTCCAATTCCAAGCGCTCACCAATTTCACGAACCACCTCTACTTCAAAGCCAGTTAATTCGTCTGACCCTTCTTCGCGGTAGGATGTTGGAAACAAGGTACCTGATGTGGCAACTGTTAAGCTACCTTTGTCTTGGATTTCATCCCATGCGGATGCCTTTTCTTCAGAAGCTGTATCGTCATTATTTCCACAAGCTGCAAGCAGCGATAATACGGCTAAACCAGCAACTACGGATACTTTTTTACCGAAAGATGAGTTTTTCAATTACTATTCCTCCTATAATTTTTTAGCAATTAAAACATAGCATTATTGAAGAGTAGTGGCAATGGTCAGATTTTAAAATTAACAGAGTGTCAATCGCAGTTAAATAATCTAGAATCACACACAACAAATAGTTGGAAAAATCAGTTTAATGAGAGAGGGTTATTGACCGACATGACCGGAAGCTTTAATGTAAACGTAGAACATGCTGCGAAAGAACACGTGAAATTCAAAAATTGTAAAGCTCGGTGATAGGAATAAAACCAATTCTATCAACTGGCTTAGCGGACCAGTTCCATTAAGAATGAATCAGCTGTTACTTTTATAAATATCTCGATATTTTGACTAAATTATTTTACGCAAACATAGGAGGGATCTCCATGACCATTTTAAGAACAGTTGACTTGACGAAGAGATTTGGGGATTTTACAGCGCTGGACAAAGTGAATATTCAAGTAGAAAAAGGTGAAGTTTACGGGTTTATCGGACCTAATGGATCAGGTAAGTCTACAACCTTGCGTATTTTGCTTGGTATTTTAAAAGCTACAGAAGGACGAACTGAAATTTTTGGTAAGGATTCGTGGAAAGATGCGGTGGAAATCCACAAGCGTGTCGCTTATGTTCCTGGCGACGTCAATTTATGGCCTAACTTAACAGGAGGAGAAGTTATCGATTTGTTTGTCAAACTGCGCGGAGGTAACAACCTGAATCGCCGACAGGACCTCATCGAAAAATTCGACTTAGATCCAACAAAAAAATGCCGAACTTATTCTAAAGGAAATCGGCAGAAAGTCGCGTTGATTGCAGCGCTGTCATCAGATGTAGATTTGTATATACTAGATGAACCGACTTCTGGTCTTGATCCTTTAATGGAGCGAGTTTTCCAGGAATACATTATCGAAGCGAAAACACACGGGAAGAGCGTTTTATTGTCCAGTCACATCCTATCTGAAGTCGAAAAGCTTTGTGATAAAGTCGCGATTATTCGTGAAGGAAAAATCATTGAAACGGGCTCGTTAAACGAGCTTCGCCATTTAACAGGTTCAGTTTTGCTAGTGGAAACAAAAGAACGAATTCAAGATTTGGCAGGACTTAAAGGCGTGAGTGGCATTGAGCAGAAAGGAAATGCGTGGTCTTTCCACGTGGACACGCAAGAAATGGAGCATGTAATTCGGTACGTTAGTCAGTTCGGCGTAATTCGCATCGAAAGTTCACCGCCGACTTTGGAGCAACTATTTATGCGTCATTACGAAGGAGCCAGTAAACCGACAGGAGCAGGGGGCGGATTATAATGAAGCGACATCTTTTTGAAGGGACAGCAACGTTAATCCTTTTTATTCTCCGTCGCGATCGTCTGCGTCTACCTATCTGGTTGACATCGTTCGCTGCTGTCTCAGTCATTGTTTCCCTAGCTTTTGTTGGCTTGTATCAAACGGATGCAGAAAGGCAGGCGATGGCTGAAACGATGCGGAATCCTGCCATGACTGCGATGGTGGGACCAGGGTATGGGTTTAATGATTACACAATCGGAGCTATGACTGCTCATGAAATGCTTTTAATGACCGCGATAGTGGTCGGTTTAATGAACATTTTGCTCGTAATTCGTCACACACGCACAGATGAAGAAGATGGTCGCATCGAAATGATTCGTTCTTTGCCAGTAGGCCGACTATCGAATTTGTTGTCTATTTTACTGGTGTTGATTGGAGTCAATGTAGTATTGGCGCTATTGACTGCTGTTTCGTTAACGATGCTAGGTATAGAAAGTATGGGGTTTGAAGCATCGTTAGTATACGGTTCTGCTTTGGGCGCGAGTGGATTAATATTTGCTGGTGTGGCAGCTGTCTGTGCGCAGCTATCTTCAAACGCTAGAACGACATTGGGATTGTCTTTTGTTGTTTTGTTGCTAGCCTATATCATTCGCGCTATCGGTGACGTGACAAATGAAACCTTGTCTTGGTTGTCGCCACTCAACTGGATTTTGCGAACAGAAGCTTACGTCAATAATTATTGGTGGCCAATAGGGTTAACCGTGACAGTTGCGTTGCTATTGATGGGATTAGCTCTGTACCTCAATTCAATCAGAGATCTCGGATCAGGCTTTTTGGCTTCACGGACAGGAAAAGAGGGAGCTTCAAAATTACTTCTCAGTTCGTTTGGGCTTGTTTTTCGGCTTCAGCGAACCGGTTTACTTGTATGGGGGCTAGGTTTGCTACTCATCGGCGTTTCTTATGGTTCAATTCTCGGTGATTTAGAATCGTTTTTTAATGAAATTGATATTATGCAACAAATGATTGTTCAGACAACGGGCTCTTCTTTGATAGAGCAATTCATTCCAATACTTATGGCGGTTATGGCGATTATAGGAAGCATTCCGGTATTAATAGCCATTCTGAAATTGAAAACAGAAGAAAAGAACGATCGACTCGAGCATATTTTGAGTCGTGCAGTTTCCAGAAACCACATAATGACTAGTTACCTAGCGATGGCCATTTTAACGGCAGTTGTGATGTTGAGTATCGCGCCTGTTAGTATGGGGCTGGTAGGAAATTTGGTAATGGCAGAAAATCTGTCACTCGCCATGTTTTACAGTTCGGCGATGGTTTATTTTCCAGCAGTTCTTGTTATGGTCGGGGTCGCCTCGCTGTTGCTTGGTTGGGCTTCTAAATGGACGGGTGTGGTGTGGCTATATTTACTGTTTTCTTTTATCGTCGTTTACATGGGCAGCCTGTTTCGATTTCCAGACTGGGTAGAAAAATTAACACCTTATGGTCATGTGCCTCAACTTCCGATTGAGGAGATGGACTATTTGACTGCAGCCATACTGATTTTGGTCGCCTTTGGTTTCATTGTCATTGGCATGATTGGATTTAATCGGAGGGATATTGGGAAATAACGACGAATTGAAAGCAATAAAAGAAAGGGCTGTCCCAAAAGGTCACGAAAAACGACTTTTGAGTGCAGCCCTTTTTCTCCGTCTTTTTTATTTTAGAGGATTATGAGACAGCCTCTTTTTGCCGTTTTACAGGAGCAAAAACGCCGCAACAGGACCTAGTAAGGCCCCAAGTACAGCACTTAAGGTCATGGCAACAGAGCTCATCGAAGCTTCTTGCTGACCGTATTCAAAGGCTTTTGCTGTGCCCATGCCGTGTGAGGAAGTACCGAGTGCGATGCCGCGACCGATTGCCGAATCGATATGCAACCAGTTTAAAAAGAACGGGCCGATAATATAACCGGTAAACCCTGCAACCATAACGAAAACCGCAGCTAGAGAAGGAATACCACCAAGGTCGCTTGCCACTTGCATCGCGACGGGTGTCGTCAATGATTTTGGTAAAACGGTCAAAATCAGTTGTTCTGAAAAATGGAATAGCTGAGTAAACAATATTCCGCTCGTCATGCCAACTGCCACCCCTGCAATAATGCCTGAAAAAATAGGGAGTAAATTACTGAAAAGCAAATCGCGTTGTTTATAAAGAGGAATGGCTAACGCGACAACTGCCGGCCCTAAAAGGGTACCGATCCAGCCACCACCTATTAAATACGTATCGTAAGGGATGTTGCCGACTACCAATATAACCGATAGGATTGCTGTAGAAGCAAGTACTGGGTTCAATAGCGTTTTTTGATATTTCACATAAACAACATTCGTAAGAAAATAAACAGCAATAGTCAAGGCGGCAAAGAAAACAGCAGTTAGATTAACTTCCATTATGAAGACGGCTCCTTTCGCGCGGCAATATATTGACTGACCCAGCCGGATACCGCGATGGTAAGAAACGTACTAACCATGACAATGGGAATTAGTAAAATTCCTTTTCCCGAAAACAGCTCTCCGTATTCAACGACACCAACAGTAGCAGGAATAAAATAAAGTGGTAAAAAAGCCAATAGAAAATGTGCACCTGAATCAATCCATTTTAGTGGAAAAATTTTAAGCATAAGAACAGCAAACAATAAAAGAAAACCAATAATACTGCCAGGCAGCGGAATGTTGAAGAGGGCTTGAATTGCTTCACCTAATAAATAAAAGCCAGTGATGGCGAAAAGCTGAAGAAAGATGTAGATGATTTTCAAAGAGAACGCCGCCTTCCGGTTAGTAATAAAAAACCCCTGTTCTTTCCATATTAAGTTATTTTACAGCATTTCATTTGAAAAGCGAGAGTAGAGGCTGTGTTTGTCTAATCAGATCAGAAATAACGATGCGAGAATCCAAGCTGTATTTTTTGTGGATAGTGTTAAAGTCATTTACCTTTTTTTATTGCGTTACGGTGCGCGTGTATCCACATCGAGAAATATGATTTTTGATTATTTATACACTTAACAGTATAGATACTATATTGGGAGAATAACCCGAAAATGAAAATTGACTAAATAGACGGAATTTAAAAACAACTTCCGTTGAAAAGCTTGCATTTTGGACTCAATGTTGTATTATTATTTTATGCAATATATCGTATACGTTTTAAAAAGAAGAAACGTGTTATATTGAAATTGTAAATACTAAAGACGAAACCATGGTTTTAATCTACAGGAGGAAATAGTAATGGACAGTAAGTTATCGTTTAAGTCTTATGCAGTAGTGGGGATGATGTTGTTTGCGCTGTTCTTCGGAGCAGGAAACTTAATTTTTCCGGCGCAGCTGGGACAATATGCAGGAACAAACGTATGGATTGCAATCTTCGGATTTTTGATTACTGGTGTCGGCTTGCCGTTACTTGGAATATTGGCAATTGGCTATTCGAAAAGCAATGATTTGCAGGATTTATCAAGCCGTGTGCATCCCGTTTATGGACTGATTTTCACGGCAATGCTGTATTTAACAATTGGACCTTTCTTCGCGTTACCGAGAACGGGTGCAGTTTCGTATGAAGTTGGAGTGGCTCCGTTTATTGGAGCAGGAAACGCAACGATCGGTTTGCTTATCTTCTCATTGATCTTTTTTGGCGTTTCACTTGTTGTGTCATTAAACCCAACAAAAATAGTTGATAGTATCGGAAAAGTTTTGTCACCAGCTATTTTGCTGACATTGGGCGTTTTGTTGGTCGCCGCTTTTGTGAAACCAATGGGCAACCAAGAAGCACCACAGCCGGTTTATAAAAGCGACGCTTTCTTTACTGGATTTACAGAAGGCTATAACACGATGGACGCACTTGCTTCTCTCGTGTTCGGAATTATTGTCATCTCGGCTGTTCGCAAAATGGGCGTGAATTCGCCTAAAGGCGTATTGATGGCTACCTTGAAAAGTGGCGTGGTTGCATCAGCTTTATTGGCAATTGTCTATACAGGAATTGCTTATTTAGGATCAACGAGTACAGCTACTTTAGGTCTTATGGAAACAGGGGGACCCGTACTCAGTGGGGCTTCTGATTATTATTTCGGAACTTTTGGTGCCATGTTGCTTGCTGTCATCATCATCCTAGCTTGTTTAACAACAGCGATTGGCTTGACAGTGGCAAACGCTGAATTTTTCCACAAATTAACGCCGAAAATCGGTTACAAGACGTATGTTGTGATTTTCTCTGTCTTTTCATTGGTCGTGACCAATGCGGGACTTGCGAACATCATTACCTATTCAATTCCTGTGTTAATGTTCTTGTATCCATTAGCGATTGTCTTGATCATCCTGGCGTTCTTGTCGCCGTTGTTCAGACATGCGCAACTGGTTTATGTATCGACAATCATTGTTACATTATTTATTAGCGTCATTGATGGATTGAAAACCTTAACTTCTTCAATCGGAGTCGACAATCCAGCATGGTTGCAGTCGATTATCGATTTTTACGCAGCTACGTTGCCATTATACAGTAACGGTCTTGGTTGGCTTTTGCCTGCGCTAATCATTATCGCGATCACAACGGTTATTGCTCGGACCAAAAAAACTGTAAAAGTTCAATCGGCTCAGCATAACGCATAATTTTAAGCAATAATGGCGGGTCTGGTAAACCAGGTTTGCTTCTAAAATAAAAGCTGCATCAAAAGCGTCTATGCTTTTGATGCAGCTTTTTCTAATTAGTTTACAGAAGTTTTTCAGTCGACAACTCATCAATCGTACGAATCCAATTGGATTTCATAAGTTGTGTCACTTTAGTTGGATTTTTTTCTTTTAAGGTCTGGATAATTTCGACGTGCTCATCGTATGAGCTCTTAGTTAACATCAATGAATGATGAAAAAATTGTCGTCTTACATGAGACTGGAGACTGCTGAGGATTGAGTGGATATAAGGATTATCTGCAGCATCGACAATAATTTGATGAAACTCTTGATCAATTTTTAAAGCTGAAAAACCATTTTGGCTTTCAATGGCTTCAATAAATCGTTGGTTAGTTTCTTCGAGCAAACGAAAGACATGCTCGTCAAGATTAGGAATAGCAAGTTCTGCTGACAAGGCTTGCAAAACAGCGAGAGGTGGCAACAAGTCTTTGAGGTCCCCTTTTTTAATAGTAGTGACGCGTGTAGCTTTTCCTGGAAACATTTCTACAAACCCTTGAACTTCCAACAGCTGCAGCGCTTCGCGTATTGGAGTTCTACTTAAACTCAATGCTTGCGCCAATTCTGTATCGATTAATTTTTCTTCAGGCTGTAGCGTACCATCAATAATCCATTGCTGTAATTGAAGATAAGCACTTTCTTTAGCTGACACGCGGACTGGCTTAGCGTGATTAACTGGAATAGGCATTACAAGCTCCCCTTTTTACTGCGTAATAGATTCTATTATACAGTAATTGGCACCATCAACAAAATATTTCATGCAATATATCGGTAGATAGCATTAAAAAATCTCGCTATAGCCGTTTGTTAGCTTCTAAATGGGGAATATGAAAATTAACAACAAGTCTATTACTGACGAGGAGGAATAAAGATGTTGTCATTTGTACCAAGCAAAGACATAGAAACAATCGCTATTGAATTCGAAGGAGCAGCCACATACCAGGATGCGATGAAAATTGATAAAATCATTCAAGAAAAATATGCGGATAAAGGAAAATTCAATATTTATGCCATTATAAGCGAAAGACAAGGCGCATCTTTTGAAGGACTAGAAGAAAGCATGAAAGTAAACATGGATGCATGGAATCATTTTCATAAATTTGCTGTAATCAGTTCCAGCCACATAAAAGAAAAGTCAGCAGAAATAGAAAAATTATTACCGAAACTCGAAGTGAAATATTTTACATTAGATGAAATGAACAATGCTTGGGACTGGATTCAGGAATAGAAAAAGCGTTTTGCATGACAGATGCAAAACGCTTTTTGTAGTCTGAATCTGCTTTATGACTCTTCTATGCTAATTAAATCGGCTTTGACAATGTGGAATACGCTTAAGACAATCGTTTTCCCTTCGATATTTTCAACAGAAAAAAGACTCACCGAAACCCCTGGAAAGTGGTCTTCAAGAGGTCCTTCAACGCGGATGTTCTCCAGGTATTCCCCATTAGTTAATAGAATATTGTAAACATAAAACTTCTGCTTCATGGCAATTCCTCCTACTGAGTGTGTTGGAAAATTCACATGGCGAGGGTGGGAATCCGGTCAGCTATCGTATACACTAATTATAAAGCAAAACAGTGGTTGACAGATAGGATGAGAGATTATGAATTCGGAAATTTCAGTTAAAATAAACGATAAATTTAAGACAGGTTACGCTAACGGTTATCCTTTAGTGACGAAAGAAGCTTTAGAAAATGCAGAATTTCTCCAAACTGAAGGAAGTATTTTGAAACTTGTTGATAAACAAGGACGTTTTTTAGCAAAAGGCTATTACGGCTTGCAAAATAAGGGGTATGGCTGGGTGCTGACCAATGATGAAAATGAAACTGTCGATCAAGCATTTATTGAACGTAAGTTGACGACTGCGATTTCTCGTAGACAAGCTTTTTTTAATAACTCAGAGACGACCGCTTTTCGCGTTTTCAACGGTGAAGGTGATGGTTTCGGAGGGTTGATCATTGATTATTATGACGGCTTTTATTTGCTTAGCTGGTATAGTGAAGGGGTTTATACGTTTAAAGATCAAGTCATTGCCGCACTTCAAAATGTGACGGAATGCAAAGGCATTTACCAGAAAAAACGATTCGATACAAAAGGTCAGTATATCGAGGAAGATGATTTTGTTGCGGGCGAACGCGGTGAATTTCCGTTAGTCGTCAAAGAAAATGGTGTGAACTTTGCAGTTTACTTAAACGACGGAGCGATGACAGGAATTTTCTTAGACCAGCGTGATGTACGAAATGTGATCAAGCAAAAATACGCCAAAGGCAAAACAGTACTCAATACGTTTTCCTACACTGGTGCATTTTCAGTAGCAGCCGCACTTGGCGGGGCACGGAAAACGACGAGTGTCGATTTGGCGAAGAGAAGTTCTAGTAAAACGATTGAGCAATTCAGTGTGAATGGCATTGATTTTGAAAATCAGGATATTTTGGTTATGGACGTCTTTAATTATTTTAAATACGCTAAGCGAAAAGAATTAAGGTTTGATGTCGTGATTTTAGATCCACCAAGCTTTGCGCGTTCAAAAAAATACACGTTTAGTACGTCTAAGGATTATACGAACTTGATGAAAGAGGCAATCGCCATTACAGAAAAAAACGGCGTTATCGTTGCTTCGACCAATAGTGCTTCTTTTGGCATGAAGAAATTTAAAGGATTTATCGACAAAGCCTTTAAGGAACTTGGTGGGAAATACAGCATTGTTGAGGAATTCACATTACCTAGCGATTTCCGCGTGCACAAAGAATTTAAAGAAGGCAATTACTTGAAAGTTCTTTTTGTGAAACTAGGATAACGTAAAAAGGTTTCTTTATTCTAGCCTAGTTAACTAAGGAACGACTTATGGTTTGTGTCGAAATTTTGCGTACTTTTGTAGAAAGTTCCCGCGTTCTCCCGCTAATCCCTGTACAGCGTTCCCCTTTCGCTTTTATAATGAAAGCAGAATGCGAGGGATAGTTCATGTTTAAAAATGCGTTAAGCACATTTCGTTTTATGGGCGTAGTTGAAGGCGGTTCACTGCTAATCTTGCTGTTTATTGCGATGCCGTTAAAATATTTTTTTGATTTTCCAGAAGCGGTTAGCGTGATTGGACCGATTCACGGGGCTTTGTTCAGTATGTATATTTTAATTACCATTTATATGACGTTTGTTTTTAAATGGCCGTTCCGTTTTTCTGTAGGTGCCGTTGTTTCAGCATTCGTTCCGTTTGGTAATTTCATTTTAGATAAACGTCTTGAAAATTGGCAACAGCTGAAAACTTCAGCTGCCTAAACACCGATTTTATAAATGGAAACACCTGTGGAATTTTTCTGCAGGTGTTTTTAGTGTATGTAGAACAGCTATAAATTTAATGTAATAAACTAGAGTAACTTCGCTTCATGCGACTGACAGAACAGGGGCTCCTATGATGAAAAAGAACGCTAAAGAAAAGAGTTTAAAGCCGTTTATTTCGCTATTGTTGACATTGAAAATCCCGAAACTTGCGCTAGCTATTGGTTTGACGGCTAGTCTGATTACTACGCTTGTTGGACTTGTGGTACCGTTATTAACAAAAAATCTAGTTGATGGTTTTTCCCTTAATGACTTAAGTGTTCCGCTGATTGTTGGAATCGTTGCGGCTTTTATTGTGCAAGCTGTCATTAATGGCATTTCGATTTACTTGCTCAGCATGGTCGGACAACGAGTAGTCGCTGGCTTGAGAGAGCGCATGTGGGCAAAATTGATCCGCTTGCGTGTCCGTTATTTTGATCAGCATTCCAGTGGAGAAACGGTAAGTCGAGTTGTCAATGATACGGGAATTGTTCGGAATTTAATCACGGATCATTTTCCTTCTTTCGTTACCGGCATTATTTCTATAATTGGGGCAGTAATTATTTTGGTCATTCTGGACTGGAAAATGACGCTTCTGATGATGTTGTCGGTTCCGCTAACAGTTGTCGTTATGGTACCGCTAGGCCGTCAAATGGCCAAAATTTCTCGTAACTTACAAGACGAGACTGCTCATTTTACGGGTCATGTGCAACAAACTTTGGGTGAAATTCGGTTGATGAAATCTTCAACGGCTGAACATACAGAAGAAACAAAAGGTGTACAAGGCATCCATAAATTGTTTGCGCTTGGTATGAAAGAAGCCAAAATTTACGCATTGATTGCACCGTTAATGTATTTGGTCGTCATGGTCGTTATCGTATCAATCATCGGCTACGGCGGAATTCGTGTAGCAAATGGGGAAATGTCGACAGGTTCGCTCGTTGCATTTTTATTGTATTTATTTCAAATTATTGTTCCGATGGCGACTTTCGCGCGCTTTTTCACAGAGCTTCAAAAAGCCAAAGGTGCGACAGAACGCATTATCGACATTTTAGAATTGCCATTAGAAGAACAACAGCCAAAATCAACTTTAGATATTGTCGGGAAATCGTTACAAATTAATAAGTTAAGTTTTTCTTATGGGGAAGGAGAGCCGGTTCTAGCTGATATCTCATTTGAAGCACAACCCGGTGAAATGATTGCATTTGCAGGACCAAGTGGTGGTGGAAAGACTACAATTTTTGGGTTGATTGAACGCTTTTACGAACCACTGTCAGGTGAGATTTTGATAGGGAACATGCCAATCGATGAAATTTCAATCACGTCTTGGCGAGATCAAATCGGTTATGTGTCGCAAGAAAGTGCTATGATGGGTGGCACCATTCGCGAAAACTTAACGTACGGATTGCCAAACTCGGCAGTAATTTCAGCTGAAGAATTGTGGCAAGTTGCACGCATGGCTTATGCGGAAGATTTCATACGTGGCTTTGCTGATGGACTGGATACAGAAGTCGGGGAACGCGGCGTTAAGTTATCCGGCGGTCAGCGCCAACGAATTGCCATTGCCCGAGCTTTTTTACGCGATCCCAAAATTTTGATGATGGATGAAGCGACAGCGAGTTTAGATAGTCAGTCAGAAGGCATCGTTCAACAGGCCTTAAGTCGCTTAATGGAAGGGCGGACTACTTTGGTTATCGCTCATCGACTGTCGACAATTGTGGATGCGGATAAAATTGTTTTTATTGAAAAAGGGCGTGTTACCGGAATTGGAACTCACCAAGAACTAATAGCGAGTCACGCGCTGTACCGCGATTTTGCCACACAGCAACTAACTTGATTAACCTGCTTGACCTTAACGCAACGTCAAGGTGTAGGGTAGATTCATCAGGAGGTGGAGAAATGGACTATACCGTGCAAAAGTTGGGGGAGTTAACCGGAGTTAGCACGCGGACTTTGCGTTATTACGATGAAATTGATTTATTGAAGCCGTTAAGAAAAAATGCGTCCGGATATCGAATTTATGGCGCGCGGGAAGTCGATAAGCTGCAGCAAATTTTATTTTACCGCGAACTCGGATTGAGACTGGAACAGATAAAGAACATCGTTAATGACTCTGGCTTCGATAGTGCCAAAGCTTTAAAAGCACACCGGGAAACACTTCTCGCGAAACGGCTGCAATTGGATCTCTTGATTATCAATGTGGAAAAAACCATTTCCACGAAAAAAGGAGAGAGCATGATGGGGGACAAAGAGAAATTTCAAGGCTTTCAGCAAAAACGTGTGGACGACAACGAACAGCAATATGGCAATGAAACACGCAGTAAATATGGTGATAGTCTAGTCGATCAATCGAATGCCAACATGTTAGGGATGGGCGAAGAGAAGTTTCTGGCGTTTAAAAGTTTAGAGCAACAAGTATTAAACAGCTTGGCAAACGCTATCGAAACGAAAGACCCGTCGAGCGACGCGGCTCAGCAAATGGCTGCGTTACATCGCCAGTGGTTAAACTTTACGTGGCCGTCCTATAGCAAAAAAGCGCATAGAGGACTCGCAGAGATCTATGTGGCAGACGAGCGATTTGCTGCGTATTACAACAAAGTAAACTATGGAGCCGCTGAATTTTTGAGGGACGCCATTGTGGTTTATACATCATCAGAAGAATAAAAATTTGTTCAAGTGCAGGCAGCCGAGACTTAATAGGCTGCCTGCATTTTTTATGTTGCGATTGGTTTAGAGCGGAACCTTTGTTTTTGCTGCGCATCTCTAAATTCTACTGAACGTGCGTAAACTTTCTTGAACGTGCGTAAATTCTACTGAACGTGCATAAATTTTCTTGAACGTGCGTAAACTCTACTGAACGTGCATAAACTCTTCTGAAATGGAAGCAAGTCGGAACGCCTCGGATTTTCCGTTTACGAAATCTTTACACTCTTGTCACAGCCACTTCATAAGCACTTGTTATACTAAAGCCAATTAAACAGCTGCCAACGATTTGTGTTCATCGAAAAGGAGAGGTTTGCATGCACGGGAATCAAAAGAAAGCACCAATTGTCAAAGTCATGTCTTTTAATATTGCTCATGGGTTGGGGATGGATGGAGTCGTCGATTTGGAGAGGACTGCAGGAGTTATCGAGGAATCCTGTGCGAACATTATTGCCTTGCAGGAAGTTGATCGTTATTTTTCTGCTCGCAGTTCATTTGTGGACCAAGTAGAGTGGTTGAGCAAAAGACTTGGCATGCATGCGGCTTACGGAGCCAATATGAGTTTTGCACCTGAAGATTCAGAACGTCCGAATCATCAATATGGCAATGTCATTTTGAGTAACTACCCAATCAAATACGTCGAAAATCATTTATTGACTCAAGTTCCGTGTCCATTTGGAAATAATGAACAACGGGGTCTGTTAGAAACCATCATTGAAGTGGAAGGTAGTTATTTGAGTGTATTTAATACTCATTTAGCGCTGAAAGATGAAGAGCTAGCAGTTAGTGTTGATGAAATTTTGACCCTTACAGAAAAAAGCCGCTTTCCACAAATTCTTGTTGGGGACTTTAATGCCCCACCTTCGAACGGTTATATGCAAAAACTCAACAGCCAGTTCAACGATGCTTTTTTGACAATGAAAAGAGGCGATGCCTACACATATCCCTCTCCTTACACAAATAAAGAAACAGCTGAGATTTTGTCTCCAGCAATACGAATCGACTATATTTTTTCAGATAGCGCTATTGATGTCGTACAGGTAGCCGTTATTGAGACGGCCGTTTCCGATCATATGCCGATTGTAGCGGATATGGTCCTGACTGGTGCGACAGTACACAGTAAAGATGGTTTGCAAAAAGAACGGGCAAAGGTCTAAACAGTCAAACTTCAGCATATATGATGAAAAAACCGGAAGCTCTCTATTAGAGAGTTTCCGGTTTTTGATGTCCGTAAATTTGATGGTCTGCTAGATCGCGTTTGCATAACTTGACGAGTAAATATACCAGGGGCGTGTCCGCTGCAGCCACGAGCCATTTGAATGCATATTGTGTCACAATCATGCCAAGTAATACACTAGTTGGCAAAGTGCCGTAAAAAGCGATGGTGATGAAAATGCTCGTATCGACCAATTGGCTGACCATTGTTGAGGCATTATTGCGAAGCCACAACTTGGAATGACCATGTCTTTCTTTCAGTTTATGGAAAATAGTGACGTCCAGGTTTTGACTAATAAAGTAAGAAACGAGACTGGCTATAGTAACACGAAAACCTGCAGAAAAGATGGTTTCGAATGATTCTTGATTCGTAAAAAAAGAAGCAGCTGGTAAATGAATAGCAAGAAAAATAAACGCCAGTGCACAAAGCTGTGTAACAAATCCTGCAGTAACGGTTTGTCTTGCAGCTTCTTTGCCATATACTTCTGCAATCGTATCTGTGATCGGGAAAGTGAAAACATAGACGATGACAGCAGCCGGTAAAACAGCCCATTCGCCGATACTGAATAATTTCACCGCGAGTATATTCGATAAGATTAACAAGCCGACAAATGCGCCGTTCAAATAAAGTAACATTTGCTGAGCTCCTTATCGATTGGTAATCGTTTCGGGATTCATGTCGTGATTCATCATCCGGTACGATGCCATTTCTTCGTATTTTGTTCCAGGTTGGCCATAGTTTGTGTAAGGATCAATCGACAAACCGCCACGTGGCGTGAATTTTCCCCAAACTTCGATATACCGAGGATCCATCAATTTGATTAAATCATTCATAATGATGTTAACAACATCTTCATGAAAATCTCCATGATTGCGGAAACTGAATAAATAAAGCTTCAGTGATTTGCTTTCGACTAATGTTTTGTCGGGAATAAAGCTCAAGTAGATCGTAGCGAAATCGGGTTGCCCAGTTTGCGGACAAAGGGACGTAAACTCAGGACAATTAAATTTCACAAAATAATCACGGCTGTGCAGATTGTCGATGGGTTCTAAAATGTCTGGATCGTATTCAAACTTATACTTGGTGTTTTGATTGCCAAGCAATTCTAAATGCTCGAGCGTTTCTTCGTTTCTTCCTACCATAAAAACGGCCTCCTTTTAGATGCCCGGTTAGGAAGAGGGTTATAAAAAACGGACAAAAGAAAAAGCCAAATCGCATGTGGATTTGGCTGAGTTTCGACAATCCATAGTTTTTTATAGAGGGTGAAATGCTATGAACCTCTCCCGTTGCCGGGGTATTTACTTTTTACTCATCTATCGTATAAGACTTACTATGCGTTGTCAATCGACCAAATTTGTTAACATATTAGCAACAGCCAAAGGAGAGGATCGCATGGGGCATGATCATGATCATTTTGAAACAGTTAGAAGCGGCAATAAAAAAGCTTTATCTATTGCACTTATCATAACAGCCGGCATCATGCTGCTAGAGTTTTTCGGCGGACTCTTCACAAACAGTTTGGCTTTAATTGCAGACAGCGGTCATATGTTGTCGGATACGGTTTCACTGGTACTGAGTTTGTCAGCTATTTGGTTTGCGGGAAGAGCAGCGTCTGCTAACAAAACCTATGGCTACTACCGTTTTGAAATTCTTACCGCCTTTATTAATGGCATTACGTTATTTGTTATGGCAGGTTTTATCATTTATGAAGCTGTCCAGCGTTTATATGAGCCTGCGGAAGTTCAAGGAGGTTGGATGCTAGTCATTGCGTCAATTGGTCTTGCTGCTAACGTATTGAGCGCGTGGGTGTTAAACCGTGGTGCCGATGTTCAAGGCAATCTTAATATGAAAAGTGCTTATATGCATATTATCGGAGATGCGCTTGGTTCAGTAGGCGCCATAGTAGCGGGTATGCTTATTCTGTTATTTGACTGGACGATAGCAGATCCGCTGATTTCGGTCGCTGTTGCGTTATTGATTTTGCGGAGCGCCTGGGGCATTCTTCAAAATAGCATTCATATTTTGATGGAGGGAACACCTGAGACGATTGATACGCAGCAAGTGAGAGAGCGGCTGCTTGAAATCGAAGGTGTGTTAGACGTTCATGACCTTCACGTGTGGACGATTACATCTGGCATGGACTTGTTTACATGCCACATTGATGTCGATGTCAATATACAAGAGCAAAAGGTTCTTCAAGAAGCTTTGAAATTGGTTTATGATGTGTGCGGAATTGAACATGCCACCATCCAAATTGAAAAAACCGACACTGTACACGACTCACTAAAGGTATAAATTTAAAAAGAGTGGATTATCTGTTAATTTCTCTATCATTGACGGATAGCATCCATATTTTTCATGGTAAACTAAAGGTAAAAGATAGGCAGAAAGGAGCGACAAGAATGGCAGGCGAACAGTATGGATTACAAAAGCAATCAATAGAATGGGTGAAAAGCCAACTAAACGAGCAAGTAGAAATCATCGACGTTGATCCGCTGACGGGCGGAACCTCTTCAAAGCTATTTGAGCTAACTGTCAAAGAGAACGACCAAGTGCTTTCTTACGTTCTGCGACTTTTTCATAAAGCCGATTGGTTGGAAAAAGAGCCTGATTTAGCAAGACATGAAGCAGATAGCCTTCAGTACGCTGAGCAGTCCGGCCTTCTTGTCCCTCACTTAATCGCTTATGACGAAACCGGACAAGAAAATGGCGTGCCTGCAGTATTCATGACAAAAGAGTCTGGCTCTGTCGTACTTCAACCAACTCATGATAACAAATGGACAGATCGACTGGCAGCGGCTTTGGCAGAGTTGCATCAAATAAAGGCAGAAGACTTTCCATACGAATATTTTTCTTATAACGATGCGTTCTTACTTGAAAAGCCGACGTGGTCCAAAGTTCAAAACGATTGGATGCGAGCTTTTTACATTGTTTCTGGAAACCGTCCTAAAGTGCGGGAGTGTTTCATTCATCGAGATTTCCATCCAGCTAATGTGCTGTGGGAAAACGGCGAAATTAGTGCTATCGTAGACTGGGTCAACGCATGTCGAGGGCCCGCAGGAATCGATGTTGGCCATTGCCGTGTCAACCTAGCTCAGATGTATGGAATTTCTGTTGCTAATGAGTTTCTGGCAGCGTATCAGCGGCATGCTGGGAATCTATTTGTTTACGATCCGTATTGGGATCTGGTTTCACTAATAGACACCTTAAATGGATCACCTACTGTGTACCCAGGGTGGAAAGCGTTCGGTATGAAAGGATTGTCTGACGAGTTGGTACGACACCGATTAGATGATTATTTATTAAGTCTTTTGGATCGATTTGATGACTTTTAAGTCCTCCTGCTAAAAGAGTCAGTATCATTTCAGGTTTGATTTCCCCGATAAAGGCAATATAACAATAAGTGAGTTTTTTGAGGAGGAAATTGGATGACAGATGAACAACTAAAGAAATTGAAAAAGCAATTAGTAGAACAAGTAGAATCACTAGAAGAACGCGTAGAGCATACAGAAGAGTTTGAGACGACCGAGCTCTCAAACTACGATAATCATCCTGCTGACAATGCCACAGATTTATACGATCAAGAACGCGGTCTGGCGATGACTCAGTTTAAAGAAGAAGAATTAGCAGACGCTAAAGCAGCTCTAGCTGCAATTGAAGACGGTAGCTACGGGACGTGTTCAGTGTGTGGCAAAGAAATTCCGTTTGAACGGTTGGAAGCATTGCCAACCGCGTTGACTTGTATCGATCACGCAGATCAACATCCGGATTTGGAAAGTCGCCCATCTGAAGAAGATGTTCTACAGGCTTCCACAGCACAGCCTGTCAAAAAAGAAGACGATGGCATTCGAGACTACCAAGATAGTTTTGAAGATGTAGAGGATTTTGGCTCGTCGGATACACCGCAAGATCAACCAAGCGAAGATTCACAAGATTTTTTCAAAGACGATAAATAAAACCATCCCCTCCTGCCGTTAGGCAAGGAGGGGATTTAAAAAACAGCACGATTTCCCGGGAAATAACAGCTAGGGGGTTAAGTATGGATAGATTGAAAGAAGAAATTTATAGGCTTGAATGCAGCCACTTGGAGCCGGAGTGTTGGGTTTCAACCGATAAGTTAAGTGAAGTGCTGGACGATGAGTTTTTTGAATTTGGCAGTTCTGGAGGTCTTATTAAACGTCAGGATTTTGAAGGGGATTTTCCATCAAATCCCGACCCAATGGCTATTCATTTTTTCGAAATGCACAAATTAGGTTCAGATGCTGTGCTGACCACGTACCAAATAACCAACTTAAAGACGGGAAAGCTGACGAACCGGAGTTCTGTCTGGAAAAAACGAGAAAATGGCTGGAGATTATTTTTCCATCAAGGAACAGTTTCAGCTAGCAACGTGTTTGAATAAAGAAAGAATAGGCTATTCACATAACAGAACTATTTTGTCGAAGGAGGAATTTTTCATGGAACATGCCATCGTATTATTTGATGGAGACTGCAATTTTTGCGATTCAAGCGTTCAATTTATCATCAATCATGATCCCGCTGGCTATTATCAGTTTGCTTCGTTGCAAAGTGAGATTGGCCAAGAACTTTCAAGGAAATTCAAAGTACCGGGAGATGTCGATAGTTTAGTATTGATCAAGGATGGACAGGCGTTTGTGAAATCTGAAGGGGCTTTAATGATTTCGCATCACTTAACAGGTCTCTGGAAATTGGCGCATTACTTGAAACCATTTCCACGAGTAGTTCGTGACGGCGCGTATGACATTATCGCTAAAAATCGGTATAAAGTATTCGGCAAGTTGGATAGCTGCATGCTGCCCCCTCCTCACATACGCAAACGATTTCTGGACAAATAATAGAACAAGCCCGAATCCGGTAATCCTCGGGTTCGGGCTTTCTTAGGAATAGAAAATCTCAGTAGAAATTGGATATTCGCCAATAGTGACTGGCAGTAGGTCCTGCCATAAAAGCGAGGCCTTCACTTTCTTTTTGATGAATGGCCGTCCATTCGTGGTTATCTTCAAACTTCAAATAAACTTCATGATTGGGCGATTGATCATGTACGCCAATAATGTCATACGTGCCATTTTGATAAAAATCAGCTGATAGTTCGTAATCAATGTTTGGTGACGTTGTGAGTGGGTTTCCTACGCAATGCGTTAAGGTGATGGCCATTTTTTGTTCGATTTCTGCTGCTTTCTCTAATTCAATTTTTTGAGAGGAAGCAATATCAGCTTTGCTAAAATTTTTTCGCCAATTGTATCCAATGGTGGGTCCTATATGCTTGTCCCATACCAATGTCGGACTTTTTTTAAGGTCAATAGTAAGATTGACTTGAGACCTGTAATGTGGTGACTCAGCGTCAAAGCTTCGTCCATCCCCTTGAAAATAGGCAAAAGGGGACAAGAGATTAGGGTTTTTCAATAAGGTATCTGGCAGAAAAGTAGTATAGCGTAATTGCCAGGCTGGGACTAGTTGAGTCGATTCTTTATCGGACAATAAAGAATCGAGAGAAGCAATTTTTTTAGTCAGCCAAAAGTCTTCTGTTGCTGCTTTTTTTTGCGGAGATTTTTGGTGTAAACTATTAAAAAATTTATTTAACGCAATTTTTTTGTCGCTAAACTTTTTTTGAGACTTTACGATTGGACGGTTGCCACGAATCCAGTAAGTCGCTTCTTCGTTCATCGAAACTTGTCGGTCCGTGTACTGATTTTTTTCAACGGTTTCAATAAACGCTCCATTGCGATAGATATCATAAGCCGTAATGCCAACAATTTTTCCCCAAGCTAAAGAAATACGACTGTTAGAAACAATGGTCGTTAAAACTAACTCTGCTAAACGATTGTTGCTGTTCGTTTGTCGTTTTTCGGTTGCTGTTTGTAGCTTGATTTTATCTACCCAGTGTCCTGACGCATCTAGGCGTTCAAGTGTATAGGTATACAAGTGACCTTCTTTTAATCCTTCATCTTTAAAGCGATTTTGAGTGCCGGTATAAACCATTTGCCCATCTCGCTTTACGCGGCAAACGTCCTCGGTCGCTGTCCACCTGAAATAAATGAATGTATGGGATTGTTCCAATACAAGAATATCTAATTCGTTTTCCATATTTACACCTCCGCATGCTATTGTTAGGGATATACCCTTTCAACAATAAAAACGAACCTTTTTAGAAGAGAATAAATAACCATCATACCGGAAAGCTATTACTGGCAAGTTCGGTAAAATTACGTACAGATTGAGCAAAGCGGATAGGGGGAACAGCAATGGAAACTACGCATGAAGCAAAAGGTTTTGGTAACTTTGATGATGCAGCTGCCTATATTTTGCAGTTGCTAAGCAAGCAAATTGGCATCAATTCCTTATTTATTGCTAAAAATGATGGCGAGACAAATAAGATTATGAAAGCGCATAATAACAGTAAGAGCCTTGTAGAAGAAGGGAGTTCGATGCCACTCCCTCAGTCTTACTGCAGTTTGAGCATAAACCACGGACCTACTCCGTTAATTATAGAAGATGTTTCAGCAAGTGAGTTAACTCGTTCTATGGCTATTACAAAAAACTATGGTCAAGGGACATTCGTCGGCGTTCCAGTCTACTATAGCGATCGTACGGTTTATGGTACGATTTGTGGACTAGATGATCAATCCCATAAACTTTCTGAGGAAGACCTTTCTACTTTTGAAATGATGTCGACTTTATTGACCTATGTATTAGAACTTGAGAAAGCCAATCAGCAAATTCAAACATTGACTGCGCCTATCGTGCCAGTAACTAAAGGTGTAGCAATCGTTCCTGTCATTGGTGAAATTACAGCTTCGCGTGCAGAAGTTATCATCAAGCACGTACTTGGAAAATGTAGCCAAGAATCTATGGATTATTTGATTATCGATGTTTCAGGTGTCTTACAAATCAACTCTACTGTTGGGGAATACTTACTAAAATTGGTTAATATCCTGAAAGTAATTGGTGTCACACCGGTTATTACGGGAATTCAGCCGTTTATGGCGTTAAAAGTGCCACATTTTGCGGCTGCACTAAAAGGGGTCATGATTGAAGCTAATTTAGAGACAGCTTTAAAACAGCTTGGGTTCGTATTGATAAAAGAGTGCAAAGAAAAATCAGACTCTCATTGAGGAGGTCTGATTTTTCTTTGTTCTAGTTGACTGCCGTACTTAGTTAAATGAGTTGCTCGCAGACTAATTTTCTTTATCAAAGAAAACGTGTTTGAGTTCCCACGAATCGTCTATTTCTAATAAACCAAAAGAATATTGTTGCTGTCTGCGCTTATCGGTTGGTGAGCCAGGATTAAATAATGTCACACCACCAACTTCTCGTATGACGGGTGTATGGGAATGTCCGAAAACGATAATGTCCACATCGTCATCGCTAAACGTGTCATAAGCTTGCTGTTCGGTCGGTTTACCGTCACTGTCACCGTGAACGACTCCGACTTTCAAGTCTCCGAAGGTAAAAATCTTTTTACGGCCAAACTTTTCAAGAATGTCCCACGGATCGACATTGCCAGTGACGCCATCAATTTCAGCATAAGCTGCTAATTCATGATAGACATCCATCGTTTGCCAATCACCTGCGTGAATGATAAAGTCAGCTTCTTGGCATGCATCCACCAGTTGCTGAGGTAGTTTTTTAGCGCGAAATGGAATATGTGTATCTGAAACAATAACAATCTTCTTCATCTGAACGCCTCCAGTCAGTCTCTTCTGTTTACTTTACCAAACAAATGCCTTATCGTCGAAACCTAGCTACTCAATCTGAAGTTTAAGATAGAGTGTCTAATGAGAAGTAAAAAAGAAATATATATGTTGAACTAATAAACCTATAGTAGTCGATATTCCGCAAAACAGCTCTCTTGCCGGGGGCTCGCGCTGAACTAACTCGGGCTAAACGCCCGAGTGGATTTCAGCACTTCGCTTGTTCCCCAAGGCGTCTTCGCTATTTTGCTCCATCTCTTCAGAGACACTTCCCAGCAAAGACTTGTCCATAGCGCCGAAGCGGCATATTTGTTGGATTCTTTAATTCAACGTATGTAAAGAAAATCCACAACCTAAAAAAACTACAAGACCAGTCTCGAAGCAGCTTTTAATATCGGAATTTTTGAGGGGCAGCAACTATTGGAGGAGAGAAATGATATGGAAAACAACAGAAAAGTGGTTTGTTACATTGCTACGAGTGTAGATGGATATATTGCAACAACAGAAGACTCACTGGACTGGCTGTTCAAAGCAGCGGAAGGACAAGAAGGAGATATGGGTTACGCTGAATTCATAGCTACCATTGATACGGTAGTGCTAGGACGCAGAACGTATGATTGGGTAATGGCAGCGGAAAATGGTCAATTTCCTTATCAAGATAAAATGAGTTATGTTTTTACATCAACAGTTGCCGAGGAACATGCATTTGTCACGTTTACAGATCAAACGGTTTCAGACTTTGTAAAAGCGCTTAAAGAAAAGCCAGGAGAAAATATTTGGGTAGTTGGCGGTAGCGGATTGCTTCATAGTTTTGTCGAAGAAAACCTAATTGATGAATGGATCATTTCCATCGCCCCGGTATTACTTGGCAAAGGTATTCCGTTATTCAAAGAGGTCAATATGGAATCCTCTCTGAAGCTCAAATCGGTAAAATCGTATGGAGACTTTGTACAGCTTCATTATAAAAAATTATAAGCAAAACAGGTATCTGAGAAATTTTCAGATACCTGTTTTGCTTTAAACATTCGTCTTTCGATTTCGTAAGAGAAAAGAACTAATATTTAGCAGGAGAAAGCACCTTTTTTTATAAAAAAATCAGTATCTTATTCATTTTGACTAGTTATCAATAAATTTAAAGTAGTTACGTCGGATTGAATTCATATAATTACAATTATATACTATTAAAAAGAGTCGTTTGTTGATTCTTGGAATTGAAGGGAGAGAAAGTATGAAAAATTTTAAAGCACTATTGTTTGCTTTGTCTATGGTTTTATTTTTAGGTTTTTCTCAAACGTCTGTGGAAGCACATTCGCCAGATTTACACGAAGGTGTTTCTGGACAAGATGTAAAAGAACTACAATCTACATTAGGGAAATTAGGTTATTTCCATACGACAGCTACAGGTTATTATGGTTCTGTAACTAAAAATGCAGTTATGCAGTTTCAGCGTGACTTTAATGTCTCAGCTACGGGCTTTACGGGACCATTAACACGTAAAAAAATAACAGAAGTTGAGATGATGGCACGTGTTGTAAATGGAGAAGCACGAGGAGAAAGTTATACCGGACAAGTTGCGGTAGCAGCTGTTATCCTAAATCGTATCGACTCTTCTGCGTTTCCAAACAGTACGGATCAGGTTATTTTCCAACGTAATGCGTTTACTGCCATAAATGATGGGCAGTATAATTTGAAACCGAGTGCATCGTCTTACCAGGCTGTAAAGGCTGCAGTGAAGGGATCTGACCCATCACTTGGTTCAACTTATTACTATAATCCGAGCGGTGTTACGGATACATGGATTTTCTCACGCACGACGATTACGAAAATTGGTAAGCATGTATTTGCAAAATAGTTTTGAGAATCGCCCTGGTTTTTACGGGGCGATTTTTTTTGAGGTGAATAACAGGGCAGAAAAGGGTTATACTGAGAAAGAACAATGAGAGGTGGAATTTAAATGTCTGAAAAAAACGTGCAGCAATTGCCGCCGAAAACTTGTAGCATCGAAAGACTCGTAACGAACAAGCAGGATGTCGAAAAGGTTCTGCTTGGTCAGAAATCGGCGACACGCCGGAATGGTCGTTATGCAGATGTAGGAGAAATCATGGTGCTAAACGATAAGAAATTCTTAGTAGATCACGTCTACCAACAAACACTTGGTGAGTTAACAGATGAACTAGTGGCACGAGAAGGATATGCTAGTGTTGAGGAATACAAACAATCAATACTGTCTACTCACGCAGGTATGCCGTGGTTACCTCAAATGACTGTTTGGGTTCACGAATTTCATTTGATGGAAGAGTAACTGCAACATGTACTCGCTCATATTATTCGCTCATATTTTAAGTGCGGTGCTATCTATTGGACCATTCTTTGTCCTTCTTCCTCTAGTTAAGCGAATGGAGACAGCCTCTGGAGATGTTCTTCAGTCGCATATCGTAACTTTTAAATCGGCGACACGCCTCGTTAAGCATGCAGGTCATGTATTGGTTACAACAGGCGTTCTGCTAATTTGGCAAGGACCGTGGGGCTGGGGAACTTCCTGGATTTTAGGTACACTGGCTGTTATGGTCGGTTCTGTTTTTTTCTTGGCACGCGCGTTCACGCCGACTCTACGCAAATTTGGCAATGAAAAATTCAACCACTTGCAGTTAGTTAAGAAGTTACATCGCTCATTATGGATTTACATTTTCTTGTTGTCATTGATGCTATGGTTCATGGTCGACAAGCCGAATTTCTGGTAACGAAAAAGACGGGGCTGTTCCAAAAGTCATGAAAAATGACTTTTCGGAGCAGCCTTTTTTTGTATGGATGAGAAATGGCTGATGTCTATTCCGACGGACGCTTTCCGCGGGCACGGCCTCAGCCGTTCTAAAACGAAAAAAGGATACAAAAAATCGTCCATTTCTGTAAATGGGAGTTACCACATCACCATTGGAGAAAGGACGATTTTGATGTGCAATCCGAAGATTACTTCCCAAATGATAACCCTAAACAAATTGTATTTCCACTCTCTTGTCTTGTTGTGATTCCAATGATTAAATCCAGAATTGTCTAAATGATTCCAGCTTATAGTTGACAAATCACTGTGGATTTAATACGATAAGCACAACCTTTTTTGTGCGGATTACGGTTGAAGGTGTCGGGAGCGACACCGCCGAAATCTAGTTGAGCAGAGCATAGTAGAGCTAAATCGATGAGTAAGAAGAGTAGCACAGATCAACCTCTCAAAGAGAGTCAGTGGCAGGTGGAAACTGACGGGGTGTCTGAGTGAATGGACTTATGAGTGATTCTTTGAACAAGCAGTAGAAGAATCCGTTTCCCCACGTTATCAGGGATCAAGTGAAAGCTTTGTCAGCTTTAACATGAGGTGGTACCGCGGTGATTCCGTCCTCTGCAAGGAACAGTTCTGTTCTTGCAGAGGGCTTTTTTGTTTTAAAAGAGAGTAAAACGTGCAGCAAGGTCTGCGTTTTTAAGAAATGGAGCTGAGTTGAGATGAGTAAAGAAATGAAAATGAGAAAAATTGATGGGGACTCTTTAACACCTATTGCTGTGTTTAACCGACTAGTTGGGGAACGTAAATGCCTGTTAGAAAGTTCATTAAAAACAAGTGTTACGGGTCGTTATTCGTTTATCGGAGCAAATCCGTCTGTTGGTTATATTGGTCACGGTCAACAATTGCGTGAAATTGATTTTCGAACAGGCGCTGAGAAAATCTACGAGGGAAAACCATTAGAATTGATCAAAGCACGAATGCCTCGTTACGAAGCAGAAGTAGAGGGATTGCCTTTTACAGGAGGGGCCCTTGGATATATCGGTTATGATGCGATTCAAGTGTATGAACCAATCAAAGCACCCAAAAAAGATAGCTTGCAGATGCCGGATATTCATTTACAAATCTATGAAACCATTGTGGTGTTCGATCATGTAAAAAATGATGTGACCATTTTAACGTTTGAAGACAAGCTTGATGAAATTGAACAACAATTAGCTATTCCTGAACAAGCGGCTATGGCAGTAAATCAGGAATCACTACAATTCGACTCCAAAACGAGTGATGCTTTTTTCCGTAAACAGGTAGAACAAGCAAAAGATCATATTCGTAAAGGTGATGTTTTTCAATTGGTTTTGTCGCAGCGCTTAACGGCAAGTTACAAAGGAGATGCCTTTGCGTTATACCGGAAATTACGCAAACAAAATCCATCTCCTTATCAATTCTTTATCGATTTTGATGGCTATGCAATTGTCGGTGCGTCACCTGAAAGTTTGTTAACAATCCGTGGCAGCCACATGATAACCAATCCGATTGCTGGCACACGAAAACGCGGTGACACTGACCTTGAGGACAATCGATTGGCAGAAGAACTAGCTAGTGACGAAAAAGAGCAAGCAGAGCATAAAATGCTAGTAGACCTCAGCCGCAACGATGTAGGGCGTGTCGCACAAATTGGAACTGTAGAAGTGCCAAAATATATGGTTATTGAAAAATACCAACACGTGATGCATCTGGTGTCGGAAGTAACAGGACAGCTGGATAAAAAAATGCATCCGTTAGATGCTTTAGTATCCTGCTTGCCTGCGGGGACGGTGTCAGGCGCTCCGAAAGTACGTGCTATGCAATTGATACAAGAATTTGAAGAAGAGCGTAGAGGAGTCTACGGGGGAGCTATTGGCTACTTAGGATTTAATGGCAATCTAGATGTCGCACTGGCAATTCGTACTTTTGTCGTTAAAGATGGAATGGTTCATGTCCAAGCAGGGGCAGGCATTGTCTTTGATTCAGACCCACAAGCAGAGTATGAGGAAACGCTTCATAAAGCGCGTTCACTCACGGAGGTGTTCGGATGATTCTATTAATCGATCATTATGATTCTTTTACTTATAATATTTATCAGGCCGTTGCTGCTATGGGAGTGGAAGTAGAAGTGGTCCGTTCCGATGTGTTAACACTAGAGGAAATTAAAGCCAAAAACCCGAAAGCAATTATTCTTTCACCGGGACCTGGTCACCCACTGGAATTACCTGAATCGATTAAACTAATTCAAGAGGTGCACCAATCGATTCCAATTTTAGGGATTTGCTTGGGGCAGCAACTAATTGGAGCAGCATTTGGCGGCAATGTTGTCGAAGCACCATTTATTCGACATGGTAAAGTGTCTCAAGTATCACATGTTCGGCAAGGGTTGTTTAAGAATATGCCACTGCCATTACCGGTCATGCGTTATCATTCACTTGTATTAGAGCCCGAAACTTTGGCTGATTGTTTAGAGGTACAAGCGCGGGCACTCGATGACGACACGATTATGGCTGTTAAACATCGGGACTATCCGGTTTATGGAATCCAGTTCCATCCAGAGTCGATTGGTACGCCGGACGGGGTAGCATTGATGAAAGAATTTGTTATGCAGGTCCATGAGGAAGTAGCGAGTCGTTTATAGAACACATGAAAAGAGGCTGTCCCAAAAGTCATGAAAACATTACTTTCAGGGATAGCCTCTTTTGGCAATTGTCAGAAAGGGCTGATGTCCATTTCGACGCACGCTTCGCGGGCACAGCCTCAGCCATTCTAACCTTAAATCAGGAGATAAAAAACCGTCCATTTCTGTAAAACAAAAGTTCCCATACACTCCTTACAGAAAGAACGATTTTTATGTGAAATCCGAGGCTAACTTCCCAAAAAGGATAGCACGGAAAAGTGATGGTGGACATCCTCTTTAAATAGATAACGCAAAATTGACGCAGAAAGTGTGTTCGGTCCTATCAAAGGCAATCGGTCGTTCCGGTGATTTCTCCTCTGGGGCTTCGATAAAGTGCAAAAGGCGTTCCGGATTGTGGCATGGACCTACAATCTCTTGAAAGTAGCAGGCATTCGCTAACTGCTTTCAGGGCGCTTGTCCTAAAAAGACGATGAAAAAGAATTTCTTTTTCATCGTCTTTTTAGAGACTTATGGGGCAGTTGTTTTTTTTTACACGCGTATCAAAGGCATAGTGCAGCAACGAAAAGCACCACCGGATTTGATAATTTCGGAATAATCGACTTCAATTACATGGAAGCCGCGGGAAGTTAATTGCTTATTCACTTGTGTGTTCTGCGGCTGGCTGAAAACTTGGCGATTGCCAATAGACAGTACGTTAGTGCCTAAAGCAAACTGCTCTTTCTCATTGACACGAATTAATGTATAGCGCTCAGCGAGCATTTCGACAGTAGCCCTATCGAGCGCTTCAGGAAAAATGAGTGCTTCTGTTGGTGACAAGATATTAAAGACACAGTCAAGGTGCAGGTATTTTTCATTAAACGAAATAGGCAGGACTTCAAAATCCGGTAGCTCACGCTGTAAATCATCGATAGCTTTTTTGGAAGTACGGCTGCTGATACCGACAAAGACAGTGTCGCGGTCGATGATGACATCACCGCCTTCGATGCGATGGCCTGTCAAATTTTTGAAGTTGACGTCACGTGTTTGCATCCACTTTCGAAGTTCTTGTTCTTCGCCTTGGCGAATTTCAGAGGCCATTTCGCTAATAAACACCGAGTCTCCAATGGTAAATCCAATATCTCGTGTAAATACTTGTTCCGGATAATTTTCAGCAGGCTCAATCAAATCGGTTTGAACACCACGATCAAGTAACGCTTGAACAAATTCATTGTGTTGATTGAGTGCTTTGTCTATATCGATATTTTCGTCCTTATACCTTTTCTGAACATCATTGATGACATCTTTTATCTCCATAAAGCGTGGCGGGCATAACAAAACACGCCGAAGCGAATCGTATTCGCTCTGGCAACGTGCAGATAGACTTTCTTTTATAGTTGATGACATATAGGTTCCTCCAAAGAACATAGTTATTAATTTACTATTCCTTTTGGGTAGTAAATTAAAACATGCTAATTAGGAGATGGTACACAAAAAGAGGCGGAAATGAGAAAATGTAAAAAGAAAGTTTTTCGATACAGGAGGAGACTGTTACGATGAAAATTATTCAACAGGAAGTGGCGAAAGACCGAGATTTTATCCGGAAGAAAATTATTGAACACAATGTCGCCAATTTGCCGGGAGAAGCGAACTCCCCATTTGAGCAAATGAGTTTTATCGTGCGTAATGAAGAAGAGGTGATTATAGGCGGTTTAACAACCACCGGTTTTTGGCGAAGTCTTCACATCGATTTCCTGTGGGTAGACCCAGCAATCAGAGGTACCGGCATTGGAGAAAAATTGATGGCACGGGCAGAAATTTATGCGCGCAGTAAAGAATATCGATTGATGATTGTCGACACCTTCAGTTTTCAAGCGCCTGAATTTTATAAGAAACAAGGATTTTCGGAAATTGGTGTAGTTAACAATCATCCAGTAGGCCATAGCCATTATTATTTGGAAAAATGGCTCTTGGATTCATCAAAACAATAAAAAAACGGAAGCCCAAAAGGCCTCCGTTTTTTTATTCTTGTTCTTTGTAAAATACTTTGTCTACATTGTATTTGGCTTTTTCTGTGTTAATCAAATACGTTTCGTAGATGTCGCGCTCCATTGGATCTTCTATAATGGAAACGGTAATGCGGTAGACTTCTTCACGATGATTCTTCAATGGTGATACTGAATCTTCGAAATGTTTTTTTACACGTTGGCGTAGTTTGCGGGCTTTTCCGACAAACAATAGTTCTCCACTATGGTTAAAAAATTGAATGATGCCGCCTTTATCGCGTGGAACATCGTGCAAATCGATAAAGCCGAATAATGGTTTGATGACAGCTTCGTCACCTGTAATTTCTTGTTTGCGCTGTGTAATCGTCACATCCGCTTTTGGTGGTTGAATATTAATCATGCTTATCACGTCCTCTAGTTATCGTATTGCCTAGTTTAACACAAAAAAGAGCGGAAATCCATCCGCTCTTTTTCGCCTATCATTCGAAAATGTCTTATAAAGTCTCTAATTGGTCGCTAACAGGCTGCTCGCCTTGCAGTACTTCAAATGTTTTGTGATACGTATTGTTGCGATCGAGTACATCTACTAAGACTTTAGCGACGTCTGCTCTTGGAATTGATCTTCCTTCAAGAGAAGAAAACCCATTTGAAGAAATCTCGATTTTACCTGATTTGTCTTCGTCTGAAAGAGCTCCGGGACGAACGATTGTATAATCCAAATTAGTAGCTTTCAACAGATCATCTGCTGTGCGTTTTGCTACTAGATAAGGCTTCATCGCCTCGCCACCCGCATCCGGATTGTCTGAGCCAACTGAGCCAAGTTGCACAAAGCGTTTAACGCCTTTGTCCTGTGCGTATTGAGCTGCTTTCACAGAACCCCATAAATCAATGGTTAAGGTTTTATCAGCCCCTGTTTTTGGACCAGATCCGGCTGCGAAAATTACAGCATCTACGCCTTCAAAAGCAGCACTGAAATCTTTTTCTAAATCGCCCAATACGACATTAGCAGCACCGAGTTCTTTCATTTTATCAATTTGATCTTCTTTACGGACCATAGCGGTTGCTTGATGATTTGCTTCGGATAATTCTTTGACAATGTTGCGGCCGACTTGACCGTTTGCTCCAATAACTAGTACGTTCATTCGATATCCACTCCTTTAATTGTCTTCACTCTACTTATATTCCCTTTTAATTCCACGATAAACGTTTTATTTCTTCGTTCAACTGTCCAAAAAGCTGTAGACAAGCTAGAATAGAATAACGGAGGTGTTACAATGCAAATTACAGATTATGTGTTTCACAAAATTAACGATCCTACAGGAATTATGGTGGGTGACCGTTACGAATTCTTGTTGAATGTTGAAGTTGATGAAGAAGATGAGTTATATACAGAGGGCGGCTTAGAACTGCGTGTTATTATTGCTGCAGAAGAGGCAGGAGCTCGTATCGCACATTACAACTTTATCGATAAGCAAACAAGAGGTGCACTTGAGTTTGGACTTGAAGATGAGGAAGAAGAAGAAATTCTTGCTTACTGTTCAGAAAAACTAGCATAGTCAAAAACATCCTGCTCAATTTGAGCAGGATGTTTTTGATTAGATGTTAACTTCTATTTCAGCTGTTTTCTTTAGTTCTTCAATTTGAACAACTACAGCCTCTTGTGTTTGTTGCTCTTCTAGAGATGTGCGGATTGTCGGCTCCATTTCTTCAAAAGCGGGTGCTTCTTCTTCAGAAGTTTCTGCAAAGCCATCATAAGCTGTTTTCACTTCTTCGTCTGTCACTTCTCCTGCTGTTACCTCTTCTGCAACATACTGCTCGTAAATCGACTGTTCACGAAGCTGAACTTCCATGTCAGCTAGCGTAAAGCCAGTTTCTTTTAAGGCTTTGTCCATTACCTCTGTCGATTCAAACTGACTCTTTAGTTCTTCTAAGCGCTCTTCAACTATTTTTTCATCTGCTTGATAGCCTTTTTTTGCTGCGTCTTGCAAGATTACTTTGTTACCAATCAATACGGACAATGCCTGTTCTTTTACAAGGGCAGCATTTTCATCTTCGGACACATCTTGACCTTGTGCAGTTAATGACGATTCCAGTTGACGAGCCACACTATTATAAACTTTGCCCAAAATTTCTTCCTCATTCACGACAACAACTACATCTTTTTGCTCCGGTAATTCCAAAGCTGATTCGGTAGGAGTGTTTTCACCTGCTGTTTCTTCAGTCGTTTCAGGCGCAGTATTTTCTTCGGATTTAGTTTCTTCCTGATCAGAGCACGCGCCTAATGTTAGCAATAAAAGAATTGGGGCGAACGCAAATTTCATTTTCTTCATCATTTAAAAACTCCTCTTTCAGTCTGTCTGCTTAACAGTAAAACATATTTTATTGGGTGGCACAAATAGTTGTACGTGCTTGTGCAAATAAAGTCGCAATTCGGTATAATAATAAGAGATAGACAAGTAATAGAATTAGAAAGCTAGAGTAAGCCGCATGTCTAGGGCGATTTAGCTAGTGGATTCGATTTGAAATGTCCGTTAAGCGTGTTATGATTGTAGGAATCTGTAGATAATGATACATAACTTATACTTTTGGGGGAATCTCTATGACAAGCTCACATACGATTAAAGCACGTAAAACATTGGACAAAATTCAACCATACTCACCAGGAAAGCCAATCTGGGAAGTGCAAAAAGAATTAGGACTTGATCGTGTCATTAAATTGGCGTCTAACGAAAATCCATTAGGGCCTTCGCCTAAAGCGGTAGCAGCGATTCAAAATGGATTGGCAGAACTAAACCGTTACCCTGATGCAGATGCGAGCGCATTGAAAAAAGCCATTGCTAACAAATTTCAAGTAACTCCTCAACAAGTAATTACAACAAATGGTGCTGACGAATTGATTACGTTGATTTCTGAAGCTTTTCTCGAAGCTGGAGATGAAGTCATTGTTCCGTCTCCGTCATTCAGTGAATATGATTTTGGTGCACATATTATGGGTGCCACAGTTGTACCGGTCAAATTCAAAGAAGGATTTGAATATGATGTAGATGCGTTACTAGCAGCAGTAACAGAAAAAACCAAAATTATTTACATCTGTACGCCGAACAATCCAACAGGTACGTATATACCAAAATCAGATTTGGATAAATTAGTAGAAGCGATTGATAACGTATTGGTCGTTATTGATGCGGCTTACGATCATTTCGCTGATGCCGCGGACTACACAAATGGTGTGGAATACATCAAAGCGGGACAGTCAGTCGTAACATTGGAGACCTTCTCAAAAATTTATGGTATTGCTGGAGTACGAGTTGGCTTTGGAATCGCTCCTGAATCAATCATTCAATCGATTTTAAAAGTAAAAGAACCGTTTAACGTCAATACATTAGCACAAATTGCAGCAACTGCAGCAATTGAAGATACTGAACATGTACAGACTTCCCAAGAAACCAATAAAGCAGGACGTAAACAACTATACAAAGCCTTTAAAGACCTAGGGTTAACGTACGTTGAAAGCATGGCCAACTTCGTATTAGTGCAACTGGGTGAAGATGGCGAAGAACTGTACAAACAACTAATGGCAAAAGGTGTCATTGTTCGTCACGGGAAAATTTGGGGCTTACCTGATTACATCCGTGTTTCTGTTGGGACGACAGAAGAAAATCAATTCTTTATTGACGTTTTAAAAGGATTATTAGTTAAACAAGCATAAAAAAGATGCTCCTGAAACTAGGAGCATCTTTTTTATAGGCTACCGAATTCGTGTATTCATCATTAACGATTTGAGCTGTGTATAAACGTATGCTTTGCTTAAAACCCTGCCTATACGATAAACTTCTAGGAAAAGATTCTTAAGGAATAGGAGGAATGCCAGCTTGGACCAAGTAAATTTATTGTCGTCCATCACTTACATTGATACAGAGCGTTCTATTGAATCTGGAGAAATAAAAATCACCGATACAGAATGTAATATTCACCTATACGAAGATATCGTGGTAACTTCTGCGACGAAATTCCAAGTAGCAAACGTATGGGATGTATCTTATAAGTCCTTTTCATCTGAAGCAAGTTTGTTGTATCTGCATACTCATAGGGGAGTATTAACTTACAAAGTCTATACAGATCCAGATCACTTTGTGGAAACGTTTAAAAAACTGAAAAATAAACATTACTAAAGAAGATAGGTTTTCCTGTCTTCTTTTTCGATTCTATCGAGTTGCAGAAAAGCTAGGCTATAACAGAGGAGAGATGGTTATGGAGGACAATCTTAAAATTGCAGATAGATGGACAACCAAAGTAAACGACAAAGATGTTAAAGCAGTACTAGAAATATCAGATCTCCACGTTGAATTGGTAGGTCCAAGAGCTACGGCAGAAGGTCATCATGTTCTAAGGAAATGAATTGAGGGGTTGGACGTTCATATGGAGACGCAACACAGTATACAACAGGGGATGAAGTGATTTGCGTGCAGAAGGTTACTTGGCAAAACCAAAGTGGCCATGTAACGATTTATACTTTCATGGAAAGCAGCAATGGAAAAGTTCATCGCTTGGGGAGGTTTGATACCTTAGATAATGCTTTTGGGCAATGCCAATTGAGCGAAGAAGATAAAGTTGATTAAAGTGAAGTTCCGATTTTGAAAGTAATAGAATACATCAAAAAACCATAGAAGGAAAATAATCGATTCTTCAATGGTTTTTTTGATTGGAAACTTACTTTATTTCACTATTGATCAAATCGCCCAACTCATCCCAATTTTCAACACGTGGCAAATCGAGGTGCCGATTATAAGATTGATCTTTGACGATAACTTTTACAGGAGTATTTGTTAAAGTATCCAAGACAGCCGGCTTGTCGTCGAAATAATAATCCAGCTGCAAATTTTGAATGATCTTCACTTTTTCCGAATCTTTCATGCCACAGAAAAAGTTTTCTCTTACGATAGGGAAGTCTTTTTCAATCAGCCAGTTGAACGTATTGTCAGCATACTCTGGGGGACGTGATGTTATATAGTAGATGTCGTGACCACCTGATTCGAGTTGTTTCAATAGATCAAGTGCCCCGAAGTAGAGGGGACAGTCCGTGAAATACAAAAAATCCAAAGAGCGATTCCACAAATCCTTGCCTTCTTCATCACTCAATCCGAACGCTTCATGTATTTCGACGCGATTCAAGGTGTGGAAAATATCGATGTCCACACGTTTACCTAATTGCTGTTGGTAATAATGAAAGGCATATTCACGCAAATTAATCAATGTATCGTCTATGTCAAAACCCAATTTCATATGCTGCTGCCTCGCTTTTCAGGATAGCCTGTAAATTTAAAGTCTTTGCCAATTTTGCTGAATTCACCATCACGTAAATCGATGGCATCTTTCATCCAGTCCACACCTGTTCCTTCAATAAAAGTCGGTGCTAATTTGCCTCCGACTATTTTAGGAGCAAAGTAAAACACGACTTTATCAATTAAGTCATTTTCTAGAAATGCGGCATTGATGGTACCGCCACCTTCGATAAAAAGCGATGAAATGCCTTTTTCACCAAGTGTCCGAACAACATCTAAAACATCCACTTGCGTATCGTGACTCGTTGCAAAAATAGAAATACCTAACTTCTCTAATGCCTGTCGTTTATCACTATCGCAATTTCGACTTGTGAAAATCCAAGTATCTGCGATTCCATCTGTCAAAAGCTTTGAATCAAGCGGAATACGTAATGTGGAATCTAAAACAATACGAAGCGGATTGCGGCCATTTGGGATTCGAGCCGTCAATTCAGGATCGTCTTCAATTACCGTACCCACCCCCACCAGTATGGCCATATGCTGACTCCGTAATAGATGAACATCCAATCGAGCTTCTTCAGAAGTAATCCATTTGCTGTCAAGAGAGGGAGTAGCAATTTTCCCATCAAGTGTAGAAGCGGCTTTCAAGGTTACGAAAGGGGTTTTACCGACGATGAATTTATTGAACACTTCATTCATTTTTCGTGACTCTTCCTCGCGTATGCCGACGATTACATCGATACCCGCATCTTGAAGCATCCGGACACCGTTTCCGGAAACCAGTGGATTCGGATCTAACGTGGCCACGACAACTCTTTTGATGCCGGCATCGATAATGGCTTGTGCACACGGTCCCGTCCGCCCAAAATGGGAGCAAGGTTCAAGCGTTACGTAAATCGTAGCGCCATGACTCCTATCACCCGCCATGCGAAGTGCATGGATTTCGGCATGAGGTTCGCCGGCTTTCAAGTGAGTTCCAATACCGACAATTCCGCTGTTATTGACAATGATAGAGCCGACCAATGGATTTGGATCTGTCTGGCCCTTTAAAGCTTGTGCATTACTGAGCGCAAGGTCCATATAGAATTCATGGCTTGACATGCATCATGTCCTCCTCGTCTTTAAGGTGCCCTGAGCGTTCAATTTTGGTCTGCAAATAATCCGTGTTGTATTGAGACTCGTCTCCCCATAGGGAAGTTCTTGAAGCAATTTTAAGTCCCGCTTTTTCAATAGCTGCAACTTTTTTAGGGTTATTCGTCATTAACGTTACGGGCTTGGTACGCAATGATTGCAATACAGCAATAGCATCACCGTAATTTCTTGAATCGTCTACATATCCTAATTTTTCATTAGCTTCGACCGTATCGTAACCATTTTCTTGAAGTACATAAGCCATCGCTTTGCTGAACAAACCAATGCCACGACCTTCATGATTCGCCAAATAAAATAACGCACCGGTGCCATGGTCAGTAATTCGTTTCATCGATTGTTTTAATTGAAAGCCACAGTCGCAGCGCTTGCTGCCAAAAATATCGCCTGTATGGCAAATAGAATGCATACGAATCAAGGCATCTTCATTGTTCTCAAAATCACCGTATACGAGGACGCTCGATTGCTGATACTCAGCAAGGTTTGCGGAGTTCAGTTTTTCAATAATGCTCTCGTAATCCTCAGTCACTTCATCGAGGCTCAACCAGCAATACCAATTAAATATAAACGTTTCGTTATATAAGTCAACAGGAAGACGGATGGGGCCGACCAAGTAAACGGCGCCTTCTTCAGTCTGGATCATTTGGATTTTTTCTTTTAATAGGGCAAAGACTTGTGGATCTAATTTCATATCGTGCATGCCAACATCCCCTTATATAATTCTTATACAATATATCGTACTACAATCTGTTGATAAAAGTGAGTGGTTTGTACTTAACGATAATTATTATCATTTAAATAAAGTATAATTCCTTAATAATTGATATTTATTATCAATTAGAAACAAATATTCTCATTTGATTTGATTAATTCGATAGGCTATGTTATATTGTCTACATTATAATAATTATAAATAAGAGCCTAGGAGGAATAAACATGTTATCAGAAAAACTGACGAACGCATTGAACGATCAATTTAATAACGAATTACAGGCCGCACATGCTTATACTGCGATGGCCGCATATTTTTCGAAAAAAGGCTTTCATGGATTTGCAAACTTCTATCTTATCCAATCAAAAGAAGAGCATTACCATGCAATGAAATTTTATCATTATTTAGTGACGATGGATGAAAAACCGGTTCTACAAGCTTTGACTGAACCCAAAAATCATTTTGTCAGCGCGTTGGACGTTCTTGAAAACTCATTGTCTCAAGAAAAAAGCGTAACGAGCAATATTTACGCATTGGTAACATTAGCTGGTGAACTAGAAGAGCATGCGACACTGTCTTTCCTTGATTGGTTTGTTGAAGAACAAATGGAAGAAGAAAAATCGTTCCGCGACATCATTGCGAGAGTAAAAGCCATCGAAGAAGGTGGAGAATACTTCCTGAAAATGGACGATGAGTTTGCACAACGTAAGCTAGAAGCATAATAGTAACGAAGCAGCACACAGAACAAGGTGTGCTGTTTTTTCTGTCTGAAAGGAAGTGATGATTCATGACGGTAACTTATAAGCCGGCAATTCATTTCAATCACGTTGATTTTTCATTTACAAAAACTCCTGTGTTAAAAGGGATTACCGGCTCTTTTCCAGAAGGGAAAATTACGACGCTGGTCGGTCCATCGGGGGCAGGAAAGACAACGCTTTTAAAATTGTGCAACGGCTTATTGTCGACTCAATCGGGAGAAGTTTATATAAAAGACCGGCCGATTGAAAGCTATGAGCCCGTCAAACTGCGTCGCTTAGTCGGAATAGCGCTTCAAGGTGCACCGATGATAACCGGCAGTGTCTATGAGAATTTAAGCTTGCCGCTAGAATTGCAAGGCAACTCTTTATCTAAAGAGGAAGCAATTGAATTATTGCATGACGTTGGACTAGAAGAAGAGTTGATAGACAGGAAAGTGAAAGACTTGTCCGGTGGTCAACGCCAAAAGGTTTCAATTGCGAGAACACTCGTCAACAAACCGACAGTTTTACTGCTTGACGAAATCACTTCTTCTTTAGATCGGACGTCCTTACGGGAAATTGAAGAACTGATCGTCAAAATTAACCGGAAATACGGCACGACGATCATCTGGATTACGCATAATCTTCAACAAGCGCTTGAAATTGGGGATTATACGTGGGTAATGATGGATGGTGAAGTCGTGGAAACAGGAGAAAGTGATTTACTTAATGATCCTGTCAATGACAGAGTTCGGCAGTTTGTTAAGGGGGAGGCAGAATGAGTTACTTAACTTTATCCATTACCCTCATTTTTGTAGCGATTCCTCTCTTATTGTCCAAGACCCTAAACCTCGGCTTAGAAAAAGATACCATTATCGCAACTTTACGTTCGATTGTGCAGTTGTTAGCAGTCGGTTACGTCTTGAAATTCGTTTTTGATTCGGAAAGCCTCATCTATATTTTTTTGATGGTTGGCTTAATGATTGTAGCAGCTACGCATAACGCCCAGAAAAAAGGAGCGGCGATTCGAGGCATTACGATAAAAGTAGCCGTCACCTTACTATCTGTAGAAGTATTGACGCAAAGTATTTTACTCGGCTTTGCCATTACACCGGCTACGGCCCAATACATTATTCCCATTAGCGGAATGGTTATCGGAAATTCCATGGTGTTGTCGATTTTGTTCCTGAATCGTTTTACAGCAGAAGTCGAGTCAAATCAAGACCAAACAGAGCTAATTTTGTCTCTTGGTGGAACGCCGAAACAGGCAATCCATAGACAATTGATCACAGCCATAAAAGCTAGCATGATTCCGACAATTGAAAGCCAGAAAACGGTAGGACTCGTTCAGCTACCAGGAATGATGAGTGGACAAATTATTGCAGGGGCAGATCCAATTCAAGCCGTTCAATTCCAATTGCTCATCATGTTCTTATTGCTGACAACCGCTGCTGTAACGAGTGTTATGCTTGGTTTCTTGTCGTATCCGACGCTTTTTAACCAACGCATGCAGTTAATAAAAAAATGATTTTGATTCATAAGAAAAGACACATTCGATTACCGAATGTGCCTTTTCTTATGAAGGGTAAAACGTATCGAGTTCAAAAGATCCAGAACCAGGCAATCCTTCGATAAGGCTTGAACCGAAAAGACCCGCTGGAGTGTAATAGCCGCCTTCAATTTTTTCGATTAGCAAGCGGCGTACAATTTCCAGTGAACTGTAGATTGTTAAATCATAGACGTTGGCCGTTTGAATTCGTGCAACTTTTTTAACGCCTTCACGATTGATCGCTTCTCCCCAAATGTAAGCAGGAGAACTGGCGCGATTTTTGCGATCAGGACCTGTCACTTTTTGCTCTACTAGCTTTTGCAGTTTTTGCTTCACCCAGTCTGTCGCGAGTAGCTGTCCTGTTGAACCTACTAGACGGGCGCTATAGATTTGTGACTTGGGCAGTGGAATCCAAGTAGAGATGTTCGGAATGCCTGTTGTGTAGAAAGCAGTCGAGACATCGCCCCAAGGAATGCCCATAGCGGAGCGGGAACCTCGACCAAAATCGATGGTCCGCTGTTGTTTGCCGAGCGGGACGGTTTCCAAGATACCTTCTTTTCTATGCATGCTACCAGAACCCAAGCCTTGAATCATGGTTTTAAATGTTCCCGGTGAAACGCCAGAATCTGAATCAAAGCCGAGTGCTAGGTTAACTGCATCCGGTAACTCTTCTTTTAATTTTAAGGCAATGCAGTCTGTTGGCACGACGTCAAAGCCGACACCTGAACATAAAATGATGGCTCTTTCGACAGCTTGAGTGTGTAAGAAATGAGTATGTTCAAAGACAGAAACCTCGCCTGTAATGTCTAAGTAATGTGTTTTTGCAGATAGACAAGCTTGAATCATCGGTTCACTCGTTAGTTGAAACGGACCGGCACAGTGAAGAACCAAATCAATTTCTTCTAGTTGCTCTGCTGCGCGTTCATCTAATGGAAAAGCTTGAAAATTTAATAATAATTCTTCTGCTAAGGCCTGAATTTTTTTGGCACTACGTCCTCCAAGTACAGGAGACATACCTCTCCTTACCGCTTCTCTAGCAATCAACTCACCTGTGTAGCCATTTGCCCCATAAATCATCCATTTTTTCATTTTATCGGCTCCTTACTTTTAGCTCCTCTATAGGTATTCTGGAAAACCTAAAGAAATCCTTTGTTCAGTTGTACTAATCGCATTAATAGAGGGCAACAAACTGTTTGCAAAATGAATTTGTATGTTAAGGACGAGGCATAAAAGCTGAAAAGAATAAGTGATATATTTACATTTTTTAGAAATAATTATTGACTATAAAAATGAGGGGTGCTTTAATTATTTATGTATTCAGAAAAAATAAAAAGGAGTGAGAGATTTGACGAAGGAAATTGCAGAAAATGAAACCAATAGTAAAAAAAACGACGAAGAGTACGTGCATGCTAGACAGTCTGGTAGCATGCCTGATTTCGAAAAGATAGAAAATTCATCAAGTTTCAGGGAATTAATGAGCAGAAAAAAGCGCTTTTTAATTCCGACAACAATTCTGTTTTTAGGACTTTATCTTTTGTTTAATATTGTTATTTCGTATACAACTTGGTTGAACGCAACTTTTATTGGAGATATCACATGGGTATGGGTTTTTGCTTTCGGATTGTTTGCAATGACGTGGATTCTTGTAACTGTTTACATGAGACGTGCGGCGAAGTTCGATGAAATGGCTAAAGCCACGTTGAAGGAATTTGACTATGACGAGGAGGAACCTAAATGAATGTTACGGTTATAGCCATTTTCGTTTTTATTGTTGGGATTACGCTTGTTATTACTTATTTTGCAGCGAAACGAACGAATTCTGCTAGTGATTTCTACACAGCAGGAGGCGGATTAACTGGTTGGCAAAATGGACTAGCTATTGCTGGGGACTATTTGTCAGCAGCCTCTTTTCTAGGAATTGCGGGAGCCATCGCTTTGTTTGGTTTTGATGGGTTCTTGTTTTCTATCGGTTATTTGGTAGCGTATTTGGTCGTTCTTTTCATCGTGGCTGAACCGCTCCGTAATTTAGGGAAATATACGCTTGCTGACATGATTAACGCACGCTTTAATGCGAAAAAAGTTCGCGGAGCAGCAGCGTTAAGTTCCATTACCATCGTTATTTTCTACATGATTGCCCAATTGGTTGGGGCAGGGGCATTGATTCAATTGCTGTTTGGCATTGATTACATATGGGCTGTTCTGCTTGTTGGCATTATGATGACCATTTATGTATTGTTCGGTGGGATGACAGCCACAAGTTGGGTGCAGATTATCAAGGCGGTGCTGTTGATGATTGGTACGGTTATCTTGTCTTTCCTCGTACTGAAGAATTTCAACTTCAATATTTTAGAAATGTTTACGCAAATGAAGACGGCAACGCCGCACGGAGAAGCTTATTTAAGTCCTGGCGTAAAATACAAAATTCCACTAGATACCATTTCATTAATGCTAGCTTTGGTCTTGGGAACTGCAGGACTGCCGCACATTCTGATGCGTTTCTTTACTGTTAAAGACGCCAAAACGGCAAGAAGCTCAGTGATGTGGGCTACATGGATTGTTGGGATTTTCTATGTCATGACCATCTTCCTTGGTTTTGGGGCAGCCGCTTTTGTCGGATCTGATTTGATTACTGCGACAAACCCAGCCGGAAATATGGCAGCACCGCTTCTTGCCCAAGCGCTAGGTGGCGACGTATTGATGTCGTTCATTTCAGCAGTGGCATTCGCAACGATTCTTGCAGTAGTAGCAGGACTAGTTTTGACAGGTGCATCAGCGTTTGCTCATGATATTTATGGTCAAATTATCAAAAAAGGCCAAGCAACCGAACATCAGCAAATGTTGGCTGCTCGTTATGCGTCTCTTGGCGTATCAGCGTTTTCTATCCTGCTAGCGATTTTCGCCCAAAGTTTGAACGTTGCATTCCTAGTATCGCTAGCATTTTGTATTGCAGCTAGCGCTAATCTACCGGTTATCATTTACACGATTTTCTGGAAACGCTTTAATACAACCGGTGCGGTATCAGCGATTTTAACGGGCTTAATTTCGGCTTTGGTGCTCGTATCACTCAGCCCGAGCGTAATGAGTCCTGAAGCGGGAGCAGCAATTTTTGTCGGTGATCCGATCTTCCCATTAACCAATCCTGCTTTGTTCTCTGTGCCGCTTGGATTTATCGGCGGTTGGGTCGGAACGATGCTATCAAAAGAACGCGATCTCAAGAAATACTCCGAGGTCAATGTCCGTGCAAATACCGGCGGCTTTAGACAATTATAAAAAAAGGGAAATCGATGCCTTAACGGGTATCGATTTTTTGTGAATAATAAAGGATTTAGAAAGACTGCGACGAATTAGGACAGTAAGAAAAAAATCGGAAGTTAAGGGAGTGACATAAATGGCGAAGTTACATTTAATTCCTTACCGCGTAGAAGAAATAACTGAAAGACCCCCGCAAATTCCAGAAGGAGTGCGCATGATTGAAGCTCCAGAAGTTTGGGAAGCGGCAGAAAAAGGACAGGGAACAATCATTGCCATTTTAGATACAGGTTGTCAAAAGGATCATCCTGACTTGCAAGACCGAATCATTGGTGGAAAGAATTTTACACCAGATTTTAATGGAGATGCATCGAATTTTGATGATAATAATGGTCATGGCACACATGTAGCCGGAACAGTCGCAGCTTCCTATAGAAAAGAAGGGGGAATAGCGGGAGTGGCACCATCTGCTCAGTTGCTGATAATCAAAGTGTTGGCGGGTGAAGGTGGCGGAGAATATCAAGGAATTATCGACGGCATTCAATTTGCGATTGATTGGAGAGGGCCAAACGGAGAGACAGTAACAGTCATTTCGATGTCGCTCGGTGGTCCAGAAGATGTAGTTGAACTTCATGACGTAATCAAGCGTTCTGTAGGTGCAGGAATACCCGTTGTCTGTGCGGCAGGCAATGAAGGAGATGACGCATACGATACGAACGAATTTGCTTATCCAGGAGCATACGGAGAAGTAATTCAAGTAGGAGCAGTGAATTTTCAGCGCAAGATTGCGAATTTCAGTAATACGAATGATGAAATTGATTTGGTAGCTCCAGGTGTCGATATCTATTCAACCTTCCCAGGAGGAAAATACGCCAGTTTGTCAGGCACTTCAATGGCGACACCGCATGTCTCTGGCGCTTTAGCCTTAATTAAAAATATTGCAGAAAAAGAATTTGCCCGTGAACTGACAGAAGCTGAATTATACGCTCAACTAGTTCGGCGCACGATGCCGCTTGGCTATCCAAAAACGGCAGAAGGAAATGGCTTGTTGTCATTGGATATTTTGAATAAAATCGAGCAATTGTTTAAAGTGATGAACAAATCGTATCGTGCAAATGAAAAAACAGATCCAAGAAAGTTATAATGAGCAAAGCCATCCTAGTCAAGACGCGCGGATGGCTTTTTTATGCTAAAAATTAAATGAGCGCGTTAAAAGAAGAGGTTCACGAACGTATCTCTTAAAAACTTAATAAACAGAATAAATAAATATTAATTTGATAATTCGTTTTTAAATGATTATACTTTAAATATCTTCTTTTTGTCTGTGAATTGACTAGATTAAGTTCCGTTATGCAGAAGAAAGACGCTAAAAACAGTCGAGGAGGAAAAAGAGTGAAGAAAAAAACGCATCGATCCATTTATCTTTTACTGATGTTGGTTTTACTGCTTACGGCTTGTTCTGGACAGACGGAAACCACAAGTTCCGAAAATGATGGAAAAGAAATGACAGAAGAAGATAAGCAAGGTGGCACATTGATTTATGGTCGCGGAGCTGACTCTGTCGGATTGGATCCAATCAATGTAACAGATGGTGAGTCCATCCGAGTCACTCACAATGTTTTCGAAACGTTGTTGGAATACGATCAAAATTTAGAATTGCAGCCGAAATTAGCAACTGAGTATAGTTCGAGTGAAGATGGGTTGACTTGGACATTCCAATTGCGTGAAGGCGTCAAATTCCACGATGGAACTGACTTTAATGCAGACGCTGTAGTCTTTAACTTTGAACGATGGATGGACCCTGAAAATCCTTACCACCAAGGAGATTTCGCTTATTATCCATTCCTCTACGGCGGATTTAAAGGAGACGAAAACCACTTAATCGAGTCTGTCAAAGCAACAAAGGAGCATGAACTCGAAATCAAATTGACACGCAAAACTGCGCCATTCCTTAGTTATTTAGCTATTTCGATGTTCGGGATTGCAAGTCCAGCTGCTATTGAGCAGTATGGTGACAAATTGTACGAGCATCCGGTAGGCACTGGACCGTTCCAGTTTGAAGAGTGGAGCCGTAACAGTACCATTACCTTAGCGAAAAATCCGGAGTACTGGATGGATGGAAAACCTTATTTGGATAAACTTATCTATCAAGTAATCCCTGAAAATGCAGCACGATTGAACGCTCTGCAAACGGGAGAAATTGATGTCTTAGATGGAATGAACGCGGGTGATACAAATATTGTAGAAGAAACAGAAGGGCTGGAGCTGCAGAAGCGTCCAAGCTTCAATATCGGCTACATGGCCTTCAATATGGAAAAAGAACCGTTTGATGATCCATTAGTCCGAAAAGCAATCAATATGGCAATCAATAAAGAAGAAATTGTAGATGCATTCTATAATGGGTTAGCGGACACTGCAACGAGTCCATTGCCTCCTTCACTATGGAGTCATGATGATACGTTGAAAAAATACGATTACAATGTCGAAGAAGCGAAAAAGCTATTAGCTGAAGCAGGATTCGCAGATGGTTTTAAAACGGAATTGTACACAATGAGCAATCCGCGTCCTTATTTGCCGGAACCAATGAAAATTGCTGAAGCAATCCAGTCAGATTTGGCTGAGATTGGAATTACAGCTGAAATCGTCTCGATGGAATGGGCAACTTATTTAGAAGATACCAAAAATGGCAAGCATAGTATGGCTATGTACGGTTGGACGGGTGTCATGGCAGATCCTGATAATTTCTTGTACCCCAACTTAAGTAAAACCAATGCACAAGTGCCGGCACAGAATATTGCCTTCTATAAGAGCGATGAATTTACTGGATTAATTACAGAAGCTCGTGAAACCATTGATCAAGACAAGCGGACTGAGCTTTATAAAGAAGCGCAAGCAGTGTTCCAAGAAGACGCACCGTGGGTAATGCTCGCTTATACGACTCCACCGCTCGCACAAAGCGACTATGTCGAAGATTATAAACCACATCCGATGAGTAATGATTTAATGACGGATGTCTATTTATCAAATCAATAATGGGAGTGGATGATCTTTGTACGAATTGCTGAAAAACCTATGTGAATTAGTAGGACCAAGTGGTTTTGAACAAGATGTTCAGCGCTTTATCAAGGAGGAAATACAGCACAAAGTAGATAGGTTGCAAGTCGATGCGCTAGGTAACTTAATTGCGACAATAAAAGCAACAGATTCTCAGTTGCCATCTATTCTATTGGCAGCACATGCAGATGAAATTGGTTTTATCGTCAAAAAAATTGAAGCGAATGGGACCTTGCGTTTTGAACAACTCGGTGGATTCGATAACCGTGTGCTGTTAGCGCAGTCTGTAACGATTAAAGGTGCGAATGGGTATATTGAAGGAGTAATTGGCACTTTATCTGTCCATTATGTGAAGTGGGACAACCCGAACCGGATTACTTCTCATCGTGATTTGTACATCGACGTCGGTGCATCTACGGCCGAAGAAGTTCTTGAAATGGGCATTAAAGTTGGCCAGCCAATTAGCTATGGCAGCGGCTTGAAGTTAGTTGGAGATAAAAAACGCAATCGCGTAGTTGGCAAAGCACTTGATGACCGCGCAGGATGTGCTGTATTGATCGAACTAATCAACAAGATTCAAGCGAACAAAAAAGACAAGCACGGAGACATTTACTGTGTCTTTACGGTCCAAGAAGAAGTGGGGTTAAGGGGGGCTTCTGTATTATCACCGAATCTCAAACCGGATTTTGCGTTAGCAATCGATACGACACCGACTAGTGATACGTACGATGTTTTAATGACAGGAACGCGACTGCTCGGGAGTGGTCCTTGTATTAAAATCGCTGACAAGTCATTGATATCACATCCGCTGGTTACATCACTTTTAGAAAAAGTCGCAGTAGAACAGAGCATTCCGCATCAACATGAAATTTTTATGGGTATTGGCACGGATGCCGGAGCTATTCATATGACGTCGACCGGAGTTTCGTCAGGCGTAGTATCTATTCCTTCGCGCTATACGCACACACCTATTGAAATTATTGATTTGGATGATTTAGAGAATACAGTTCGATTAGTAGAAGCGTTCATTTTTGCTTCAAAGAGACTAGTCGGAAAGGATTTTTTAGACACGTGAATAAAAAAGCCAAGCGCCTATTATCAGGCGCTTGGCTTTTTGCATGAGTAGTTAAACGATAACTACTTGGTTTTTGCCTTTATCTTTTGCTCTATATAACGCATCGTCTACCCATTCAACCATGGAGTTAAGTGAGAAATCGTTAGTAAAACTTTTACCGCCTATTGATACGGTGACGTTGATTTGGCAATTCTGTCCTTGGATTTTTAGTTGCTGAATTTCTTGGTTTAGTCTGTTCGCTATCATTTCTAATTCTACTTTGTTGGTGTTTGGTAACAGTATCGCAAACTCATCTCCACCTATACGTGCTGTAGTATCAGAGAGTCTGACGGAATTTGTAATCTGAAGCGCCAACTTTTTTAAAACTTTGTCACCGACGGGATGACCGTGCGTGTCATTAATGCCTTTGAAATCGTCCATATCAATGTACAACAAAGATATCGGCGTCTTGTTTTGAAGAGCCAGATTTACTTCTTTTGTGAGTTGCTCTTGGAAATAACGTCGATTAAAAAGTGCAGTCAGTGAATCCTTCTCTGCATATTCTTTCAATTGGAGTTCAAGAAGTTTTTGTTTTGTAATGTCTACATGACGAATGACTATCCATTCAATCGCAATTTCATTTGCTTGAAGAGGGGTAGCTTGCATCGAAAACCATCTTTTTGTTGAAGAAGAATGACAAGGATATTCAAAATTGAAGCAATCTGCGTTTCCTGTTAAGATCGCCTGCAACCCTTGAAATACAGCAGGTTCTTCTGTGCAATGCTGTAGATAATTTATGCCAATACCACAGTTCGATAAAGTACCGCCGTTTGTTACGGCAAATCGATTCCATTCTTTGTTTGTAAAGCAGATGGTCCCATTCAAATCGATCAAACAGATTTGATCCTTTAAAGAATTCAGGATAGAATCATTTATTTTTGGGTCAATTGACAGAAAAGTATTAACTTGCGTTTCCAATACAATCAGCATCTTTCTATATAAGCGATAAGTTTGTGTGATATTCCCTACACACTATTCCCTTTTTTTCTGATTCAAAACACCTATATATTTTGTTAAGAAATCTTTTGGTAGCAAAGGCTTATCGTGAAAGTAGCCTTGGTGAATAGGGCATCCATTCGCTTGTAAGAATAGAGATTCTTCTTGTGTTTCTACGCCTTCTGCTAGTAATGTACAGCCAACCCCTTTTACAAATTGAATAAGAGATTTGAGAACAGCTTCGGATTTTTCATCCTGACCAATCTTGCTAACAAACGATTTATCTAGTTTAATTTTATCGATTGGATAGTCCATTAAATACGATAGCATCGAAAAGCCAGTACCGAAATCGTCTAAAGCAATTGATATACCTTTTGACTGACAAGTTATCAAGTTAGCCAGAGTGATTTCCGAATAGGTCAATTCTACACTTTCGGTAATTTCAATTTCAATTTGTTCAGAGGATATCTGATTTTGCTCCATAAGTAGAAACAACTCTTTAAAGAATGTTTTACTTGAAAGTAAGGATGCTGTCACATTAATAGCAGTTTTAGGGAAAATATCACCCTGATTTTTTGTGCAATTAATAAAAGAAAAGACATCCTTCAGCAGACAGTTTGTTAAATTTGAAATAGTACCTGTTTCTTCTGCAATCGCAATGAATTCAATCGGGGAAATAGGTCCGAGTGTTGGGTGATTCCATCTTGACAGTACTTCAACACCGACAAGTTCACCGGTATCACAATTAATTTGAGGTTGAATGACAAAGTAGAAGCCAAGTTCTTTTACATTTCCTGACAAGCTCTTTTCAATTACTAGTCGTCGGTTCAAATCAACTCTCATACTTGGCTGGAAAAAGCAGCAAGAAGAACCGTTTTGCTTTTTAGCAGCACGCATAGCGGTCTCTGAGAAAGAAATTAGATTTTCAACACTATAGTTACCTTGTAAATAAGAATAGACACCAATACTCGCGTTCACCGTAATTGAGCGGAGATCTTCTAGAACGATAGGATGGGTAAAGAGTTCTCTAACCTTTTCTGCAAAGTGTATAATGTTTTCGTCTCCTCGATGCAAGTGAAGAAAGACTAGTTCGTCACCGTCGAGGCGTCCAACTAAATCTTTCTGATCAAGTAGTTTCTCCAAATTTTTCGCTATGCTTTTGATGATTTCGTCACCTGTTCGATGGTTATAAAGTGTATTGATGTATTTGAAGTTATCTAAGTTGATATAAAAGAGAGAAAAAGCTTTCTTTTCATATAGAATTTTTTCTAGTTCCTCCTCAAACTTTGTACGAGTCGGCCAACTAGTTAAATAATCGGTATAGGGAATCTTTTGGCGTTCGGCTTCTATGTTATAGTCACTATTATTTTTTTGGAAATATACAGCCAATCCACCATCTTTAACTGGGGATGCTTTGACATTGAACCAATTATTTAACGGAGCATAGAAATCTTTAAACTGAACAGTAACTCGTTTTTCCATAGCATGATTACATTTTGAATAAAATTCAGTTCCTACAGCTGCAGGAAAGCAATTCCAAAGGGTACGGCCAAGCATGTCTTCTTTTTTGCATTGAAAAACCTTTTCTGACTCTGAATTTAAAAAGTAAAACTTCATTTGATCGTCTAGAAGAAAAAAGGCATCCGTCATATTTTCAAGAATAACTTCTGTGTCTAAAGAAGGGGGTGCGGGTTTATTCGTTACCAATTGTTTATGCAAAATAATTCCCTTTGAATTATTAGTGAATAAAAACTGTTGATAATGCACAGATAAATAATCTATTTTTTCCTGTGTATAAAATAAGGATAACTGAAATTTTTCTTCTTCGACTCCAGTTAAGACATCTTTTAAACATTGGAGTTCGTTAAATTTATTCGATTTTTCTAAGCTATTAAAGTAGTTTTCTCCAACTTCCCAAAGAGCATTTTCCGTTTGATGCTTCTGACAATACTTTTTCCAATTTTGACTGGAATGGACAATGATGCCATCACTACTAAGGATAATGATGAAGTCTCCTAGTATTTCGGTTGATTTGTATAGTTGTAACTCTGTATTTTGCATACGTAATCATACCCACCAATCTCAAATTTACTTTCATATGTTAAAAACATTGCTAAAGACTTTCAAATAACGTAAATACAGCTAAGGGAATGGATAGTTGTAATCATTAAAATAGGTGCAATTCTTTTGTCACTATTGAAAGAGACTTACATCTATCTAATTGCAGTTTTCAAAGAAATTTAATAATTATAGTATAGGTAGAGTGAATACATATACTTATTGTATTCGGTATTAGTAACTAATTATATGAGTCTTATACCTAATTTGAAATAGGTATTTTTTTGCGATATATGATTTCCTTATGAATATTGAAATCGAATAATCCCGATTTAAAGCAAAAGAAGATTTTTTTATTTTTTTTGCATGTAAAAAAGGTCAAAAGAACTGTTTTAAGCTTGTTCAGTGGATTAATTATAGATTGATTAGGGGTGTATCAACAATTTCAGTGTTCAAAGATAATCGACACATATGTCAGTAGTCGCTAATGTGTAAGATACCCTTCACTTCAAGAAGTCCAAATCGATACTCTATCTGATGTCTTTTTTGAGGTGGCTTATGTATAAGGTTGAAACTCTCATTTCAGGAGACAAACTAAATTTCTCACAATATATTACTGAAGATACGGTAAGTGAAGAGTTTGCAAAAGAAAAGAAACCAAAAAACATTACCCAGAAATGAAATCAACTCTCCATCTATGTTATAAAGGAATATGAGTATGGAATACGATTGTGGTATAAAGATAGTGCTTTACCACAAAAAAGAAGGGATGATTTTTTGTTAGATGTTAAGAATTTTGATTGGGAAGCGCTTCTTTTTGGCGCAGGAGTAATTGCAGCTCAAATTATTGGGATTTTAGTTGCTTTTGTTTTAGTAAGAGCGATTGGGAAAAAACTAATAGATCGTTTCTTCGATAAGCTGTTAGTAAAAGGGGACGTTACAAAAGGTCGTGCGTTAACGCTTCAGAGCTTATCTGAAAATATTTTCTCTTACATTTTAATTTTTATATTGGTGACTACCGTATTCAATATATTCGGTTTGTCTGTTGCAAGTCTCATTGCGGGCGCGGGGATTATTGGACTGGCGATAGGTTTCGGAGCGCAGGGACTTGTTAGTGACGTGGTTACAGGGTTCTTTTTATTGCTCGAAAAACAACTGGATGTTAATGATTACGTAACGGTTGGGAGTATCGATGGCATTGTGGAAGCAGTCGGATTAAGAACAACAAAGATCCGCAGTTTTGATGGCACCTTGAACTATATTCCGAACCGGGACATTATGACAGTCAGCAATCATTCGCGTGGCAATATGCGAGCGTTAGTCGATATTGGTATCTCCTACGATGAAAACATTGACGAAGCGATGGCAGTCATACAAGCAGCTTGCACGCATGTGGCAACCGAAGACGTAGGAATCGTTGAAGGACCTGATGTTATTGGGGTACAGACATTTGGTGCGTCGGACGTGACTTTACGCGTTATTGCAAAAGCAAAAAACGGCGAGCAGTGGGCGGTAGAGCGCCATTTGCGTAAAGCTATTAAAGAGGCGTTGGATACAAACGGTATTGAAATTCCATTTCCTCATCAAGTAAATATCCAAAAAAATGGTGGGTCTTTAGAAAGTTAACTGCAGTATAAGTTGGACAATAGAACCCCAGCCCGTGGACGCGCCGGCGCTAAGTAACTTGTTGAGTAAGAAGGTAGTGTCTATTTTTTCGTTGTGAACGAGAAGATATGGCGCAAATCCTTAGCAACTGGAAATCACTAGTTCAACCGATATAAACAGAAATAAAAAAAGCGATAAAAACAGTTTTGAGGTAGTGAAAAAGGCAGCCAAAATGGCTGCCTTTTTACGTTCGATTACTTATTTACTAATAGTTTTTAGTATCAGAGAAGGAAGTTGAAGAATGAGTAACGTCGCTTCTTTTGGTTATATTGCGGTTTTCCAATGCAACGAGTAGCTTCATCGCTCCGTTGCTCCACTGGTTAACTTCCGCAATATTGTCTCGATTATGGTCTACGCGTGATGCAATATTTCCTGTAATTGCCCGAACTGAAGCATTTAAGTCGATAACTGAGTTCACGGTACCTTTTCCGGCATCAATCAAAGCAGTGATTTTTTCGGATTTCAATTGCATATCTTCTTTCAGCTCGTTGGCATTGTGTGACAGACTTGTTGTTTCGAGTTGAAGTTTGCCCATTCGATCTGTTAAATTGTTGGCGGAACCTTTCATCTTTTTCAGCGGTTCTTTCATGCCTACTATCAGCATAACCACACCAATAATTGCGATGATCAGTGCCACGACAAAGATTGCGAGTGCTATGTAAAGCCACAGTGCATAGTCCATCTTTTTTCCTCCTCTATTCCATTCATGTCTTGAGTATGTTATACCCGTTAAACTTCAGTGATTAACATCCTATTATAGAAGAAAAGAATTTTCATTTCTAGAGCGCATTTGAAACCTTTCCCATAATATAAATGAGTATGGTAGAATTTCATCATATGTCTATAATATTATCTGGCATTTTTCTAGGGAGATGCGAGAAAGAGCAGGTGCGGAAATGATTGTTGGAATAGATGCAGGCGGTACGTTAATCAAAGTGGCGTATACCAACAAAGGGGAAATCCATTTTGAAAAACACCCAATTGCTGAAATTGAGCAAGTTGCCGACTGGGTAAACGGCCTTGGTGACAGTGAAGTTTGTGTAACAGGTGGAAGGTCGGGCGTACTGGTTTCTTTGCTCAACCAACCAGCACAGGAAATGGTCGAGTTTGAAGCTACTCATCTAGGTGTACAAGTTCTTCTCAAAGAGATGGGTCGTTTAGAAGATGCTTATTTGGTGACGAATGTTGGAACCGGCACTTCTATCCACTGCATTCAAGATAATGTCCATGAACGTTTGGGCGGCACGGGTGTTGGTGGAGGAACGTTGATTGGCTTGAGCCATTTGTTGACCGGTGTTACCCGCTACGACGAAATTGTTTCTCTAGCCAGACAAGGTTCCCGTGAACGAATCGATTTGAAAGTTAAGCATATCTATGAAGGCAAAGAGCCTCCTATCTCAGGAGAGCTGACAGCTAGTAACTTTGGACAAAACTTGTTTGCCATTTCAAAAGATTTGACGAAAGAAGAGCTATTAGCGACGGTTATTGGTTTAGTTGGTGAAACAGTCAGCACAGTGAGTGTACAAGCGGCTCGACAATGTAGAAGCTCGACCATCGTTTATATCGGCTCTTCTTTTATCGACAATCCGTTACTGAAAGAAGTAGTGACAAGCTATACGATTTTGCGCGGCTCTGTTCCTGTATTTCTCAATAATGGGGAATTTTCAGGAGCGATGGGAGCGATGTCTTCGTTAGCTAAAAAAAGGGGTTAGTTACCTGTTAAAAAGACGTCTATGCAGCCATCAAGATGGGTGCATAGACGTCTTTAGTTTGGCAATGTTACATTCAACATAGTCAACAGCTTATGATACCTCGACAGACTTTAATTTCATTAGCATTAAACCGCTCCAGGCAAAGATGACGGATGCTACATAAAAAATACTGGCAATCGTTAGAAAATCAACGAGATAACCCGTAGCAATAATAGCAACAGCTGCAGCGACAGAAGTCCAGACGTGATAGTGGCCGATTTGCGTGCCAGCCATTTCTTTTGTAACATAGCGTGCTAAGACCGTTTTTTCAGAGTTTTTCTGGACAGCACCCAGCATCCCCATGAGAACTTGTAGAATATACACGTGCCAAACTTCAGAAGCTAGTGGGAAAAATAGCAAAAGAATCGCCATTCCCCAAGAATAAACAAAAAGTAACGTTTTATCCCCAACTTGGTCAGCGTATTTCCCAATCAGCGGATAACAAAGAGCAGCCGTCAACGCGAACAAGCCATATGCCCAGCCAAACTGAGCATAGCTATCGCCAACATTGCGAATCAGTAAAATGTAGAAAGGGAAAATCATACTGGACGCCATGCCGATTGTGCCTTGATAATAAATAAAACGTTTATAGTTCATGGCCGATACTCCTCATAAAAGAGATTCATAAAGCGGTGATCCGGATCAAATTGGTCTTTCAACTCAAAGAATTCCTTGGTTCTCGGATAAGCTTCTTGCATTTGAGATTTTGTTGGGTAGCCGAAATAAGGTAAATAATAACTACCGTCGTGTGCGAGTGTCACATCAATCATATCCTGAACGACCTTTTCTGTTTCTTTTACACTTTTTGCATCGGTTCCTTGGTTAATGAGCAGTACCAGTGAAAACATGTCTTCTTTTGCATAAGATAAAACGGCATCCTCATTTTTCTCCACATAACGGATCGTGACGTTTACTAAATTAAAGTCAGGACTGTTTTCAAGAACTGCTTTTAATGCCGGAATATAGTTTTCAAATTGATCTACAGGAACAAAATACTCCTGTAAAATTTCGGTTCTTCGGCTATTGTCGTACTCCATGAACTCAGAATCGGATCGCATAACATTGTTTCGCGATACGAGATTGCCATCGATTTGTTGTGTATAGGTTTTTTGTGCATTCCAAAAGCTGTCTTTTCCAGCATCATTAATACGTGACAGCCCTAAGAAAAACTTCGGTACTGCTACTAGGTTTTCGGTTTTCAGCTTTTGGTATTGAGCAAGCTTTTGTTGATCTTGAGCTGACTTGTACGTAATGGTGTACATGTCTTCCATAAAAGATTCTGGAGCAATTGAAATTCGAGCTAGGTGCATTTTGGCATCGGGATCGTTGTGTACGTGTTGCTTGAAATAAGATGGGTAATCGCGATAGGACATGCTTGCCGTATCGGTTTTATACAACTCATCATCAGTCAGCTGTAGGGTGACGTCTAGAATAATACCAAACAAACCATAGCCACCAAGAACCGCATAAAACAACTCGCTATTTTCAGTAGGGCTTAGTTTGATAATATCCCCGTTAGCATCTATTAGACGCATTGAAGAAACCGTATCAGTCAATCCACCATTCCGAATGTCCAAGCCATGTGCATTCACGCTCAGTGAACCACCAACAGTGAAGATGTTTTGCGATTGACTTACCTTTAGTGAAAAGCCATAAGGATTGATGGCTTCTTGAATGTCTGCCCACGTTGCTCCACTTTGCACAGTCACCGTTTTTGCTGCTTTATCAACGTTGACTATTTGGTTGTACGGCTTCATATCCATCATGATACCGTTCGGATAAACTGTCTGTCCGCCTTGGCTACGTTGCATGCCTGCGATTGAGAGAACCTCTTCAGTTTTCTTTGCTTCTCGAACAATTTTCTGAAGCTCATCGTCAGTCGTACCTGACCGGACTGTTTTGATCTCGACAGGTAAAAGTCGTTGATGTAGTTCAGTTGCAGGGCCGTTTAGTTGTGTGGCATATAAATAAATAGACAAGCCGAAAACAGATAGGTAGATAAGGATTATCCATGCAGCTTTCATAATGCCTTCACCCTTTTTTTTAGACTCTCCGCACTTTCTCTATAAGACCGTTATTAATTGAAATAGTTCCACTAATTAGTAAATAGTAGTAGGAATTTTAATTTTATTGATCGTGTCCGAGTTGTTGCAAATAAAAAGAGATGTTGCAGGCTGCATCATCTCTTTTGTATCAGGTTAAATAAGTAGCTAACTTACCATTATTCATAAAAAATATACTTTTCAATATTAAAAAAGTGAACTACCCCAATAATGGGAGAAGCTTTAGAAAACAAGCTTAACGATGCTATTCACTAATAATTGTCAGTTTTTCACGGATATCAGTGCGTTGTTGTTTTGCCGGAATATGAGCAGGGTACCCAATCATCATAGTAGCAATAATTTTTTCGCCCGGTTTTACACCAAGGGCTTCACGGAATATAGGGTTGTAGATCCAGTCGTTAGAACGCCAAATCATACCAATGCCGCGTTGCCATGCAGCCAGTTGGAAATTTTGAAGCATCGATGAAACTGCACCGTAGTCTTCGTCCCATCTTCGTTGCCTTGGATCTTCAGGCATAACGACAACCAAATGAAGTGGAATACTCCGGAAGTAGTCGGCTTTGTTTAGCGCTTTTGGTGGAATTTCACCTTCTGGCGTTCGCATGGCTTACATAAAAGCTTCAACGAATTTTTCTTTCCCAGCAGCTGTATACAATTGAAAGCGCCACGGCTCATTAACTTTATGGTTAGGCGCCCATTTGGCGACATTCAGCAGTTCGATAATTTCTTCCACGTTGATCGCATCATCCTTAAATTTCTTGATGGAGCGTCTTTCTATGATATTCTGATCAATAGCGTTCATCATTAAACGTCTCTCCCTTTCGCAAAAAATGCGGTTATCTATTCTTTATCCTAACACGCAGAGAGATTAAAAGTGTATCAAAAAAGACATGAACAATTAGGCTGACAACTGAAAGTGTTGGTAGAATATAAGTATAGGCAAGGAGTGGATTGAGTTGAAAAAAATTGTTGTAGTCGGCGGGGGAATTACGGGTCTTTCCGCAATGTATTATTTACAAAAACTAAACCTGAAAGAACATCTCGATATGGAGTTAGTACTGATTGAAGAAAAGGAACAATTAGGCGGGAAGATCAAAACGGTGAAAGACTCGGAATTTATAATGGAAGTCGGGGCAGATTCTATCGTTGCACGTCATGCCAGTGTTCTGCCGCTAATAGAAGAGTTAGGCTTGGAAAAACGGATGGTTTACAACGGCACTGGAATTTCGTATTTATATGCCAATAATGTCCTGCATGCTATTCCGAAAGATACTGTTTTTGGTATTCCGATGAGTAAAGAGGCTTTGTTTAGTTCGACGCTTGTTTCTGACGACGGCAAAAAGAGAGCGTTAGAAGATTTAGATAGTATGAACGAAAGCTTTACGCGGGATAGCTCAATTGGGGATTTTCTCCAAGCTTTCTTAGGAAAAGAATTGGTTGAAAATCAGATTGCGCCTGTGTTATCGGGAGTCTATTCTGGAAACCTTCACGAATTGACCTTGGCATCGACATTGCCTTATTTGGTTGATTACAAAAATAAGTATGGCAGTATTATAAAAGGATTCGAAGCCAATAAAGAATTTTTCCAAGGTGCGGTCAATAAAAAATTTATCTCATTTGATGGCGGTATGCAGGTGTTAATCGACGAATTGGAAAATAAGTTACAACATGCCCGTATAATTAAGGGAGTTGGAACCAAAGCCGTCAAAAAAGAAGCGGCACACTACCGAATAGAGCTTGAAGACGGCGAGACAATAGAAGCAAATTATGTAATTTTAGCAACGCCTCATCAAGTAGCGCAGCAACTTTTAGAAATAGCGGAGCTGGACACGGAATTTGATGAGTTTTTGAATTCGTCCTTGATAAGTGTCTATCTTGGATTTGATATTCCAGATGATCGACTGCCTGAAGATGGGACGGGATTCATTGTGTCGCAGGAAAGTGATTTGCATTGCAATGCTTGTACGTGGACGAGTCGGAAGTGGCGTCATACGTCCACAAACCATAAATTACTCGTGCGCCTATTTTACAAGAGTTCACACCCATCTTACGGTAGGTTAAAGAGTTTAACAAAAGAAGAATTGACAGCGGTAGCGATGGAAGATGTCCGCAAAAGCTTAGGAATTGAAGATGTACCTTTGGCTGTCGAAGTGACTGGTTGGAAAAACTTAATGCCAAATTATCACATGGGCCATAAAACAGCTCTTAGTGCGTTAGAATTGAAAATGGAAGAATTGGTACCGGGTATTAAATTAGCAGGTTCCTCTTATTTTGGTGTCGGAATCGGAGCGTGTATTCAAAATGGCTCCGATCTGGCAGAAATTATCGCTAATAATTTAGCCGATCAAATTGAAGAGTAGAAAAAAGGCCAGCAATGGTCTTTTTTTAGGTTTAAAACAATAAAAAGCCGTTTATCCACATTTTGGATAAACGGCTAATTGAGAAAATAGAAATGATATTATCAAGTACTTATTTTATTTCTGTAAGATCTGGAACCGCAAGACCAAGACCTTCAGCAACGCGTGTACCAAATTCAGCATCTGCTTTATACAAATGGCTGATTTGACGAAGTTTAATGTCTTCTTTGTCAACAGCATTTAAGCCGCCAACGAAAGTTGCAACAAGACGTTGTTGTTCTTCAGCACTTTGCAAGCGGTAAAGATCGCCTGGCTGTGTGTAATAATCCTCTTTGTAATAAGGCACCGAATCAGTTACGCCAGATACTTCAAGTGGAGCTGGTTTAGCAGCTGCAGTTTCAGTAGGACCCCCATAACTATTCGGCTCGTAGTAGACAGAACCACCACCGTTGTTGCCAAAGTTCATTTGGCCGTCGCGTTGGTAATTATTCACTTGGTTTTTCGCTGCATTAATTGGCAGCATTTGGTGATTAGCACCTACACGGTAGCGATGTGCATCGTGGTATGCGAACAAACGGCCTTGCAGCATTTTGTCTGGAGATACGTCGATACCCGGAACCAAAGTGCCTGGAGAGAAAGTAGCTTGCTCAACTTCAGCAAAATAATTTTCGGGGTTGCGGTTAAGTACCATGCGGCCAACTTCCATTAGTGGATAGTCTTTATGAGACCATGTTTTAGTCACATCGAATGGATCAAAGCGGTATGTGTTGGCATCTTCTAAAGGCATAACTTGTACATACATTTTCCAAGCAGGGAAGTCGCCTTCTTCAATTGAATTGAAAAGGTCTTCTGTATGGAAATCAGGATTTTCGCCAGCGATTTTGTCAGCAACTTCTTGTGTGATGTTTTGAATGCCTTGTTCAGTTAACATATGGTACTTGACCCAAACCGACTCACCTTCAGCGTTGGTCCATTTGAATGTATGGCTCCCAAAACCGTGCATATGACGAAGTGTAGCGGGAATTCCGCGGTCACCCATCAAATAAGTTACTTGGTGCAATGATTCTGGTGACAATGACCAAAAGTCCCACACTGCGTTAGGGTTTTTCAAGTGAGTACGTGGATCGCGCTTTTGTGTGTGGATAAAGTCCGGAAATTTAATCGCGTCTTGGATAAAGAAGATTGGCGTATTATTACCGACTAAATCATAGTTTCCTTCTTCTGTGTAGAACTTTAAAGAAAAGCCACGTGGGTCGCGAACTGTATCCGCTGAGCCTAGTTCACCAGCAACAGTTGAAAAGCGTGCAAACATCTCTGTTTTCTTACCAACTTCCGATAAAAAAGCCGCTTTCGTATATGTTGAAACGTCTTGAGTTACTTCGAAATAACCGTGTGCGCCTGTTCCTTTTGCATGAACTACACGCTCAGGAATACGTTCTCTGTTGAAATGTGCAAGCTTTTCAAGAAGATGAACGTCCTGCAAAAGAATGGGACCGCGTTGTCCGGCGGTTTGAGAATTTTGGTTGTCTCCTACTGGAGCCCCCCAGCTAGTTGTTAAACCTGTTTTGTTCGTAGTCATAAATCGAACACCTCATTTTCTATTTTAATATAAACACTATACCTCTAATCATATCACCCTTTAAATTAAAATCAATACTAAATGATAATAACTATAATTAAGGAGTTTCTATATCTAATGAGCCATTGAATGTGTGCAAAAAAACAGTACCGGTTGGACGGGTACTGTTTCAGACTATAGACAAAGTCTTATTAAACTGAATAGTGATGTATAATCTCCAACTGGGCTGGCCACTTTACTTTCCGTGGGCTCAGCTTCAGTCTCCTCGTCACTGAAAACCCATTCTCCTGCATCGCTGCGCTAGCTTCGTCGCAAAGCGTCCACTTGGTGCGGAGAATCCTAGGTGTAGACAAAAAATGAATAAGTATTCTTTTGTCTACAAGCTAAAACAGTACCTGTTGGACGGGTACTGTTTGTATTTTTATTTCGTAACATTTAGGCGTTGGAAGCTATCGAAGTGTGAACCCCAGTAGCTGTCATTTAGACTTGTCACTTGAACACGATCGCCACCTGCATGAATAAAGCTATTGTTCCCAATAAAAATACCCATATGTGAAATTCCGGCCCGATACGTATTTTTAAAGAATACTAAATCGCCAATTTGTGGAGAACTCACAGGAGAAGAAATTGCGTCAAAGCCTGTTGTACTGGTTCTTGGAACGTTGAATCCTGCCTGATTGTATGCGTAATAAATAAAGCCGCTACAATCAAATCCACCTGGTGCAGCTCCTCCCCATTTATAAGGGGTACCTATTGAAGAGTTGGCTATAGCAATAACTGTAGAAATGGCTCCAGAACTAGGCGCAGTAGTAGTTGGTTTCGAAACGGTAACCAGTTGACCAGTGGCTGAACTGCCATCAATTATTAAAACTTGGCCCAGACGAATCGAACTTGTTTTTAAGCTGTTAGAACTCATTAATTGCGAAACGGAAACACCGTGCCGCTTTGCAATAGTTGTTAATGTGTCTCCACTCGTTACGCGGTATGTATTGGGTTTAGTAACTGTTGGTGTGCTAGCTTGCGCCTTGCCGCTGACTGTTAGCTTTTGGCCGGGACGTATATTGCTATCAGGTAGCTGATTCAATTTTTGAATAGAGCTCACGTTGGTACTGTGAATTCGAGCTATCTGTGACAAAGTGTCCCCGGCTTTGACTGTATATGTACTAGTAGAGATTACTGGTGCTTTAGTTCCGGTATTTTTTGGTGGAGCGGTAGCCGAAGTAGCTGCGACTTTGATGGTCTGATTTGGATGAATCGAAGTAGATGGTAACTTATTCCACGATAACAGCTGATCAACTGAAACCTTATTACTAGAAGCGATCTTCCATAATGTGTCTCCTGGTTTAACGGTATATGTACTTGCTTCTGTGTTGGAAGCCCCGATCGCCATCGATAATGCAGTAGCAGCAACTAAAGTAAAAATAACTCTTCTCATTCTCAAGCCCCTTTTTCTAATCTTGTTTATTTAGTTTATTGTTTTTGTAATTTTCTTAATTCTATATAATTAATTCAATATAGGCAATAAGAATCAATATTACATTTGTGTTACAAAAATAAAAGTAATGATAATTTGATTTTAAATCTTTAAATAAGGAATGTTTAGTTGAAGAATTATAGGCAGACGTAGGTCCTACACAAAATAATATCGGTCAGTTTTAATAAAAGTTAATAGCTCTTGTTAGATGATTGTTTATTGCAAAAAAATATATTAAATTAATCGTTTGCAACAGCGACAGGTGATATAGACATCGTCCAGTTAATGCCTTGATTTAAGATAGATTTAGAGTTGTTGCAATATTGGGTTTTTTCTGACATCATATAGTTGATTTGATAGAACAAATGGTTTCATCAAAAGGAGGAGCACAAAATGTATGCAACACTTGGCAAAGTATTCGATCAGACAGTAAGCATGTATCCAAATAAAGAAGCGCTGGTAGATATGAGAAGAGAGAAAAGGTGGACCTATTCGCAGTGGAGTGATGAAGTTCATCGTTTAGCAAATGCGCTAATTGCTGTAGGTGTCTGTAAAGGAGATCGTGTTTCAAGTTTTCTTTTCAATAATAGTGAATTGCCTACTGCTTTATTTGCTTGTGCAAAAATAGGAGCCGTTTTCAATCCCATTAATTTTCGTTTAAAGCCCGAAGAGTTAGCTTATATTCTAAATGACGCGACACCAGAAATCGTTCTTTTTGAAGAAGCTTTAAAAGATACAGTTGAGAAAATAGCTTCCCAGTTTCCGAGTATTCAATTTTGGTTTATAGACGATACGGTTCCTACTTACGCAATAAGTTATCGGGAACAAGTCAATGCGGCGTCTGCAACAGATCCGCTTGTAGAAGTAGATGAAATGGATATTTACGCGATTATGTATACAAGTGGCACAACAGGACGACCAAAAGGAGTAATTCACTACCACCGCAACATGGCGGAACAAAGTATGACGTGCATTGCAATGTTAAAGTATACGAAGAATGATGTGGGGTTAGTCGTCGCACCCATGTTTCATTGTGCAGAATTACATTGCTGCGTTATTCCACGCGTCCAGGCCGGCGCTTCAAGTATTATCATGCATCAATTTAATCCGCAGACGGCAATCGAGACCATTGAAAACGAAAGAGTTACGGTTATGTTTGCTGTGCCGACAATGTGGAGCATGATGACCGAATTAGAAGGAGCCGCATCTAAAGTGAAAACTTTGCAGCGCGGGCTGTATGGAGCAGCTCCGATGGCGCCTGTACTCGTAAAGCGAGTTAAAGAAGTACTGGGAATTGCATTGATCCAAGCTTATGGTCAAACGGAAATGGGACCAGCGATTACCTTTCTTGCTGAAGATGAACAGTTGACAAAAGCAGGCTCAGCTGGAAAACCGGCTTTTAACCACGAAATTCGAATCGTTCGGACACAAGAACAAGGTTCTTCTGAACCCGATGACAAATTAGCAGCATTTGAGGTGGGAGAGATTATTGTTCGTGGACCGAGCATGATGGGTGGTTATTTCCATCGTCCGCAGGCAACGGCCCGTGTGCTATATAAAGGGTGGTACCATACGAGTGATTTAGGGTATATGGATGAAGATGGCTATTTGTTTGTGTCCGATCGAGTTGACGACATGATTATTAGCGGTGGAGAAAATATTTATCCGCGTGAAGTGGAAGATGCTCTTCATGAACACGACATGGTTCAAGATGTTGCGGTTTTAGGGATTCCCGATGAAAAATGGGGCGAAGCAGTGATGGCATTTATTGTTGCAAAAGACACATCACTCACTAAAGAGAAATTGGAAGAGTATTGCCTCGATAACAACAACCTTGCACGCTTTAAGCGGCCCAGATCTTACCAGTTTGTCGATGAACTGCCACGAAATGCCAGCGGTAAAATACAGAAATTTCTGTTGCGTGAACTTTATGCCAAAGACGATAAATAGGGATAACAATAACTAGGGGATATACAGACAAGGAGAATGTTAACGTGCAAATGAAATCAATGAAAGAAACTATTTTAGGTGCATTAGGAATTGAAGTAACCGAGGTTACTCCAGAAAAAGTCATAGCGACGATGCCTGTCCATGCAGCGACTCATCAACCTTTTGGGCTATTGCATGGAGGTGCATCCGTAGTATTGGCTGAAACGGTTGCGAGTATGGGAACGTGGAATTTAATCGATCAGGAAACGGAAATCGCTGTAGGGTTAGAAATCAATGCCAACCATCTGCGCGGTAAGCAGGACGGAATAGTAACCGCCATCGGTACGCCACTCCATAAAGGACGCACAACTATGGTTTGGGATATTAAAATCGTTGATGAAGATGAAAAATTGATTTGTATTTCGAGATGTACTGTAGCAATTGCTAAAATGAAAAAGTAGTGAATAAGGACGCATAGCAAAACCCTTGCCTCTATTTCTAGAGGCAAGGGTTTTGCTATGTCTATTGTGAGTTTTTCGCGGAAAGGCATGTTAGTATGGACAGTAACAAACTGTAAAGAGAGAGTGGTTACTATGTTTAATTCTTTAGTAGAACTAATGGAAGCAAAAAACTTGAAAGATAAACGCTCGATTCCATGGAGTCAAATTTGCCAAGAAGAATCCTTGTCAGAGAACTTTATTAAAGAAAATTTAGATCAAGTTAACTGGCAGCTGATTTCACGCTATCAAGAATTATCCGAGAGTTTCATACAGAAGTATAGAAGTCGCTTATTTTGGGAAGATATTATTAAAGCGCAAAAACTGTCGGAACGTTTTATCGAAAATTATGGGACTAAAAAGAAATGGCAGCCGATTAATGTAGAACAACTCAGCAAAAAACAGCAAAAGCTAGTTGAAAAAGAAGGCAAACCGTTTGATGCTGGAGACTACTGGAAGTTTGTCTCCATGAAGCAACAATTGGCGAATTCCAAGGGCTTGTCGCCGGCGTTTATGGAGAGGCATCAGAACAAATTAGCGTGGCATGAACTGAGCCGCTATCAGTACTTGCCGATGCCGTTAATTCATCGACATGCAAATCAAGTAGATTGGCTACTCGTTACACGTCACCAAGTCTTATCGGAACGTTTTATTGAAAAGTACAGCAACGATGTGGAATGGGAAACCATTTCGTTCCACCAACGCTTGTCGGAACGCTTTATCAACCGGCATTACGCAAAGATGAGTTTTATCTCAGCCGAAGAAAAACGTTCTGAAGCTTTTCTTTATAGTCATTTCGATAAATTAGACGCGGCATCAATCGTGGAACATCAAGATGTGGGTGAAGTGAAAAAATACAAGCCGTTTGATGTCTATGTATTGACTAAAGACGATCAGAGAAAATACATTCTGAAATTTCATGATCTAACAGAAGGCTTGGAAACAATCCAAAAAGCTGATGAAGAAGAGCTATATGATCAGCTAGAGGAAAATAGTTTATTGGCAATAATGGAGGAAGACTTTCCGGAACTGGCCATTATCGGAGATTTGCGATTTTGATGCAAGATTTACTTTTTAAAAAAAGTCAACATTTTAACTGTCTGTAAATCTTAGAGACTAAAGGATTCTGCTCTGTTTACCGGTGCATATCAACCGCTTTTCTGAAAGATAGAAAAGCGGTTATTTTTTGTTTTATTGAAAAACAGGTTATACTAAATAAAAAAATTGAAAGTTGGGATTTTATTCATGGCGTTTACTGATTTATCGATTGCGAGCAAAGCGACTATACTGCCGATTTTGGAAATTGCCGAACAAGCGGGCATTTCTAAAGAAGCCTTGGAATTATACGGGAATTTTAAAGCGAAAATCAATGTAGATCAGTTGCCACCTGTTGAAAAATTAGGGAAAGTCGTACTAGTAACGGCAATTAGTCCGACACCTGCTGGAGAAGGGAAGTCTACTGTAACGGTAGGTTTGGCGGATGCTTTTAAACAATTGGATGAATCAGTGGCAGTAGCTCTCCGTGAACCATCTTTAGGTCCGGTCATGGGTGTAAAAGGTGGTGCAACGGGTGGTGGCTTTGCACAAGTGCTACCGATGGAAGATATAAACTTGCATTTTACGGGAGATATCCATGCCATCACGTCAGCCAATAATTCATTAGCTGCGTTTCTTGATAATCACTTACACCAAGGCAATACCCTCAATATTGATCCGCGTCGCATTACGTGGAAGAGAGCATTGGACATCAATGACCGCGCGCTACGCCAAGTAACGATTGGTCTTGGTGGACCTGGACAAGGCGTGCCACGTCAAGATGGCTTTGACATCACTGTAGCCTCAGAAATTATGGCGGTTTTGTGTTTGGCGACTTCGCTAGAGAATTTGAAAGAGCGACTCGCACAAATGGTCATTGGGTATACTTACGATAGAGAGCCGGTAACTGTCAGAGACCTTGAAGTTGAAGGAGCGTTAACTTTATTGTTGAAAGATGCCTTTAAGCCTAACTTGGTTCAGACAATTGAAGGAACGCCCGCTATTATACATGGCGGACCATTCGCCAATATTGCACATGGCTGCAACTCGCTCATTGCAACGAACACAGCTAGAAGAATAGCGGACATCGTAGTGACAGAAGCAGGATTTGGTGCAGATTTAGGTGCTGAGAAATTCATGCACATTAAATCCAGAAAAGGTGGATTTCATCCGGATGCGGTTGTAATTGTAGCAACTGTTCGTGCGCTTAAAATGCACGGTGGTGTGACAAAGGATCTGTTGTCAGAAGAAAATGCAGATGCCGTCAAGCGCGGTATGGTCAATTTGGCGAAGCATGTAGACACAATCCGTCAATTCGGAATTGAACCCGTCGTAGCACTCAATCGCTTTGCAGGAGATGGCGAATCAGAGTTAGCTGTCGTGTTAGACTGGGCAAAAATCGAAGGCGTTGCCATTGCACTAACGGAAGTATGGGAAAAGGGCGGGCAAGGTGGAATTGCTTTAGCCAAGCTAGTCAAACAAGAATTGCAGCGTCCAACAGACTTTCATTATCTTTATAAAGAAGAAGATCTATTTGAAGACAAACTTTGTGCGATTGTTCAAAAGGTTTACGGAGGCGCAGGCATTCAGTTGTCTGATGTTGCGCAAAAGCAGTTAGTTGAATTGAAAAAATTCGGCTGGGATTCATTGCCGATTTGTATGGCGAAAACGCAATACTCATTATCAGATCAACCTAAATTATTAGGTCGTCCTGAAGGCTTTACGATTACCATACGAGAAATTATACCGAAACTGGGCGCAGGATTTTTAGTGTGCCTAACAGGCGACATTATGACGATGCCAGGTTTACCAAAAAAACCTGCTGCTTTGAAGATGGATGTAACAAATGATGGCAAAGCAATTGGTTTATTTTAAGAACAAAGACTCGGGCGAAAGCTCTGAGTCTTTTTTGATGGAGAAAAATTCAATCATTAAAAATGAAAAGCCAATCATCGAGAGAGGTGGTAGAATACAAGGAAAGTGAAGAGTAAAAAACGGGAGGAACCAACATGGACTGCCAAATTACTGTTACCGATTTTGTGGAACGAGAAACAGCGATTTATGTCAAAATTGATGTCTATGATCACCAAAAAAACCAGTGGTACCAAGAAGAGTTGAGATTTTTAGGGGAATTGCTGTATGGAGAACTCGTGCATCCGAAAAAATCTCCTCTGACAGAACAATGTCGATTGGGAACCATTGCTTATGTAAGAGCGTATTTTAACCGCTAGACAAGTTGGATTTGGAAGGAGAGATTTGGATGAAATTTCAATCAACACGCCAACAAGTGACGTCTTCAGGTTTGACTGTTTATAACGATGGATTTGGAATGGTCAAAGAAAAGCGGATGGTTCCAGAAAACAAAGCAGTGACTGACATTCAATTTTTGGATGTCGCTTCAGAGATTGAAGCAGATTCCGTATTGATCGAAGGGCTCCAAGTACTAGAAAAAACGTATAGTGCCAACTTCATTAGCAAAGAAAAACTCTTAGACTGGTATATCGGTCAGGTTATTACTGTAAACAATGCAGAATTGGGTGAAGCGATAAAAGTTCGTTTATTGAGCACGTCAGGTAACATTATTGTGGAACAACTCGATACCGGAGAAATCACTATTGATCCGATTGGACAGTTGATCCTACCTTCGCTGCCGGAGGGGCTTTTGATGAGACCGACGTTAGTATGTAAGATCGTGGCAGTTGAAACGGCTACTGAAGTGGGGATTTCTTATTTAACAAAAGGATTAAAATGGCAAGCAAACTACGTCGCGGAAATCCGTGGATCTTATTTAAATCTCACGAGTTGGATTCAACTTTCTAATGATAGTGGGATCGATTTTTTCGAAAGCCGACTCAAGTTGACTTCAGGAAACGTAAATCGATACAAAGAGGCACACCCGTTGCATGCACAAGCGCGGCTATTTGCAGCTACAGAGGAAGAGGAGTCTTTTTTTGAAGAGCACACTTTCGAGGATTACCACATGTATAGTATGGCCCGCCCCGTGACCATTTTACAGGATCAAACAAAGCAAATCAGATTGATGAAAATACAAGGAGTAGATTTCCGAAAGGTCTATAAAGTTGAATCGGGTAGTCAGCAGGCAGAAGTTCGTGTGGAGTTTTACAATAACGTGGAAAACAAGCTAGGTGTTCCGCTACCTAAAGGAATAGTTAAAGTATATGAGCAAGACAGTAATGACGAAATGGAGTTCATCGGAGAAGATGCCATGATCCACAAAACGAATCAGCAGAAAGTATCGTTAGCTATCGGAAAAGCTTTTGATATCAGTAGTGAAAGCCGGGAGAAAAAACGCAGCAGAAGTGGACATTTTGACTACGTAACTTATGTGTACGAGTTGCAAAATAAAAAATTGGAATCTGTACGAATCGAAGTGACTCATCAGGTTTTCGAACAGATCTGGCAGATGGAATCGTCTAGTCATGATTACGAATTAAAGCAGTCCAATAAACTGGAATTTCGTGTACATCTAGCTGCAGGTAAAAAAGTAGAGGTAGAGTTCACTTATAAAGTGGACAGAAGAACTGAAGAACAAATTCAATAAATGTGAACGATAGTAAATGGAAACAGTGATTCCATTGTGCTCTATGGTTTGATGATTTCTTACGCAATGAGGTAAAACTATTCCTTTAGTTCGACCGATATAGAACCTTTTTTTCAAAAAATCAGCTAAAAGAAGAGCTGCATAATTATGTCGCCCTGCTCGTTTTTTTGATAAAATCAACTCGAACGACTATTACTTTACAGGCAAAGGGGAACGAGTAAAATGTTTAAAAAAATGGCTTCAGAAGCACTTGGCTTATCGGACATAGGAAAAATAATTGACCCGCAAGATTTCGATAAAACGGATTCTGACGACTACGTGATGCACGAAGACGGAGAGAAAATCTATTTTCTAATCAAGACCAAGGCGGATGAATATTGCTTCACAAATCTCGCAATCATTCACGTTGATGGTGAAAGTGCAATGTCGTCTAAACGAACATTAAGACGTTTCCTTTATTCTCAGCACACCATTTCAAATGTTGTTCTCGAAACTGCTGGGAAAATCGACTTGGATATTGAACTTGCCTTTGCTGTAGGAACGCTACCTTTTAAAATTGATGTTCAAAAACAACAGGCAAACCGGTTAACGGACCTGTACAAATCGTTATTGAGAATTGCTGAAAGCACACACGAAAACGAAATTATTATCAATATGGCAAATGACAGCTTAAACAAGGCCGTTACCATTTTACAAAACTCGCGAGTGGGTGAAGTTGCGTTAGGAGACGAATATTCGAAGCTTACTGATTTTGGTTTTACGTGGATGACTTCCGTCCGCAACCAATACCACGTGAAAGATTTCGGAGATGTGTTTGAGAAGTATATTAATAATTAATAGAGAAAAGATGGCTGCTAACTCAACAGCCATCTTTTTCTTGTTATAAAAGTGAAGTATCCCAAAAAATCCAGAAATGATTTACTAAGAACTAGATAACTGTTTTTATCTGAAAAAATGGAATACTTTTTTAAATCGAGGCTTGCTTGAAAAGCTACAGTAGCGTGCTATAATAAGACCATTCAAATACGATTCACTCATATAACAGCGAGAATATGGCTCGCAAGTTTCTACCAGTTTACCTTAAATAAACTGACTATGAGAAGCAACGAAACAGAAGGATTGGGCCTTTTTAGGTGTCTATTCTTGTTGTTTCCTTTCGAATTCAAGCTCGAAGGACATTGCTCCACTCATGATATGGATGGATGCACGTTCTGAGGGCTTTTTTTCATGCCTTCAGCCGTGACAGAAAGGGAGCTGACGGTTATGAAAAAATTGCAGGACAAAATCTTATCGGACGGCAAAGTCTTGTCGGAATCGGTATTAAAAGTAGATTCATTTTTAAATCATCAAATTGATCCACCATTAATGCAAGCAATTGGAGAAGAATTTGCATTGCGTTTTAAAAATGATGGCATCACAAAAATTTTAACGTTGGAGTCTTCGGGTATTGCACCTGCGATGATGACGGGGTTAGTTTTAGGCGTACCCGCCGTATTTGCAAGAAAACGTAAATCGCTAACATTGGTTGATCATATGTACACAGCTAGTGTCCACTCATTCACTAAAAATGAAACTAACGATATTTCTGTATCAAAAGATTTTATTCAACAAGATGATGTAGTCCTAGTAATGGATGATTTTCTTGCTAATGGTCAAGCAGCTCTTGGATTATTAGATATCGTTGAACAATCAGGTGCTAAACTTGCAGGCATCGGTATCGTTATTGAAAAAGGGTTCCAGCCCGGAGGCAAATTGCTTCGTGAACGTGGCATCCGCGTGGAAACATTGGCGAATATTGAGTCTTTGGAGAATGGGACAGTGTCATTTTTCGGGGAGGCTAACACGCAATGAAGAAGATGCTGGGCGAAACGGCTTTAGGATTTCAGCATGTATTAGCGATGTATGCAGGAGCGGTATTAGTTCCGCTAATCGTTGGAGAAGCACTTGGACTGACGCCAGAACAGCTAACGTATTTGGTTGCCATTGATATTTTACTTTGTGGGGTAGCGACGATTCTTCAAATTGTCAGCAACCGTTTTTTCGGTATCGGACTTCCGGTGGTGCTCGGCTGTACGTTTACAGCAGTTGGACCAATGATTGCTATTGGGGGACAGTATGGCATATCCGCTATTTATGGTGCTATTCTTGTTTCTGGATTATTTGTCGTTTTGATCAGTGGATTTTTCGGAAGTCTTGTTCGGTTCTTCCCACCAGTCGTTACGGGTACGGTCGTTACCATAATCGGAATTACGTTAATTCCGGTTGCAATCAACAATATGGGCGGTGGACAAGGTGCCAGTGATTTCGGTTCACTAACCAATATTGCTTTGTCTTTTGGAACGCTGTTGTTTATCGTTTTTCTATTTAGATTCTCTAGCGGTTTTATGAAAGCTATCGCGATTCTTTTAGGATTGGTCGTTGGGACAATTGCTGCTACCTTGCTTGGGAAAGTGGATTTCTCTCCTATTGCCAATGCCTCGTACTTCCATATGGTCGAGCCTTTTTACTTTGGAATGCCGACATTTGAATTACCTGCTATTTTAACAATGATTTTAGTGGCGATGGTGTCACTAGTCGAATCGACAGGCGTTTACTTTGCGCTTGGAGACATTACAAAAAAGAACATTAAAGAAAAAGATTTAGCAAAAGGGTATCGTGCAGAGGGATTAGCCATTGTTCTTGGTGGTATTTTTAACTCGTTCCCGTACACTGCTTTTTCACAAAATGTCGGTCTGATTCAAATGTCTGGTGTTAAATCACGAAAAATTATCTTCATTGCAGCTATTATGTTGGTGACGCTTGGATTTGTTCCGAAAATTGCTGCTGTGACAACGATCATTCCTCCATCAGTTCTCGGAGGAGCGATGATTGCGATGTTTGGTATGGTTATTGCACAAGGTATTAAAATGTTGAGCACTGTTGTTACGGATTCTCAAGATAATTCTATGATTATAGCCTGTTCTGTTGGAATTGGTCTGGGCGTGACAGTAGTTCCTGAATTATTCATACAACTGCCTTCAAGCGTTCAAATTTTGACTAGCAATGGCATTGTTGCCGGCAGTGTTACCGCTATTGTCTTAAATATTCTTTTCAATATGCTGCCTTCTAAAAATCGTCAACGTGCAGCAGCAGCTGTGAAAGATAATGCAATAAACCAAGGGTGAATAAAAAATGAGCAAGTCGCGAGTTCGCGACTTGCTCATTTTTTATTCACCCTGAACAGAAAGAAATTGAATTGTTTTTTGCAGTGTTTCTTGAGCGTCTTCCATGCTTAAATCGTATTGATATTCATGCTTCAGGTTTTTTTGAGTACCTTCGAAAAAGACAGAGTTTACTGGAATATCATGAGATTGCAAAACGTCAACGAGTTCGGTTGACTGAGATACAAAAGGATCTGCATCGCCAACTGTAATGAACACAGGCGGGAAATTAGAACTGACATGTTGAACGGTGGAAAGTTCATCAATTTTCGAGAACGATTCAAAAGGCTCCACACCTGTATAAGCTGCTAAATACTTATCAATGTTTGGAAAAGCGGTCGCTCTCACTGTATCTAAGTTGTACAAGCCGCATAGCAACACGGCTCCTTGAAGCTGGCTATTGGAAATAGCCGGCTGAATGGCCATCTTTTCAGCCAATTCAGTATTGGACATAAGCGCAGCAACTTGGCTAGCAATCTGAGCCCCTGCTGAGTCACCCCCGATAAAGACTCGGTTCATATCACCACCGTATTCAGCAGCATGAAGTTGCATATAAGTAAGCGCTTGATTTGCTTGTACTACAGGCCCGGGATAAAGCGATTCAGGAGCTAGCGCATAATCAATGTTCGCCACGACGTAGCCCGCATCTGCAAGAGCCATGGCATAATCCTGGCGACTGTCTTTAGAGCCACCAACGTACCCTCCACCATGTATCCATAAAATGACTGGCATTGATGCAGGTGCATTTTCGGGATAATAAATATCCAACAAGCTATTTTTAGAAGAATTATAGGATAAGTTTTTAACACGAGTGACTCGTTCGGTGATTTCATGAATAGTAGGTGGAGAGCTAAATGCAGCAGAACCTGTAATTTGTATGGAAGCTAAAGCATCAGGTGGAGCAGTGACTTCTTCAAAAATGACCATAACAAATAAAAACGTAATAAATAAAGTAGAAACAATCCATTTTTTTAGCGTTAAGCGTTCCATTTTTACTCTCACGATAGCTCTCCTTTAAACTAAAATTTCACTGAATGGCCTATATTGAATAGCTATCTATTTGGGTATAGATTAAATAAGTCCTATGCGTCAATTCCAATTATGTCCAACTTCTCTATATAATAGCTATGCTAACAGAAAAAAGATAGCGACCAAAGAATTAAGTTCATCAAAATGAAATGTATTTGTCATCATGTTTATGTCAGAACGCAACATAAGGCGGGTAGATTAAGAGGTGAGGCTTTTAAAGCTTCTGAAAGGAGTGGGCGAATGTTTGGATTAGCTGATTTAATTGCATTAATTATTTCTGCATTTATTATATTGCCCGTCGTTGTCTTTTTGAGAGAATCAGGTTATTTGCTGATGAGCTTGATTTTGGGAGTGAAAAACCCGAGGATGACAATTGGTTCAGGACCAAGAATTTTCAAAATAGGGATGTTCGACGTACGAAAATATTATCATTTGTATAGCTGGTATTCGTACGATTCACTAAAACGTGAAGGCAAGTTTGCCTATATAGCACTTTATGCAGGTCCTATTCTAGTCAATGTAATAGTAGCAGTGTCATTAAATGCCATGATAGCGAATGGCTTGTTTGAAGAGCAAGCAACGTTTTGGAATCGATTTGTCTTTTATGCGTTTTACTACGTATTATTTGATGCCGTACCAATGAAAACGGCTAATGGTATGCCGAACAACGGTCTGATTATTTATGAAATGCTGCGTTATGGTAAAAGAACGGATTACAATGACGAACCTTTTCTGCCTTCTACTTCAGAAGTAGAAGAGCAATATAAAGAGGATTCAGAGAAAATTGAAGAAGTTAAAGAACACTTAAAAGATCAAGTAGAAGAAGAACAGGAAAATTCGAATATTACCAAATCTAAAGAAAAAGAAATGAAACAAGAAATCGAAGAAGACAAACAAGAAGACAAAGAAGCATTGAAGAAAGTCAAAAAGCAAAAGAAAGAACAAATAAAAGAATTTAAAGACAACATGCCGGAGCAAGATACTGAAAAAGAAACCGAATAAGTGGCAGGTCACTAGCTATCTTTAATTCGAGATAGTGAAATGGTAAGATGCTAGATAGAGTTACTAACTAAAGGAGTGCTACGGAATGACAAAAAAATCAATGGGAATTCATCACATTACCGCTATTGTGGGAGATCCTCAGGAAAATGTGGATTTTTATGCGGGTGTATTAGGCTTGCGTTTAGTAAAAAAAACAGTGAATTTTGATGATCCCGATACGTACCATCTGTATTTCGGTGATAAAACCGCCAAACCAGGTACCATCATCACCTTTTTTCCATGGGGCAATGCGTACAAAGGGAAAATCGGAGATGGACAAGTCGGCGTTACTACTTACGCAGTACCGACTGGAGCTTTAGCTTTCTGGGAAAAAAGACTGCAAAAATTCGAGATTCCATTTTCAAAAACAACACGCTTTGAAGAGCGGTATTTAGCATTTGATGATCCACATGGCCTTCATTTAGAACTCGTGGAAAGACAATCCGGGCAACTGAATAATTGGGAAACTCAAGAAGTGGCAGAAGATGTGGCTATTAAAGGTTTTGGAGGTGCAACTTTATATACAGCTAATGCTGAAAAAACAGCTGAATTGTTAGAAACCGTTTTAGGACTCGAAAAAATAGGAGAAGAACACGATTTATTGCGTTTCCGTGCAGCAAATGATCTCGGTAATATCATTGATGTGAAATTATCTCCAGTAGGTACAGGACAAATGGGCGTTGGAACTGTCCACCACATTGCTTGGCGTGCAAAAGACGATGCAGATCAACTAGACTGGAAAGAGCAGATAGAAACTTATGGGCTGGGCGTAACACCTGTTCAAGATCGACAGTATTTTAACGCGATCTATTTCCGCGAATACGGGGACATCTTGTTTGAAATCGCTACGGACCCACCAGGATTTGCGATAGACGAACCCCAAGAATCCCTTGGCGAAGCGTTAATGCTGCCCAAGCAGTACGAAACACATCGAAAAAATATTCAGCGTAATCTGCCGCCTATTAGAGTAAAAAATCTAAAATCAAAAAAGTAAAAACATGTGAGCACCTAAAAGTAGAAGCTAGATAACAAGAAGCACCTTCGGAAAATTCGAAGGTGCTTCTTGTCATTATTTAGAAATCATACTTTTTAAGGCCAAATTAATGTTTTGAGGTCTTTCGGCTAACCGTCTCATATAGTACGCATACCAGTCTTTACCAAAAGGAACATAAGTGGTGAAAGAAAATCCTTCTTTTGCCAAATCTTTTTGCATTTCTGAGCGGAATCCGTATAACATCTGGAACTCAAAGCGGTCTAGAGAAATATTTTTTTCTTTTACAAATGCTTTTACCTGTTCAATGATATGGTGGTCATGAGTCGCAATGGACGTATATCCAGGAGCTTGAAGATGAATTTTGATAAGTTTTAAATAATTTTCATCAATTTCTTTCTTTTCTTGGTAGGAAACTTCTGCGCTTTCTTTGTAAGCACCTTTTACGAGACGAAGTCGTACATTTTGCAGGTTTTCCACATCTTTTTCGGAACGGAACAGATAGGCTTGAATAACGGTACCTACATTTTCGTATTCCTGGAGCAGCGTTTTGAGAATATCAAGCGTTTGTTGCAAGTGATCATAATCTTCCATATCTAAGTTGATAAAAATATCATAATTAGCTGCAGCTGCTACAATTTCCTGAATATTTTTTAGGCAAAAGGCCGTGTCAATGTCCAAACCGATTTGTGTTAATTTAACAGACATATGTGCATTAACGCCATAAATCTGTATGGCTTCAAGTGTTTTTAATATGGCTTCTTTCGCTTTTGTGGCTTCTTCTTCTGTGTGGACGAATTCACCTAAGCTATCGATTGTGGCACTAATTCCATTGGCATTCAGTTCCTTTACAGACTGCATCATGCTCTTGATATCAGTCCCAGCGACGACTTTTCCTGCGCCTAATTTCAATCCCCATTTTTTAGCGGCACTATTTAACGCTTGGTTTTTGGACAACCCGATAAAGAAATTTTTTGTTACACCCACTTTAATTCCTCCTATACTGTTAAAACACTTCGTCGATAGCCAAGCTTTAGAACAGGAAATCCCCTGCTCAATGAAATACAGTCTAATTTCCGGAGGAAGTTGCTGTATAATCCATTATTACCTCAGAGCATATCACATATTAACTGAAAACAAAAAATCTTAGCGTAGATAGATGCTGTAGACAGTCACGCTTTTGTTTAGTTGGTTGATAAAAAAAATTAGCATGTCAATGCTCCCGTGATGAGTAGAGAATACATCCGTCTGACGCAGGGACGCGCATTAAGGAATAGGCAAGCTTAACAATGCACTAGGTTTTGACTGTGAAGCTGTAAAATAAGTGTAGAATGGAAAAAGTGGTTGTTAAAAGTGAGGAGGATTTATCATGAATCGAAAAGCAGCTGTGAGTTTTATGATTTCAAGTTCAGTATATGCCTTGCTGCATTTTATCACTTACTTTTACGAAAGTGCCTGGTTAACGTTAATACTTTCTGTTTTAGGAGTATTCATGTTATTGTCAGCTGCGTTCTTATTACCTCTCAAGAAAATTCAGTTGCAACTGTTTCTAGTGATTGCAGCTTTAGCTGTACTGTTTTTCACGAGTGATTCTTTCTTAGGCGATTTAATTTTGGGATTGCAGCAAATGAGAAATTTGATTGGGTTGTTGCTGATCGTGCCAATGATTAGCTGGGTTTTGAAGGAAGAGCCTTACATAGAAGAAATTATGAGTTATGCTCACAACTTTTTAAATAAGAGCCAGAAGTTCTATTTTGGATTAATGGCAATGACTCAAGTGATTTCGCATTTTCTGTTATTTGGTGTCGTACCGATGATGTACCACTTTATTGATCGTTTTTTAAAAGATCATAAAGGAGAGGCATGGGAAAATTTCAAAGGAACAGCTATTTTACGTGGCTTTGGACTTTCTACAATGTGGGTTATCAGTATTCCAAGTTTCATTTTTGCGGTAGAAGCATTAGAAGCAACTCTTTGGAAATCGATGGTGCTCGGCTTTATTTTTGCTTTGGCCGGGACCGTCTTATCAGTAATTTTTTCGTATTATCAAGAACAGAAATACGGGATGGATTTTTCTTTTGTTTTGAAACAAGAAATTGAAAAAGCCATGCGAAATTCACGCAATCAAGGAAAATGGAATAAAGACGTAGCGGAGTTTGTCTTTTTATTTGTGTCTCTTTTTGGAACGATTTTCTTTGTACACGAAACGACGGGATTGGAATTTTTACTGACCATACCACTGGTCATTTTAGTGTGGACTTTCCTTTATTTTGGATTTAAAAAGAGATTGTCTAACTTTGTTGTGGAAACTCGGTATTATTTTTCCGTAGGTATTGCGAAACAAGCCCAGCAATTTAGCATTTTAGTAGCTGCTGGATTATTGATTTATGCGCTAAATCAATCGAATGTTGGTGACTATGTTATTAACGGGATGAATTTTTTAACAGGAATCATTCCACTGTTAAATATATTGTTCTTAATTCCATTCATTGTGATCCTGCTAGGTTTTATTGGATTGGGACCGTTGCCAGTAATCGTTTTGGTGACAGGGGTTCTGGAGGCTGTGCCATTTCCGTACCCACCTGAATTGGTTGTATTAGCCGTTACTTCTGGAAGTGTTATTTCTATCATTTTGTCACCTTTTGTTATGCCTGTAATTATATTAAGTAGCGTAAATGGCTTAAGTGGAATTCGCAATGGCTTGCAATTTAATTTGAAATTTGCAATTGCTTTTTACGTGATGGTCCAATTGTTTATCCAAACAGCTATCTATCTATACTGAAATTTTCAATACACATAGCAGTCTGTAGAGACTTTTATGTGTATTTTTTATTCAGAAGACCTAAAATTGTAAGGCAGAGGAACATGGCGTATAATTTTAAATAACTGAATATTAAAACTTGGAGGGGTAGAGAAATGAATAAAAAAATACTTGCTAAAAAAACAGCGGTCGAGACTTTACTAGTTAACCGGTATATTGATGGAGTGTTAGATCCCGGAAAAGAAATGTTGGGTCCTCTAAAAGATGGAGGTCATATTATTGCCCACACAGCACCAGGTTGTTGGGGGCCGATGATTACGCCTTGTATTCGAGGGGGGCATGAAGTGACGCTGCCCGTCTATGTCGAAGGTGCAGAACCGGGAGATGGCATCGTTATTAAAATTAAATCAGTCGAAGTAACATCCCATGCCACTTCCTCAGGAAATGACAGTCCTGTTGAAGGTCGTTTTCTTGGAGACCCTTTTATCGCGGTAAAATGCCCAGGCTGTGGAACGATGTATCCAGATACGATTATTAGAGGTGTTGGACAAGAAGCTATTCGCTGCGCTAAGTGCGATGCGGATGTGACACCATTTGTTTTTACTAACGGCTATACGATGTTTTTTGGAGAAAAGGGCGACGTAGGAATCACGCTATCCAAAGAAGCAGCCGAAACAATTGCGGAAAATGGCCGGGGTTACATGAAAACGCCTGAGAATTCTGTACAAAATCCAATTGTCACTTTTGCACCGCACGATTTAGTTGGAACCATTGCACGCATGCGGCCGTTTTTAGGTCAACTCGGAACAACGCCTTCTCGTCCGACACCGGACTCACATAATGCAGGAGATTTTGGTTCTTTTCTTGTCGGAGCTCCGCACGAATACGCAAGTACACAGGAAGAATTGGAAACTCATCGGACAGATGGTCATATGGACATCAGCCGTGTTCGGGCTGGAGCCGTATTGATTTGTCCAGTGAAAGTACCAGGTGGTGGGATTTATCTAGGGGATATGCATGCCATGCAAGGGGACGGAGAAATTGCTGGACATACATCGGACGTTGCCGGTATTGTTCATCTTGAAGTTCATGTCGTTAAAGGATTAAATAATGCGGGACCTATTCTCTTGCCGAATGTCGAAGACCTACCTTATACGGCTAAACCTTTTACAGAACAAGAAAGACAGACGGCTCAACAGCTTGCAAAAAAATGGAATATCGACAAGCTAGAAGAGTCGCTGCCGGTTTCTTTTGTCGGTACAGGACCAACTTTGAATGATGCTACAGAAAATGGACTGCAACGCGCAGCCGATCTGTTTAACGTCACAGTTCCAGAAATCATGAACCGAGCTACCATAACGGGGTCAATTGAAATTGGTCGACACCCAGGAGTCGTAACAATCACGTTCCTCGCACCCGAACATTATTTAGAAAAAGCAGGGTTGTTAAACACAGTAAAAGCACAGTACTCCTAGAAAAGCGGAAGTGCCTGTAGAGCTCTGACAGGTATAAGACGGTCTGACGAAGCGGCGCTTTTTGCCGCACAGTCAGAATGGCTTATATCCCGAAGAGCTAGGCACTGGAGTCTGGACAAAGAAAAGCGGAAGTGCCTGTAGAGCTCTGACAGGTATAAGACGGTCTGACGAAGCGGCGCTTTTTGCCGCACAGTCAGAATGGCTTATATCCCGAAGAGCTAGGCACTGGAGTCTAGACAAAGAAAAGCGGAAGTGCCTGTAGAGCTCTGACAGGTATAAGACGGTCTGACGAAGCGGCGCTTTTTGCCATATGAAAAACCGCCAAGTCTATATGGCGGCTTCTGGTATTATTTCGGTTGGGGCGCATTAATTTCCCATGATAACTTCAAAGCATCTGCCAAGTAACCAGCGGCTTCTTCTGCCTCAAAATGATCTACTTGAAATTTAGAATGATTTAATGAGTAAATACGTTGCCTTTCTAGAAATAGCATTTCGATATCTTCAAGAGAACGTCCCTGTAACAAAGGACGGTTGTCAGCGAGAATATGAATACGTTCTTTCCATGATTCCCAGGAAATATCGAGAAATAGAACGATGCAATTGGCCATACAAATATCCTGAATCTCCTTTTGCAAAAAGGCACCGCCACCAACGGAAATGATATTGAGAGGGCGCTGGCTATACTTTACAATCAACTCTTTCTCTTTAGCCCGGAAGGCCTGTTCGCCATAGATTTCGAATATTTGCGGAATTGGCATCGTATAAAACTTCTCGATTTCCTCATCGATATCAACAAAGCTACGATAGAGTTTTTGAGCTAACAGTTTGCCAACAGTGGTTTTTCCCACTCCCATAAATCCAATGCAGACAATACTTTTTTCGCGAATGGATAAACCGAAATTTCTCATGAGCAACCTTCTTTCTCTTTTAATAGCTTAGTCGGGTTCATAGCTTACTTTACCTTATCTGTATAGAAAATTCATAAGAATTGTCAATTAACTAATTTGAATCAGAAAATCAATTTCGAGTTTTATGACATCTAGCTTCAAGGAGGAATTTCATGACATCTACCTATTTGCTGACAGGTTCGTATGCATCAGAAAAAGAACAGGGCATTAAGCTCTGGGAACTTGAAGGCATGACCGGCGAATTGACGGAACTGATGGGTATAGGAGGGATTGAACGCCCTTCTTTTATTGCTGTTCATCCAACGGGTACAAGTTTTGTCGCTACGAGTGAAGTAGGGGACGGCCAACTAGTTAGTTACTGGGTCCATCCAACTACAAAAAAAATAGTCGAAATCAATCGCCAATCTTCGAATGGTGATCATCCAGCTCACGTGACAATTGATGAAACGGGTCAATGGCTATTATCCGTTACTTATTCAGGAGCTACAGTTAATGTCCATCCGCTTTATGCAGACGGAGCAATTGGAGATTTGGCAGCTTCTGTAAAGCATGAAGGAGGAGGGCCTAACAAAAATCGGCAAGACGCCGCTCATCCTCATTCAATTATTCAAATCCCAGGAAAAAATCTGTTCTTGGTATCGGACTTGGGCACCGACACAATCTCTACTTATAAATTAGATGCCGGAACCGGTGCCTTAACGTTTAAATATGCTGCACAAACAGAAGCGGGAGCAGGACCTCGTCATTTAAGTTTCCATCCCTCAAAAGCTTTTGTCTATTCAGTAAACGAAATAAATTCCACGTTGATGGTCTACAAAGTCAGTCAAGAAGGCAAACTGGATTTTTTACAGCTATTGCCTTTAGTGCCAGATAGCTATGAGGGAGAAAACACCAGTGCAGAAATTGCAGTTTCAAGCGATGGCTGTTTTGTCTATGCGTCAAATCGGGGCTACGATAGTATTGCCTCTTTTGCTATCCAGGAAAATGGAACGTTAGAAACGCTCGGATTGACAGAGTCCGGAGGAGAAGGACCAAGACATTTTGCTTTGATTCCAGGAAATGAGTGGCTAGTAGTAGCGAATGAAAACTCCCACACACTTGCTACGCTGAAAATGAGTTGTTCAGGCATGCCTTGTATCGTTGAGAATATTGTCCAAACGACAGCGCCTGTATGTGTAAAAGTGATCAAATAAGAAAAAAAGACGGAGAGTGTCTCCGTCTTTTTTTCTTACCAATCTTTTGATTCTTTTTCGACAATGTCCAGTTCTTTCAAAAGTCGTATAAAACCACTGTCTCGATTGCCTTCAAATGCTTTTTCTGTACACGAAGAGTGGGGAGGATAATTTAGTTCAAGAGCCTTCTCCAGAGTTTCTTCTTCTAAAAAGTTGGTGGCGTCCGCCTGTTCAAAGCAAGAAGGTGCAATATATGTTCTAAACGAATGTTCCAAGATCACACGAGTTTCTGGCGCTGGCACGTTTTCTCTTGGGATAAAGAAAAGCAGTAGCAATAGCAGGGCAGCGAGAAACAACACGCTCATCCATATTTTTTTCTGCTGCATTTATTATTCCTCCGTTAATAGAATTTTTGCATCCGCTAGAATATCCTCTACCGGTGGATTCAAACCATCATACGCCTTCATAATGATTCCTTCTTTATTGACTAAGTAAAAAGAGGTGCCATGAAGAACTTGATCATCATTTTCAGGTTTTCTGGCTAAAGTTCGGAAATTATCCATAGCAAAGTCATCAATTTCTTGGGAGGTATAACCGGTCAGCAGATTCCAACTAGCTAAATCAGCTCCGTAATTTTCTGCATAAGATTTCAAGACTTCAGGCTTGTCAAACGAAGGGTCTACACTGAAAGAAACCGTTTCAACAGCTAATCCTTCTTCTTTTAACTGTTCTTGTAAGTCTGTCATGTTGGCCATCATTGGCAGGCAAACGGTTGTGCAGTTAGTAAAAACAAAATCAGCAAGCCACACGTCACCTTCTAAGTCAGCTAAGCCGAAATCTTCGTTGTTGTGATTAGTAAAAGTAAAATCTTCTATTTCCCACTCAAGTGGATCTTCAACGCCTTGGTTGCAGGCAGCCAGAAAAATGCTGAAGAAAACTGCTAGTAATAGTCCTCTATATTTTCTCAAAAATGTCAGCCTCTCTTTCAATAACAGATATCCTCCTAAGCGTAGTGGAAATTATGCTGTCAAACAAGGGCATAAAGGAAAAGAAATGTGTAGACATTTCGAACAGATATCCTTCTGAATTCCTATATTTATCTAAATTTTTGAATAATTTTGTATCTTCACAAGGTATTTACGAGTCTTACGTAGAATTAAAAAGAGACATGGAACCATTGAACTATTGGAGGTGCAAAAATGAATGATCTTCAACGCCATCTTACTCCAGACAAGTTGGAAGCTTTCCATACAGGTCTGATGAAAGACGCTTATCTTTATTTTGGAGCGCATACCGCTACAAATGAAACAACATTTACTCTATGGGTTCCAGGTGTGACTAAAGTAGCGGTAGCCTGTACACATCCTGAAAGTCTTGTGGAAGAATTTTTTCAAATGGAACAGCACGTTCTTGATGAAACCATTTGGCAAGTGAGAATTCCCCGGAGATTAACTGGATACGCTTATGAGTATATCTTTGAAACACTAACTGGAGAAGTAGTAAGGAAATCTGATCCGTACGCTCAAATGAGCGAAATGAGACCAGAAACCAAATCTATAGTAGCAGCTTTTTCTAAACACACTTGGTCAAAAACTGTATTGCATCAAAAGAAAGTTTTAAACAATAAGCATGGTGAAAAACCGATAGCAATTTACGAATTGCATATTGGGACATGGAAACGTAATGCACAAGGGGGGTTTTTAAATTATCGTGAATTGGCAGATGAGTTGATTCCATATGTTTTGGAGATGGGTTTTACGCATATAGAAATTCTGCCCATCACAGAACATCCGTTAGATGAATCTTGGGGCTATCAGACGACTGGTTATTTTGCGCCAACGAGCCGATACGGAACTGCTGATGATTTGAAGTATTTTATTGCTAAATGCGCAGAAAAAAAAGTTGGCTTAATTTTAGATTGGGTACCGGGTCATTTCTGCGTCGATGAACATGCACTGGCAAACTTTAATGGTGGCTATTTATATGAGTACGAGCAGGAGGACCGGCGTGCCAACCCAGACTGGGGAACGTTGAATTTCGATATTCGAAAGGGAGAAGTCGCTAGTTTTTTACTGTCGAGCAGTCACTATTGGCTAAGCGAATTTAAGTTTGATGGTTTTCGTATGGACGCTCTAATTTGTTTGCTATTTGTACCAAACCGTGAAGAGGCTATACCTAACGAAGAAGGTGCCGCTTTTCTAAAGAAGTTGACAAATAGTTTAAAAGAGCATCATCCAGAAGTTTTATTAATTGCAGAAGACGCGTGGAACTATCCGAAAGTGACACACGATACAGCAGAAGGAGGAGTCGGCTTTCATTATAAATGGAATTTTGGCTGGATGCGTGACACGCTGGATTATATGGAAACTCAGCCATCAAAGCGTTCTGAGGTGCATAAAAAAATGAACTTCTCTCTCGTGTATCAGTATGAAGAGCGTTATCTTCTTGCACTTTCCCACGATGAAGTAGTAAATGGCCAAGGTTCTTTGCTGAACAAACTTCCAGGGACCTTGAGTGATCGTTTTGCTCAACTCAGACTACTCCTCAGTTTTTGGATTGCTCACCCAGGAAAAAAATTGCTTTTCATGGGTCAAGAGTTTGGTCATTTTGAAGAATGGAATTTCACATCAGAATTGGATTGGGGTTCTTTGGAAACTGAAGACCACAAAAAAATGGCTAATTTTACAAAAGAATTACTGTCTTTTTATAAAACTGAAAAAGCTTTTTTTGAATTAGATGATCATCCGGACGGTTTTACTTGGATCGATGCGGACAACCACCAACAAAGTGTAGCTGCCTTTATTCGTAGGGGCCATTTGCCACGGGATGAGTGTATTGTGGTGTGTAATTTTTCAGACCAACATTATACCGATTTTGAATTGGAGGTTCCTGAAAACAATACTTATGAAAAAATTTTTACGTCAGAAAGCAAACCTTCAGAAATAGCGGTTGGTGCGACAAATCATGCAGGTGAGGGCTTGATGTATGCCATTTCGATCGATTTGCCAGCATTTACATTGATTATCTGGAAACTAAAGAGAATGGGAGGGAATCAACATGAACGATAAAGTCGTTGCAATGTTGTTAGCCGGCGGACAAGGAAGCAGATTAAAGTCATTAACGTATACAATAGCAAAACCCGCATTGCCTTTTGGTGGAAAATATCGAATCATCGATTTCCCGTTGTCCAATTGCACCAATTCAGGAATCAATACCGTTGGCGTGCTGACACAATATCAGCCGCATGTCCTTCATGAATATATCGGACTGGGAACTCCGTGGGATTTAGATCGACGTCACGGGGGAGTCACCATGCTACCACCTTATACCGAAATAGAAGGGGTTAAATGGTATGCAGGTACAGCCAGTGCCATTTATCAAAATATCAATTACCTTACATCATGTGATCCTGAGTATGTTTTGATTCTATCAGGAGATCATATTTATAAAATGGATTACGAAGTACTAATCGATTATCACAAAGAACATGAAGCGGATGTCACCATTTCGGTGCTAGAAGTTCCGTGGGAAGAAGCAAGCAGGTTTGGTGTTATTAACGTCGATGACAGCATGATCATTAAAGAATTTGATGAAAAACCAGAAAATCCAAAAAGTAATTTAGCTTCTATGGGTGTCTATGTATTTAAATGGAAAAAGCTAAAAGAATATTTAGAAATAGACAATTTAAATAAAGAGTCTTCTCATGATTTTGGTATGGATATCCTACCGGCTATGTTAGAAAAAGGCGAAAAAATGATTGCTTATCCATTTAAAGGATACTGGAAAGACGTCGGAACGGTTGAAAGTCTATGGGAAGCCAACATGGACTTGCTTGATTTGAACTCTGGCTTAAATCTTCATGACTCTGCTTGGCGTATTTTTTCTTCAAATCCACAATTACCACCACAGGTGATTAATAAAACAGGTAATGTTCAAAGCTCTATGGTTAACGAAGGCTGCGTAATTTCTGGAGACGTTTCAAAGTCGGTTGTTTTTCAGAAGGTAACGATTGAAGAAGGAGCTGCCGTTTCTGAAAGTGTCATCATGAGTGGCTCTACGATAAAAAAAGGTGCCAAGCTTCATCGGGTAATTGTACCGCCGAATTTAGAGGTGCCGGAAGGATTTGAAATCCATGATCAGCAGGATGAAGTGGTTCTTCTGATTCAAGAGCAATTGGATGAATGGAAGGAGCGTGAGGGGAAATGAACCTACTTGCTGTAGTAGACGCCTCTGTTAATAAAGAAGGATTACAAGATTTGACGATGCAACGAACTGTTTCTTCAGTACCCTTTGCGGGGCGTTACCGATTAATTGATTTTCCATTATCGAATCTCGTCAATTCGGGAGTCAATACGGTTGGCGTATTCCCATCGAATCCTTTTTCTTCTCTGCTAGATCATATTGGTGGAGGAAAAAGTTGGGACTTAGACCGAAGAAAAAACGGCTTGTTTTTTCTGCCGGTTACGCAGCGAAATGGTGGATTATCAACCGTGGGCCCATTTGCAGCATTAGAAGAGCATATGCAATTTTTTACAAAAAGTATTCAACCTTACGTTGTCGTCATTAATAGCTTTGTTGTTACTCAATTAGACTTTAAAGACATGCTGAAGCAGCATATCAAATCAGGTGCTGATATTACAGAAGCGGTTAGTAGCGGAGTTTCTTTGAAAACCTATATTCTGTCTAAAGAGTTGTTAATTGAACTGATTCAAACGCACCGTGATAAAAAAGTAGTAAGTGTCGAAGATGTCGTCAATTTAAAGAAAAGTCCTTATACGTTTAATGACTATGAATACAGCGGATATTTTGCAATTATTGATTCGATTCAAAGTTATTTCCAAGCGTCGTTGGCTTTGTTAGATGAAGAAAATAGGAAGCAGTTATTCCTACCAGATCGTCCAATTTATACAAAAGTCAAAGATGAGCCTCCAACGCGCTATATCCATGGGGCCCATGTTAAGCGAGCTTTGGTAGCCAATGGCGGCACCATTATGGGGAGTGTGATGGATAGTATCATTAGTCGGGGAGTTTGCATTAAGAAAAATACACAATTAGAAAAATGCGTGATTATGCAGAAATGTGTAATTGAAGAAAATTGTGATTTGTCGTATGTAATTGCAGACAAAGAAGTTCATATCGGTGAAGGAGTCGTTTTACGTGGAACTGCAGAACAGCCGATTGTTTTACGTAAAGGAGCAATCGTCACGAAGGAGGATTTATGATGAAAGTCATTATGGCAGCAGCAGAATGTGCACCTTTTGCAAAAGCTGGAGGATTAGCAGATGTAATCGGAGCCTTACCGAAAGAACTTAGCAGATTAGGCCATGATATTACGGTCATTATACCAAAATATAGCTTGATCTCAGAACAGTACGCATTGAAATTTATCTTGAAAGAATCTATCGAAGTGAATTTTAAAGGACGGCAACTTCCTTTTAGACTTTTTGAATACAAACAAGCCGGAGTAACCTACTTGTTTGTAGAAAATGATGATTATTTTAAAAGAGAACAAATTTACGGACAAAAAGATGACTCTGAACGATACGCTTTTTTTAACCGATCCGTGCTAGAAATTGTCCAACTTCAAGAGCAACAAGCCGATGTAATTCATGTGCACGACTGGCATACGGCTATGATCCCGTTCCTCCTAAAGGAGGATCAGCGATATGCTTCGATTCAAGCAATTAAGACCGTTTTGACCATCCACAACCTGCAATTTCAAGGTAAATTTTCAAAAGAAAAATTTCTGGAGAATTTTGAAATGGATGAGCGTTACTATGACGAGGGAATTGTAGAATGGCGCGGTGGCTTCAACTCTTTAAAGACAGGCATTTCCTACGTGGATAAAATAACGACTGTGAGTCCGACTTATCGAGACGAAATTTTGACGGATTTTTATGGAGAGAAACTAAATAGTCTTCTACAAGAAAAGCAACAAGATTTAGTCGGTATTTTAAATGGCATTGATACAGAAGTCTATAATCCAGCGACGGATCTTGCCATCGTACGGGAATTTGATGCAATGAGCATGGAAGGAAAGCAAGTCAATAAGCGTGAAATCCAATCAAAGGCAGGTCTTCCTGAACGTGGAGATGTTCCGTTACTAACAATGATTTCGAGGCTAGCAGGACAAAAGGGAGTTGACGTCTTGCAAGAAGTATTGCCTAATTTGTTGGAAAAAGAAGATGTTCAGTTTGCTTTATTGGGTTCAGGAGAGGAAAAGTACGAGCAGTTTTTCCAGAAGTTAGCAGCTGATTTTCCAGATAAGGTTTACATTCATATTGGCTTTGATGAGGCCTTTGCACATCTACTATACGCAGGAGCGGATATTTTCCTCATGCCTTCTCATTTCGAGCCTTGTGGTTTGAGTCAATTGATCTCAATGCAATACGGAACAGTCCCTGTAGCCAATAAAACAGGCGGATTGAAAGACACAGTCATTGAATACGATGAAAATTTAAAGACCGGTAATGGATTTTTGAGCGATTTTTCACAGGACAAGCCCTTTGATCTTGCCCTCCAACGATGTTTAGATTTTTACCAGCAGCCTAAGCATTGGGAAACAATCAAGAAAAATGGCATGGAAGGCAATTATTCATGGTCGCGTTCTGCGACAGAATACGCCAAACTTTATGAAAAGCTAATCTAAAGGGGCGTGCCAATGATGTTTTCTTCTAAAGAAGAGTTCAAAAAAAGCTTTATCACACGAATCGAATCTAAAGATATGAGAAAAACGACGGAGCTAGCTTATGAGATACTGCGGGAAATGACTTGTGAGTGGATCAAAGAGAGTTGGGATCGAACAAATGGGCTGTATAAAGAAAATGATGAAAAACAATTGTACTATTTCTCTATCGAATTTCTGATTGGTCGTGTTTTAGGACAAAACCTTATGAATATAAATGCTTACGACATCGTTAAAGAAGGTCTTGATGAACTGGGCTTTCAACTTTCTGAAGTAGAAGAACTTGAAGTAGAGCCGGGTCTTGGTAATGGCGGGTTAGGAAGATTGGCAGCTTGTTTTATGGATTCGCTGGCTTCTCTTCAATTACCGGGACATGGCTATGGGCTGCGCTATAAAGGTGGGCTATTTACTCAGCATTTCGTCAATGGCTATCAGACAGAACAACCTACAGAATGGATACAAGAAGAGCACAACGCAGATGCTCGTCGTGAAGACCTTGCAATAGACATTCCTTATTATGGAGACGTTCAATTAGTCATGGGGACAGACGGACTAAAGATGAAGGTAGAAAATTCGGAATGGGTCAAAGCAGTGCCTTATGATATGCCAATTGTCGGAGCAAATGGGGGGACAGTTAATACACTTCGGTTGTGGCAGGCAGAAGTTTCAAATTTCCCGTTTCCTGGAGATAAAGATTACTTGGTTTATGAACAAGAAACCGCCAAGATCACCGACCGACTTTATCCTGATGATTCTCTAGAATCTGGCAAAATCCTCCGTTTGAAGCAACAATACTTTCTCTGTAGTGCATCACTCCAAGATATCTTGAATAATCGCAGCTTTTCTATGGAGAAACTTCCAGAAAATGTCGCCATTCAAATCAATGATACACATCCAGCTTTGGCCGTTCCAGAATTGATGCGCTTATTGATTGATGATCATCACCTCACTTGGGAACAAGCTTGGGATATTACGACGCGCACTATTTCCTATACAAATCATACGATTTTGGAAGAAGCGATGGAAAAATGGGACAGTCGGCTGATTCAATCTTTACTGCCAAGAGTCTATACGATCATCGAAGAAATCGACAAGCGTTTCAAAGAAAGTCTAGAGACACAAACTATAGACGAAGAAACATTTCGAAAGCTGTCAATTATTGAAAATGGTGTGATTAAAATGGCCGTATTAGCAGTAGTAGGAAGCTATAAAGTAAATGGTGTGGCCAAACTGCACACAGAAATTTTGAAAAAACGAGAAATGAAAGAACTGAACGAACAGTTTCCGAACAAGTTTCACAATAAAACCAATGGCATCGCACATCGAAGGTGGCTCGTTAAAGCCAACCAAGAGTTATCTGGACTAATTACTGAAACAATTGGACCTCGGTGGATTGAAGAGCCTGAACGTTTAAACGAATTGCATTATTTTGCTCAAAATCACTCCTTTCTTCAAGATTTTCAAGCAATTAAAACTTTGAAAAAAGAACAATTACTTTATCATCTTCAACGAAATGAAAATATAATTGTAGATCCAGCTTCTATTTTTGATATCCACATTAAACGTGTTCATGGCTATAAGCGACAGCTAATGAACATCATGCATATTCAAATGCTTTGCGATCGAATTAAACAAGATTCAACGTACCGGCCACATCCACGAACTTTCTTTTTTGGAGGAAAGGCGGCGCCGAGTTATCATTTTGCCAAACAAGTGATTAAAATGATTAATACGGTAGCAGTGAAAGTGAATAATGATCCACTGCTAAGAAAACACCTGCACATTGTCTTTGTCGAAAATTACAATGTCACGCAAGCTGAATACTTAATTCCAGCAGCTGATGTGAGCGAGCAAATATCTACCGCTTCTAAAGAAGCTTCCGGTACGGGCAATATGAAGTTGATGATGAATGGGGCATTGACGATTGGTACCTTGGACGGTGCGAACGTCGAAATATTCGAGCAAGCTGGTCAAGAAAATGCGTTTGTCTTCGGGATGCGTGCTGAAGAGGTTATGCAGTATGAAAAAGAACAATCCTATGATCCGAAAGAAATAATCAATTCAGATCCTGAAATTAAAAAAATGATGAAGCAGTTGGTTGATGGAGAATGGACAGAAGGAAAAGAGAATGTTGATTTTATTGTGGGGCAGCTGTTAGAAGATAGGGACCCTTATTTTGTTTTGAAAGACATTCACAGCTACTCAAATGCACATGAACGAATTTTGGCAGCTTATGCGAATCCAGTAAAATGGGCTGAAATGTGCGTCAAAAATATCGCTGCTTCCGGTATTTTCTCAAGCGACCGTACCATTCAGCAATATTCGAATGATGTTTGGCATTTAACAAAAATCCCCAGCGTATATTAGTCGGTGAAAGGGTGGAAATATGACAGATCATCATTTTGATAACACTGATTTAAAAGACTATAAGGCAAGTGGAGCACTCGTTGGAAAAGTTGCAATTGTTACAGGTGGCAGTAGTGGTATCGGTCAAGCAGTAGCAATCGCTTACGCCAAAGAAGGCGCTAAGGTGGTTATCGGTTATCTAGGAGACGATGAAGGTGCTCAAAAAACCATCACATTAATTGAAAGTTATGGAGGCAAAGTGAAAGTGTTAAGCGGTGATTTAGGGAAATCAGCGAATTGTGATGAGTTGGTCCAGTTTACTTTAGCGGAATTTGGCCAAGTGGATATAGTGGTCAATAACGCAGGTTACCAATATCCTCAAACTTCACCACTTGATATTACAGATGAACAATTACTTAAAACTTTTGAAATTAAAGCCTTTGCTATGTTTTATTTGACGAGAGCGGCGCTTCCGCATTTAAAAAGAGGTTCACGAATTATCAATACCGCATCCATCAATGCTTACCGGGGACATTCGGATTTGATTGATTATGCGGGAGCAAATGGCGCGATGGTTGCCATGACGCGGTCACTGGCAAGACGTTTAGTGCGCGAAGAAATTGCAGTGAATGGCATCGCACCAGGACCCATCTGGACGCCGCTAATTACAAAAACCTTCGGTGATTTAAATCCAAATGTCGCTGATGATTTTGGTGAAGATGTTCCAGCTGGACGTCCAGGGCAGCCGTACGAATTGGTGAAGGCCTATGTTTTTTTGGCAGATCCGCAAAATTCATATATGACAGGTCAATTTTTGCATATGAATGGTGGCGACTATATGTCTACGTAAATAGTAGAAAGCAGGGCAAGAGACGTTTCTTGTCCTGCTTTTTCATTTCTGTTTTCATATGCTAAAATTTAGTGGAGAACAGGAGTGAGTTTTTGAAAAAAACAGTAGTGTCCTTCCTAGTAATTTTAATGTTACTGTTGCTGTCAGCTTGCAACAAAGCAGCTGAGCAACCAAAAGACGAAGCAGTGAGTAATGAGGAGCAGCAAGAGAACGATAAAGATAAAGTAGAACAGCCTGTCCTAAACGAAGATGTTGCAGAAACCTTGAGTGTACATTATATAGATGTTGGCCAAGGCGATGCCACACTAGTAGAATTTGAAGGGTTTTTGCTGTTGATTGACGCGGGCCATTGGAAATCAACCCAAGTAGTAGATTACTTGAAGCAGCAAGGCATCAAAGAAATTGATATTGTGGTTGGTACTCATCCGGATGCTGATCATATTGGTCAACTGGCACAAGTAATCGGAGAATTTGAGGTTGGAGAAGTGTGGATGTCCGGTAATACGAGTAGCTCTAATACATTTACAAATGCACTGCAAGCTATTGAAGCAAGTGATACAGCGTATGATGAGCCGAAAACAGGTGACATTTTTGATGTGGGCTCTTTGCAAATTGAAGTGCTACATCCAAAAGAACTTACCGGTGCAGCAAACGAGGAATCCATTTCATTAAAAATCACCTATGGGGATGTCGATTTTGTTTTTACAGGAGATGCGGGCATTACAGAAGAACAACAAATGATTGACAGTGGTATCGAGTTAAATGCGGAAATTTTGCGTTTAGGACACCATGGTTCCAATACATCAACCAGTGCGGCTTTTTTGAAGGCAGTTAATCCTGACGTTGCAATTTATAGTGCAGGAGCCAATAACTCTTATGGACATCCGCATGCAGAAGTAATTGCAGCTGTAGAAAATGCGGGAGCAGAAGTCTACGGGACAGATGTCAACGGCACGATTATGGTAGAAACAGACGGTAAATCGTATCGTGTGAAAACGCAGAAGAAAGGCGTTCCCACTGAAGGAGAAAATCGGTGTATCGATTTGAATATTGCTTCTTCAGCGGAATTGCAGGAGATATCGGGAATTGGCGATGCTTACGCAAAGGCAATTATCGAGCAACGACCGTTTGAAAGCGTGGAAGAATTAATTGATATTAAAGGAATTGGGCAAGGGACGCTGGAGGTTATTCAAGAACAGGGCCTGGCTTGCATAGGAGGGTAATGCGATGAAAGGAATTTTGGACCGTATTGAAGACGGTAGATATGCGGTCATCTTAGTAGAAGCAGAAAAACTTGAATTGATCTTGCTTTTCGATTGTTTGCCCGCAGGAAGCCATATTAATTCTTGGTTCACGATTGATGCAGAAAACAGACAACTTTCTATCATTCTGGATGAAGAAACCTCTCTTATCAAAAACCAACAAACAAAAGAGCTGATGGAGCGATTGAGAATGAGAAAAAAAGGAAGTCGTTTCAAAAGAAAGTAAAAAGAAGGGGATGTCTTAAAAGGTCGTAAACAATGGCTTTTTCGGTGCAGTCCCTTTTGTCTGCTAAAGAACAAGCTGATGTCCATTGCGACGAAGCTAGCGAATCTTACAGAAGCATATCTTTGCCTTTCGTCGTCCTTCATTACCATCAGCCATTTTGACTCTAGAAAAAGAGACGAAAACCACTCATTTCTGTAAGAAGACGCAAAATTGATGGGAAAAATGTGCTTGGTCGTGTCAAGCGCAATCGGTCCTTCCTAAAATTATATTTTCAGGAACTCGAAAAAGTACACACCGATTTTAGGATTGTCGCACGGGCTCACAATTTTTTGGAAGTAGCTGGTATCCATCAGCTACTATCTGGATTTTCGGCGGCAATTCAAAAAAACAGACGGAGAAAAAGAAACGCTTTTTCTCCGTCTGTTTTATGTTAGAGGCTTATCGGACAAGCTCCTCTTTGTACTTGTATATAAGTTATAACGGTTTTCTACTTAAGCTATCTAATCTTGTTCCAGCAGTTCTAAATGGTAATCGGCTACTTGATTGGGTTTATACAAATCGGTAATTGATGTTGAGTAATCGATAATCGATGCATTGAAATCCCATTCTTGAGCTGGAATACGGATTCGGAAATTCAGTTGATATAACAATACTGCAATGTCATGATAGTCTTCACTTGTTACCTTGAAGTCAAAAGAAATTTTTCGTTTGTTTGAGTGAACATTCGAATTCTCCATTAATTCTGCTTTGAAATGAAGAGCTTCTAGTTTAGTATCGTTGATCCAAATAATCGTTTTCATTACTCGCTTCACCTCTAGTTATTGAAGTTTTTTTTATGCGGTTGTCGAATGTCTGCAACAATCAAAGCAATAACAAGGAACAAACCGAGAAAACCGATGGTCGGATAAAACAGACTAACAAGTTTCGTGAAACCAACAAAACTCAATACATAAGCGACAAGCCCGACAGCAATGATGAACATGCGAGATTTCATCGTACCCATTTCAACAAAGCGCGCTGAGAATGAGAACAGCATGCTGACAGCAGTGTTGTAGATCATGCCAAAAAGAATGAATGACATGAAGACTCCAAGAATTGGTGATAAATCATCAGCTATTTGCAGTAAAGGCATTTCTGCGCTACCGACAACATCCACTTTAGAGAAAATCGCCAAATGGCTCAAAATAATTAGACCACCTAAAATAAGTCCGCCGATGAGTCCCCCACGTGCTGCGACTTTTTCGTCTTTTTCAGTACCACCCATGACAATGGCCATTGAAGCACCGACAGCTATATTAAATGATACGTAATTTATAGCGGACAGGAACCAGTTTGGTAGAACAGAAGCTTGATCATTAGCGATAGGGTTTAATGATGCAAATGTGGCATCCATCGTCAGTAAACTATAGACCGCTAAAACTACAACGGCAATAATTAAAAATGGAGTAATACTGCCAATGATAGCAATGACTTTTTTAACATTCAGCATGATGGTCAAGACGACCAGAATCGCCATGACTGTACTACCAAGTGGAGCTGGCAAATTGAATTGCTGAGAGAAAATAGAGCCTGCTCCGGCAATCATCACGACACCCACTCCGAAAAGAGTCAGGATGATGATGTAATCAACAATCGTACCAATTATTTTTCCGCTAATCCCAAAAATAGCTTCTTTATGTGATGTTGTTTTCATACGACTTCCCAGTCGAGTTAAACTCATTCCTAAATATGCAAATAAAGCAGTTGCTAAGATTGCTGCAATAGTTCCCATATAGCCAAAGCTAGTAAAATACTGAAGAATTTCTTGGCCAGAAGCGAATCCGGCACCGACAATAATGCCGACAAAGGCACTTCCCATTTTTAAACTTTTCATGTTGTTCCCCCTTGATGCTGATTGCTACGGATGTAAGTTTTTTAAAAATTAGAAAATCCTTATCTAAATATAGCAAAAAAATAAAGCCGATACAATAAAAAAGAGAGGTAAAGCACTGGGTAACTCTATATTAGTAACACTTAAATAGGAGGAAAAAATCAGTGGAAATGTTGAATTGGTACATAAAAAAAGCATTGCCGATTCGACCGGCAATGCTTTACTAGTGAATTATTTTACGTCTTTATTTGCAATAATAACCAATTTCCCTTTATCAAGCTCTTCTTCATACTGTTCTGCTTCTTGATCAGATAATCCAGCAGCAGCCATCTTCGAGCGAAGCTCGTCGCCTCGTGAAATTGTCATGTTTTTCATGCTATCGAGGAAGCCTTGTTCTTTCATGCCGACTTCTTCAGTGTCTAGTGCTTTCGAGATGTCCTTGCCACGCTTTTTATCATGCGCAAAGATGTAAATATCTTCATGTGTGTATCCCTGTGCTTCTAGTTTTTCGATTTCTGATTTGGCTTGAAGTGCGTTTTCGACTGTCATTTTTACTGTCAATGTAATCCCTCCAAATAATTTCTAACTTAGTAGTATATATACCACGATGCAAGAGGGGTTAAACAAAAGGATGTGTGACAAATCAGTTATACTGAAAGAAATTGAAGCTAGGGAGTGATTTTTTGGAAATCATACCGATTGGAATTTGGGGAGGCTACCCCAATAAAAATGAAGCGACTTCTGCATTTTTGATTGAACAAGAGGGGTTTCGCTGTTTGGTTGATTGCGGCAGTGGAGTAATAGCAGCCGTACAGAATTACACAGAGTTACGTGAGTTGAATGCTGTAATTATTAGCCATTATCACCCAGATCACATTGCTGATATTGGTGTGCTTCAACATGCGGCTATGGTAGGTATGCAGTTAAAGGAATGGCAAACGCCTTTGTTAATTTATGCACATGACAAAGATTCAGAAGAATTTAGCAAGCTTTCCTATAAAGGGGTGACAGAAGGGCGTGCGATACAAGCTTCTGAAACAATGGAACTCGGACCGTGGCAAGTGTCATTTTGTGAAACAGTTCACCCTGTTTATTGCCTAGCTATAAAATTCACTGCAAACGGTCGGACAGCTGTATTTACTGCAGATACCGGCTGGAAGCATGAGTTACTGGATTTTGCTCGAGAAGCTGATCTGTTAGTTGCTGAATCGAATCTCTATGAGAAATACGTCGGTATCATTCAAGGACATTTGAGTGGCAAACAAGCAGGAGAGTTGGCGGAACAGGCAGGGGTTAAGCAACTGCTACTAACACACTTACCTCAATACGGAGACTTGGCCGAGATTTTGCAAGCGGCTAAGTCTAGCTATACTGGCGAAGTTGAGTTTGCGAAGATCGGCAAAAAATATATGATTTGACTCTCAGCTGACATAAGCTAGCAGCAGGCAGATAGTTTGTGTGCTAGCTAGTTTACTTCTATCCTTAAAGCATATGAAAGCTGAAAGGAAGTTTGACAATGACACAACCTATAGATTCGTTTCCAATTTCCGTTCTGGATTTAGTTCCAGTTCGTGAAGGCGGAACGACAAAAGATGCATTAGATGAAATGGTCACGATTGCCCAGTACGTAGAAAAATTAGGATACAGTAGATTCTGGCTTTCTGAGCACCACAATACAGCTACACTAGCAAGCTCTGCTACAACAATATTGATTTCTAAAGTGCTTGAAAACACCGAATCTATTCAAGTAGGTTCGGGTGGCATTATGCTACCTAACCATACGCCATTGGTTGTCGCAGAGCAATTTGGAACTTTAGAAACGATGCATCCTGGCCGTTTAAACCTCGGTCTTGGCAGAGCACCAGGTACAGACATGCAGACGGCGCATGCGCTCCGCAGAACGACGCAAGAAACGGCATTTGCTTTTCCGCAAGATGTTGTCGAATTGCAAAGCTATTTAAACTCTCTTGAAGAACAAGGTCCTGTCCGGGCGCATCCAGGCGTAGGAACGGGAGTGCCGATTTACATCTTAGGTTCTAGTACTTCTAGTGCACAGCTTGCAGCACGTCTTGGTCTGCCATACGTATTTGCAGCTCATTTTGCACCGCAACAACTAGAACAAGCCTTACAAATTTACCGCAACGGCTTCCAACCTTCTGAATACTTGGCTGAACCGTATGTGATGGTTTGCGTCAACGTTATCGGAGCTGACTCCAATCAGGAAGCTGAAATTTTATCAACGTCTGCTGATCAATTTTATTTGAATGTTGTAAGAGGTAGTAAGAATTTATTGAAGCCGCCACTTGATACGATGGACGGACAATGGAGTTACCGCGAGGAAATGAAGGTGCGGGGAATGTCGCAATACACGTTCAAAGGTGATGAAGAAACGATAAGCGAGCGTTTGGGAACGTTTGTAGCCGACTTGCAGATCGATGAAGTAATTGCGGTTTCTTATATCTACGATCAGGAGAAAAGAAAACGCTCGTTTGAAATTCTCAAACAAGCCGCAAATCGTTTTACTGTTGCTACTGTATAAATTTCCAGTGAACCACTCAATAGCTCGTTGAAGAGTCTGACAAAAAGCTGCTAAAGCAGTGCAAACGGATTCTATTGTTTTCTATATAGGGAATAGAGACTGGAGGAGAGGTAAATGAAAATAGGAATTATCGGAGCTACAGGAAAAGCGGGCAATCTGATTTTAAAAGAAACGTTAAAAAGACGTCACGAAGTAACAGCCATTGTCAGAAATTCACAGAAAGTCGAAAATCCAGATGTGTCAGTGATCGAAAAGGACGTCTTCAGTTTAACGGCAGCAGATTTGTCGCCATTCGATGTTGTAGTTAATGCATTTGGTGTTCCACCCGAAAAGGCTAAGCAGCACATTGAAGCTGGAAGAATTTTAATAGAAGCATTGAAAAAAACTCAAGGAACTCGTTTGATCGTAGTGGGAGGCGCCGGTAGTTTGTTCGTTGATGAAGCGCGGACAACTCGCTTGGTTGAAACCCCTGAGTTTCCTGAGGCTTTTAAATCAATTGCGAGAGGACAATCGCAGAATCTAGCCGATTTAGAAGCGTCAGAGGGAGTTCGATGGACATTTTTAAGTCCCGCGGCATTTTTCGATCCCGATGGACGCCGTACAGGTCGTTACCAAAAAGGCGACGATGGGTTTATTGTTAACCGTAAAGGCAAAAGCTATATTAGCTATGCTGATTATGCAATTGCCGTAGTGGATGAAATCGAAAGCGGTGAACATGAAAACAAGCGATTTACTGTGGTTTCTGAAAATCATTAATAGCCTGAAAAGTCGATTTCACGTGAAGTCGGCTTTTTCATTAGTATGAAACTCTTGGAGGATCAAAAGAACTTGCCATGAAATGTTCACGTTCCGTAAAAGAATAGCCTTATGAATCATGTATAATAAGATGAAACTTGAGGTTTAAAGGTGGGAATCAATACAATGGATTTTTTATATTTTCCTGAAGACAAATCGGAATACATCCCTGGGATTATTTCTGTCGTTATTATATTTATTTTGTCCGTGCTGATTGTTCGGTTATTAGTTAAAGCTTCTCGTAAACAAGTGAAACAACTGGAAGAACAAGGTTATCCGGCAGTATATAAAGATGGTTTTGATGCTGGAAAATCAGATCAAGATGTCGTAGATCCACAAGAAGCGGTACGCATAGCGAACGAAAAAAAAGCAGCACATAAAAAAACGAAGTTCTGACAGCTGTCAGGACTTCGTTTTTTTATGTTTCAATAGGTGTATACTGTAATCATTGATAACAGTAAGAAGTGGAGAAATTGATTATGAAAAATATTTTTGGTGGAGTGCAATGGGCGGTTTTCCTGATCGCCTCTTCCATTGCAGCACCAGTCGCAATTACCGGCATCTTCGGTATGGACACGACAGATGCGGCATTATTTGTGCAACGAACTATATTCGTACTCGGAATTGCTTGTTTAGTGCAAGCGTTTATCGGGCACCGAGTGCCAATTAATGAAGGGCCGGCCGGGTTATGGTGGGGAGTTTTCATTGTTTATGCGAGTTTGGTTGGAATACTATATTCAACTATGGAAGCATCTCTCCAAGCGTTGCAAAGCGGCTTGTTATACAGTGGTGTTTTGTTTATTGTGTTTGCTTATACAGGCTTAGTTGATAAGCTGAAAGTCCTCTTTACACCAACCATTACTTTTGTTTACTTATTATTGTTGGTGCTTCAAATTAGTGAGTCGATTTTGACTGGCCTATTTGGAATCGTTTCAGAAGGCGACCCAGTAGATGGGGTCGTACTAATAGGCAGTATTGTGGTCATCGTATTGACTTTCTTTTTTATGAATCATAAAGCAGCTTGGGTTAGCCGTTATTCTGTTTTGTTTGCAATTGCTGCAGGTTGGTTGATTTTCTGGGTGATTGGCAAATTGCCAGAAGCTGAAAACACCACTAGTGACTTAATTTCCATGCCGGAAATGTTAGTTTTTGGACCGTTGATTTGGGATAGTGGGATGTTCGTCACAGCCTTGTTTTTGACGATTTTGCTGATTGCCAATATGATGGCATCGATTCGTGTGATGGAGAGTGTTTTGAAGAATTCTTTTTCAATTGAGGTACCCGATCGTATTAAGCAAGCATCCGTAGCATCAGGAATCAATCATATTCTTGCTGGATTATTTTCTTCAATTGGACCTGTCCCTATTTCTGGAGCGGCTGGGTTTGTTAGTGCCACGAAAACACCAGCGCTAAAGCCTTTTATCTTTGGCGGTGTGATTGTTGTGTTGATTAGTTTTTTTCCGGATATCATGGCAATTCTTGCTTCGCTGCCAGCGCCGGTAGCGTACGCTGTCATTTTTGCAGTATTCACCAAAATGGTGGAAATGGCCTTTATTGAACTAGAATATGAAACAAATAAACAGCGTGCTTATAAAGTAGTAGCTTTTGGTCTGATGAGCGGTGTTGGCATCATGTTTGTACCGACTGAAAGCATGGCGAACTTGCCTTCTGTTGTGGCAGCTACGTTATCAAATGGTTTAATCACCGGTACCATTATCGCCATTGCTGTAGAGCAGCTATTATTGTGGCAGAAAAAATGAAAATTGAAAGAGCCTTACGCAGCTACTTTGCGTAAGGCTCTTTTTTAGACTTTGGGGCGCTTGCGCTTTTTTGTGTCTAGAACTCCAGCACCCAGATTCTAGGGTCATAAGACAACCCAGCTGTGCGGCAAAGTACGCCGCTTCGCCGGTTTGTCTTATGCCCGTCGAATCTACACGGGCGCTTGCGCTTTTCTATGTCCAGACTCCAGCGCCCAGATTCTAGGGTCATAAGACAACCCAGCTGTGCGGCAAAGTACGCCGCTTCGCCGGTTTGTCTTATGCCCGTCAAATCTACACGGGCGCTTACGCTTTTCGTTATTCCGCTTCGATTTCGTTAGTAAGACGGACGAGTTCGTCAACCAATTCTCCGATATAGGAAATCGTGTCGCGTAATGGTTGTTCTGTCGTGATATCGACTCCAGCCATCTGTGCAAGTTCTACTGGTGATTTAGTGCCGCCGGCTTTTAAAACTTCCAACCATTCATCTACGGCTGGTTGTCCTTCATTTAGAATTCGCTTGGATACTTGAGTGGAAATGGTCAATCCCGCGCTGTAAGTGTAGGGATATAAGCCGAGGTAGTAGTGAGGCTGACGCATCCACGTCAATTCAGCGCCATCTGTAATGTCGACAGCATCTCCCCAGAATTCTTCCAGAACACTGCGTTTAATCGTGTTCAGAATTCCCGCATTGACGCTTTGCCCCGCATCAATCCGGTCATACACTTTGCGCTGATAAGCAGCTTCAAGTAAGTGTGTAACGAAGTTATGATAATAGGTTCTAGCGACGATTGATGAAATTACCCAGCGTTTAAATTTCAGGTCTCCCGAATTTTTCAATAAATGATTAGCGACAAGCATTTCATTCATTGTAGAAGGTGCTTCGATAAAATAAAGAGACGGCCGTGCATTAAGAATGTTTTGCTCTCGGTTGGCATTATAGAAGTGACCCGCGTGGCCAAGTTCGTGAGCCAGCACAAAGACTTCGTTCATGCGACCAGTCCAAGAAATTAAAATATAGGGATGATTTCCGTAAGGACTCGAACAGAAAGCGCCGGTAGATTTCCCTTTGTTTTGGGCAAAGTCGATCCATCTTTCAGAATAAGAGCGATCGACCATTTCAATATAATCCGGACCCATAATGGCAAGAGCATCATCGATATATTGTTTGGATTCTTCAACCGTAATTTCGGGTTCATAGCTCGGATCTAACGAAATTTTCAAATCGGCGAAAGTCATCCGATCCAGTCCATGGACTTTCTGCAATAGTTTGGCGTATTTTTGCATATGAGGTGCAAGTTCCTTGGTGATTAAATCAATTTGGCGATCATAAAGAGAGCGATTTACTTCTTGGTTAAAAAGAAGGTAGTCAAAAATACTGTCATAACCACGTAAATCTGCTGTTGTTTTTTCCGTCTGCAATTGCATATCGTAAGTTTTAGCCGTCGTATGCTGATAGTCTTTTAGTTTTTTTGAAAAAGCGTCAAATGCTGCACGACGAATTTCTGTATCCGGTTCTGCTTCCCAATCCCCCTCGAAAGAGACATAGCTAAGTGGATACTTTTGACCGTTTACTTCAAAATCCTCAAAGTTCATATCGACCATTTTTGTTTTATTGTAAAGGCCATAAGGTGCGTTAAATGTCGATGAGTAAGCGGCCAAGCTTTTTTCTGCTTCTGGATGCAGCTGATAAGGTTTTTTTCGGAGAAGTTTATTAAGAAATACATTAAATTCTGCTGATTCTTCTATTGCTTGCTCTACTGTTTCTTTCGGCAAAGCGAGAAGTTCGCTAGTAATAAAAGAAAGTGTGCTGCCAATTTTAGCGGCAGCTGCGCCAAACTTACTAGATTGCAGCTGAGCCTTATCGTCTGTTTGATCTGTACTGACTGCCAAATTTGCATGAGTACTTAGCAACACTAACTTTTCTAGAAAAGCCATGTAGTCTGTTAACACTAAAATGATGGTAGACGAATCGACAATCTTTCCTTGGAATTTTCGATTTAGATCTTTGGCTTCTTGCTCGAGATTTTCTAAGACCAAATTGAAACTGTCAGAGCTATTGTATAAACTGGATAAATCCCATGTCTCTTCGATGGGGATAGTTGAACGCGGTGGTAAACTTGTAACCATATAATCTCTCCTCTATGTATTACGGATTTCGAACTAATTACTAGTATAATCGGCAAATATAAAAATGTAAAAATAAATTTCAGAATTTATTAAAAAATTTTAAAAAGTAGGTTTATTTATAGATTAATGGTGGTACTATATAAATACAAGGCGGAATCACCGTCAGAAGAATACGACTGGATTCGATCCAGAATCGCCTTCGGACGAGAAATTGCACAGCCTTGGCGGGAAATTTGCTTTACTGACGATATTTACTCTTGTCAGGGACCATCGTTATTCAGGTTTCTATCCGGTAAGTGTTTCAAACAGTAAGCCGTAAGTTTTTTGTGGAAGTGCATTTGAAAGCCTGACTGCAGTACCAAAAAATTCACTGAGATATTGATGTGAATGCAATTGCCTTATTGGCGAATGACAGTCAGCGTAACTAAACTGCAATGACGAGAGTTTCGTATTCGTCAGAGATGTACAGTTTGTAGAAAGAATTTAATAGGGTTTTCCGCGTGCAAAACTCCCTCAGGGTTTTCGAGGGATGGAAAAAGGAAAAAGCATGATCTGATGAAAAGGATCATGCTTTTTCCTTTGGATTTTGAAATATCAGTTTTTTAGTGTAGGCTATTTGTATAGACTTTTGAAAAGTTAAAGTTTATGTAAGGTGTTTTCAATGCTAAAAAAGGAATAGGGGGAATTAGTCGTGGAGAATCATTCAATAATGGCAATACAGGACGAATATGCAGAAGACTTTGCCTGGTGTTATGGTTGCGGTAGACTCAACACAGAAGGTCATCAATTCCGTACAGCCTGGAACGGCGAAGAAACTGTTACTTTATATAGACCAAAACAAGTACATACAGCAATTCCTGGATTTGTTTACGGAGGATTGATTGCATCGTTGGTTGATTGTCATGGAACGGGTTCGGCGTCGTTAGCACTGCACCGAAAAAACGGTTTTGAGCCAGGAAGTGGGGAAGCACCGCCACGTTTTGTTACGGCTTCTTTACAGGTTGATTATTTAAAACCGACACCTCAAGGAGTTGCTTTAAAAGCAGTTGGCAAAATCGAAGAAATTCACCCAAAGAAATTTAAGGTGAAGGTAGAGGTCTTCGCAGGTGAAACGCTATGTGCAACAGGCGAGGTCAAGGCAGTAGTAATGCCGGCTTCTTTTGCTAAATAAATTGAAGTGGATCAGAAAAAGGAGTGCTTGACGATGATGGAGGATAAAAAAGAAAAAGAACTAGAAGAACGTTCACGACTTATAGAACCGGAAGAAATTGAAGCAGAAATTGAACCGGCCGAAAAGGATTCGAAGTTTGATAAAATCTATAGCAATGTTGCATCTAACCGGTACGAAAATCTGCAGACGAGTTACATTGAAATGAAAGCTAAAGAACTGCGGAAACGCAAAAAATAAAAGATTGAGTGCGTCGGCACTCGATCTTTTATTTTTTTGAAAGTTTTTCAATTTCTTCTGAAACTACAAAAGCCAAATCATCGTTTCCAAACATTTGGAGAACATCCAATAAGGTTTCGTGGCTAAGGTCCAGTTTTTCGCCATCTGCCTGATCGATTGCAGCAGTCAGGACAGAACTTTGTAATTGTTGTGGGTATGCACGCTGATAAAGTTCAGCGGGGTTTAGTTGATAGTTTATACACCATTGAACAAAAAGTTGTACCATGATTTGTTCATCTTGTTGGTATTTTTTAATGATGTATTCATCTCGATTTTCATAGTCCATGTATAGGCACCTCCACCATAAATAGATTAGTGATAGTAGCATACCAAACTATTCAAGTACCTGCATGGACTTCTGCCCATTTTTCCTCTAGAATGGAGGCATAGCAACAATAGTATCGGAGGATGAATTATGAAGTTATTGCAAGTACGAAAAGGACAATTCGTTTATTACCAAAATGAATTGCACAAAGTTTATTCTGTAAAACCGCTGGCTAAAAGGTCAGTACTGATGTTCCGTGTTAAAGATATGGAGCAAGTCTCAAGCAAAGCTGACGAAGTCACATTCTACAAACCAAAGCACATGGATTCTTTCTTATTCTTTGGTTCTAGATTTACTTTGCGTGAAAATCAGCCGGCAGAAGAAGGCGGCTATATCTTAATCACTAAACCAGATCCGGATTACATGGATCATTACTCGCTCAATGAATTTGAAAGAGTTGAGTCGGTTGAAGGGAAAAACGTTATTACGACGCGTCAAAATACGGTGAAATCAAAAGAATTTCTCGTGATGACACCTGGCGAAGAAGCGAGCAGCAACGATATCGTTTACTTTGATAAATCTAAGGTGTCGGCTGAACAGCTCGAGCAAGATGCTCAATTAGAAGAAGTACTGCGTGAGAAAAACGCAATTCGCCCTTCTATTGGAGATGTCTACTTGAACTTGGATAATACAGGAACGGCAATGGTAGTGGCGATAGTTGAAGAAGAAGTGATTCTGGGTACAGGAGAGCGACTTACTTTTCACCAATTGTACAAAGCAGATAACTGGAGTTATTTGTATAACATCACGGATGGCGAATTTAGATAGAAAGTATAAAAGGCGACCCCATTGCGGGTCGCCTTTTAGTTCGGTTATTTTTCCAGCACTTGGCTGGATATCTAAAAATTACTTTGCTTAAAGCAAGTTCTTGTTCTAAACGGGTGATTATTTATTTTCCAGTACATCCTGGAATTCGGGTGTTTTTTCGATAACGCTATTGGCAAATGGGCATTGGGGGTCTATTTTTTTGTTTTCACTGCGGGCGTATTCCACAATTTGTGCAACTAGTTTTTGACCGATTCCCTGACCTTCTAACTGTGGAGACACTTCAGTATGATCGATAGTTAGTACCTCATTTTTTGCTGTATAGCTTAAAAATGCCATTTCTTCGGAATTTTCAATTGCTGAGATTTTTTTGTTTTCCTATATGAAATCCACTAACGTTCCCTCCTCCGATTACTAGTTATCCGACTGTCTTTTACTGTATTCCCTTTAGGGAAAAGAATATTCATTTATGTTCATCTAAATGAAGAAGTTAAAAGTAGAAAAAAGGGTATGCAACGATATAAGAGGTGATGAAATGAAAAAACTGGCAAAGACCACTATTGATCAAATTGAAAAGGTGTTTGATGTCCCAACAGGTTACCGGAGAGCTCATGCAAGAGGAAAAAGCTATAAGGCTCGCTTTATAGCAAACGGTTCCGCTAGTCATTTAACTGTAGCGCCCCATTTCCAAAAAGGAGAAACCGCAGCATTTGTCCGATTTTCACATTTTTCTCCAGATCCAACATGGGCTGATGCGATGTCTCCAGTCAAAGGAATGGCCGTTCAATTCCTTTTGCCGGATGGTGAAATGACGAATATCGTAGGTGTCACCTCTCCTGTTTTTTTTGCTAAAACACCTGAAATCTTTTCTGAAATGCTTGGCGTGGTGAAGTCGTTTAAAAAAGGAAAGCCTAGTTTAAAAGAGTTGGCAAGCTTATTAGCTGATTATCCTGAAAGTGGGGCGATGCTCAATAATATTCGGAAAATGCAGGCGCCTTCTAGTTTTGCTACAGGTCAGTACCATTCCATTCACGCGTTTTATTTGATTAGCCAACAAGGTCAAAAGCAGCCGATTAAATATCTTTGGGAACCAGAAAACGGAGTAGAAACTTTGTCTCCGCTTGACGCAATCGCTTTACCGGTCGGATTTTTCGAAGCAGACATGGAAGACCGGATTGCAAAAGGTCCTGTAAAATTCCGGCTTGATGTCATAATAGGTCAATCGGAAGACCCCACGGATGATCCGACAAAAGAATGGCCAAAAACTCGGGAAAGACTAACGGTTGGCTATTTGGAAATAACGGAAAAAGCACCAGAGGCAGAAGATATTTTGTTCGACCCGACTGTTATGACAGCAGGGCTCGAATGTTCAGAAGATCGAATTCTAAACTTCCGGCATCATGCATATGAAATTTCTCATCAACGCAGAATGTCAGAAACGTAAACAACGCACAGCCCTTGATAAGGCTGTGCGTTGTTTGCGTTTAATAAAGCTTACCCTGTCGATAAATGACAGTCGATAATCGCATAACCGCGTGAATAAAGCAGTTTTGACGAAGAGCAAATGGATCTCCATAGTACTGCGGGAGAATCATGTCCATCGTTTCTTTCATTTTGTCTATCAATAGCCGATAGACTTCAGCTTCGTTATAAAATTGAGTTTCACGTCCTTGTAGCCACTCAAAATAAGAGACAATGACCCCGCCGGCATTTGCCAGAATATCAGGAATGATAACGACTCCATGCTCACTCAAGTATTGATCAGCTTCTGGTGCAGTCGGAGCGTTTGCGCCTTCAATGATGATTCGTGCTTGAACGTCTGCCATATTGTCTTTTCGAATTTGGTTTTCTAACGCTGCGAGAAGCAAGATATCCACGGGTAACGTAACTAGGCAGTCGCGATCTTTGATTTCAGCCTTAATAGCAGCGTTTTGTAGCTGCTTTTCTGTGGATGGTAAATCACCACGATTCGTTTTGGCGAATTCAATTAATGTAGGTATATCCAATCCGTCTTCATTGTATAAAGTAACGTTGCGGTCACTAACAGCGACAATTTTATGTTTGATCAAATGGCAGTGATAGGCTTCGAGGGCGGCTACAGAGCCCACGTTTCCGAATCCTTGAACCGCCATTTTTAATGGCCGGTCGTATAACTCTAATGTCGTTTTGGCAAAAAGGTTGTCGCTTTGGGCAAGCATTTGCTCATTGGCTTTCACGTAATCATGAAGTAAATAACGGAATGTAAAGTATACTCCTTTGCCAGTTGCTTCACGCCTGCCAAGTGAGCCACCATTTACAACACTTTTACCAGTAAAACTTCCTAGGTAAGGGGTGCCGTCATGGATTTCCTTATATTCTGCCATCATCCAGTCCATTTCTCGTTCACCCGAACCCATGTCTGGTGCAGGAATATCTTTGTCAGGACCGATAACATCTGTGAAATACCGAACATATTCTTTAGAAATGAGATTGAGTTCTTTTTCTGAGTAGTTCCTCGGATTGATGACGATGCCACCTTTTGCTCCGCCAAAGGGTACTTTGTGAAGAGCATTTTTTAAAGTCATCAAAAAAGCGAGGTTGATGATTTCATCTTCATTGACGCTTTCATGGAAACGGATACCGCCCTTATAAGGACCCATTGCATTGTTATGCTGTGCGCGATAAGAAGGAATTCGGACCACACTTCCATCATCTAATGGAATCCTGAGAAAAGATTTATGTAGATTGTCGGGGGTGGAAAGAATTGCACTTAGTGAAGTGAATGCCTGTCTGCGATTTTCTAGGTCGGGTAAAAATGAATCATTTTCTAGCAAGGCATCTAATGATTCCTGTATCACTTTTTGAGTTTCTGTCTGCATGACTAGAACACCTCCAAATGTATAGTATAGTTATCATTACCCTAACTTTCTTGGTTTAATCAATAAGAAAAGCCGTCTTCAGAAACATTCCCGAAGACGACTTTTTTTATTTTTTATTTTTTATCATGTCCATTTCTGAATTTAATGCTTTGAATAAAGAAATGACCATTAAAATAATAACAAAAGAGAAGGGCAATGCCGCAACGATGATGGTATTTTGTACTGCGGTTAAACCACCTACGGATAATAGAATTGCAGCTACCGTCGATTGAGCAATTCCCCATAAAATTTTGATTTGATTGCTAGGCAGTAGTGAACCGCGTGTTGATTGCATTCCTAGCACAAAAGTGGCTGAATCAGCGGATGTGATAAAGAATGTGCTGACCAGTAAAATAGCGACAATTGACATGATAAACCCAAAAGGCATCTCATTGAACATCGCAAACAAAGTTTGTTCAGCTGGGAAAGAAGCTAAATCTATACCACTCTTTTGGAAATTGATTGCGGTTGTTCCAAAAGTGGCAAACCAGATCGATCCAAAAATCGTTGGCGCAAGTACGACACCTGTCAGAAACTCGCGAATGGTGCGGCCTTTAGAGACGCGCGCGATAAACATACTGACAAATGGTGCCCATGAAATCCACCATGCCCAGTAGAAAATAGTCCAACCGTCCAACCAACTACGGTTTTCCGCATTTAGTGGAGCAGATTTAAAACTTGTGCTAATTAGGTTTTGAATGTATTCTCCGAAATTTTCCGTGAACATGTTCAAGATTAACAGAGTTGGACCTAATATTAACACCATTACTAAAAGAACGACGGCTAAGACCATATTGGTATTAGACAAATACTTGATGCCTTTGTTAAGTCCTGACCATGCTGAAATGATGAATAGAATGGTGACCACGCCGATAATTGCCATCTGTACCCAATAGGTTTGAGGTGCGCCAAATAAATAAGCGAGTCCACCATTAATTTGAGCAGCACCAAAGCCAAGCGAAGTTGCTACACCAAATACGGTAGCAAAAACAGCAAGCACGTCAACAAGCGTCCCTAAAGGACCGTTCATTTTATCACCAAAAATCGGCTTTAATGTTGATGAAATTAATGCAGGTTGGCCTTTTCTAAATTGGAAAAAGGCTAAAGATAAAGCAACCATTCCGTACATCGTCCAAACGTGAATCCCCCAATGATAAAAAGTTCGTTGCAAGGATTCCTTAAATGCCTCATCAGTTCCTGGAACAGCAGTTGCAGGTTGAACAGCAAAGTGAGATAAGGGTTCTGAGGCGCCATAAAAGACGAGACCAATCCCCATACCCGCAGAAAACAGCATTGAGATCCAGCTGAATGTTGAGAATTCTGGGCGATCGGAATCTTTGCCGAGTCTAATTTTGCCGTAAGGACTCACAATGATAATGATGACAAAAATCATGAGAATTGCCATGATCAATAAATAATACCAACCGAATGTTGTATTGATAAAATTACGGATACTTCCAGTGGCAGACTCAAAGGCTTGCGGCGCGATAACGCCAAAAGCAACAGTTAAAATTACTAGTGCAAATGTGATATAAAAGACTTTCGAAGCTTTTTTCATAAAACCCTCCTGAGGAAATTTTTAACATAGCCTTTAAGGGTACCTAAAAGCAGGTCTATAGTCAACCGCTGTGGCATACTCGTCTTTAATCATTCCACTCCTCCATTTGTTCTTCTTCTGCAACAACGCGGAGGTCATCGCCAGTTATCGTTAGTATTTCATAATCTGCTGTCTCTGCGTAACGTTCGGCTTCTTTTTTTATGAATTTTGGAGAACCATCAGTTTCTTCATCATAGACGATTAAAATGCCATCAGAATTGCGCAGGAAAAATTTGTTTTTCTCTATAAATTGCCAAGGCGCCTCGTAAGGTTTACTAGTTAAGCTGCGATGGAAGTCGGCGCTGTCGATGATCGTTCGGTAGTTTTCTTGCTTAGTTTCGTTCCATCTTTTTTCTTGATCGATAAACGGTGTTAACAACGCATATTTTAATTGAGGAAATTCTTCTTTCAACTCAAGAACGACTTCTGCAGCCCAAGTTTCGATACCAAGCTGACCACTTAAAATAATCCATTCGAGCCCTTCGTCAAGTAACACACGGAATCTGTTTTCTAGCGCTTTTTTAATAAAGCGAATACCGGGATTCTTTTCGTCAAATATTCCTAGTTCGTGCTGTTTGTAACCAGTGACGACTAATCGCTTCAACAATTTTTTCACTCCCTTTAAAAGATTTGAAATTTTAGTCTACATGAAAGAAGAAGGATTGAATACTCAAGCCGTTTGTAAGTGACAACGGCAAGTACTTACTGATGATCCGAATTACTGTAATAGTTAATTTACTTGAGTGTGAGTATGATAAAATACAGTCCATACAGAAAAATTCAATCATTAAGAGAGGAAGTGAACAAGGTGGTTAGCTTAGATGACGTAAAAAAAGCACATGAGGAGATAAACGATATTATCCATAAAACTCCGATTTTAACATCATCACTTTTAAACGTCCGTTGTGACAGAGAAGTTTATTTAAAAGCAGAGCATCTCCAAAAAACGGGTTCTTTCAAAATAAGAGGAGCTGCCAATGCAGTCAAGCAAGCAATGGCAGAAGGAGCGTGCTTTATCACAGCAGCGTCGTCAGGGAATCATGGGCAAGCAGTTGCCTATGTTGCTAATCAGCTGGGCATACCCGCAGTGATTGTCGTACCAGAAGATGCGAATCGTGCCAAAGTCTCAGCTATTAAAGCATACGGTGCAGAAGTTGAATATTGCGGGTTAACATCCGCTGATCGAATACCAAGAGCTAAGCAACGTGCAAAAGAAAATAATGGAGTATATATACCCCCGTATGATCATCCTGCTGTTATCGCTGGGCAAGGCACTGTTGCACTTGAAATTTTACAACAAGTAATGGAAGTTGACGTTATTGTTGTACCAGTAGGAGGAGGGGGCTTGATGGCTGGTGTTCTTTGTGCGGTCAAGAACATGAAGCCGACAGTTCGAGTGGTAGGTGTCGAACCTGAATCAGCAAATGATACATTTTTATCACTTCGACAAGGAGAAATTACCGCAATTTCCGAAACTTCAACTATCGCTGACGGACTGCGTACTTTACAACCGGGTGATTTAACCTTTCCTATTTTGAAAGAGCATTTGGATGATTCCGTTCTGGTTACAGAAGCTGAGATAGTAGAAACTCTTCAATTTTTGATGGAACGTACAAAGCAACTTGTCGAACCATCAGGAGCCGCTGCACTCGCTGCTGTCATGTCTGGGAAAGTAGGGGGCAAAAATGACAAGGTTGCGGTCATTTTGTCTGGTGGGAATATCGATCTTCATCAAATTTCGAATATGTTAGAAAGTTGAATGGTTGGATGCGGGTCGAGTAACAAACTAAAAGTTACGATGTTCGGCGAATAGATGAAGGCAGCGACAAACACGAGCAAAAAAAATAGTGAACATCTAATGAAAATGAAAAGCTGGGTCTGTCCTATAAGCTTCTTGCATAAAACAGCCGGAGAAAAAGGGTTCTTTTTCTCCGGCTGTTTTTTTGACTGACACCGAGCATATAGAAAGCAGCTGACGGCAATGAAAACGGCAACTTTCGAGGAAGCGTACGTCGCAATGAACATCAGTTTGTTCTGTAGCATGCAAAAGGAGCTGCACTTAAAAAGTCATTGTTCATGCTCTCTTGGGATAACCTTTCTACATACTATGAAATCCTTTCTTGCAATACAAAATGAGAAGCGGTAACATAAATTTTAAGTATTCTGAACATACCGACTAGTTAGTATAGGGTCGATCAGCAGTTAGGAGGATGACAAATGAGTGTAATGGCGTTATTTAAGCTAGATGGTAAGACGGCAATTGTGACAGGAGGTGGCCGAGGTCTTGGGGCTATGATGGCAGAAGCTTTTGCTGAGGCAGGAGCTAACGTTGTCTTGTGTTCGCGAAAAGTAGAGGCCTGTCAGGAAATAGCAGACAAACTAGCAAAGATGGGAGTCGCTACATTAGCATTGGCCTGTGATGTCACCAATGAGTCTGATGTAGAAAACCTTGTGCAACAAACACTAGAAACGTTTGGTTCGATAGATATTTTGGTCAATAATTCGGGAGCCACGTGGGGGGCACCTGTTGTTGACATGCCGATAGATGCCTGGAAAAAAGTGATAGATGTAAATGTTACGGGCACATTCCTGATGAGTCGTGAAGTCGGAAAAGCGATGATCCAACAAAAGAGCGGAAAAATTATCAATATCTCATCAGTTGCCGGATTGGGTGGAATTGATCCAACGTTAATGGATACGATTGGCTACAACACCAGTAAAGGCGCCGTCATTACTTTCACGAAAGATTTGGCTGCAAAGTGGGGACAGCATAATATCAATGTTAATGCGATTGCCCCTGGATTTTTCCCAACCAAAATGTCAAAAGCAGTGATGGATAAAGGTCGGGAAGGGTTATTATCCAGAACGCCTTTAAATCGCTTTGGGACAGAACAAGACTTAAAAGGGACTGCTGTATTTTTAGCATCGAAGGCATCTGATTATATCACCGGAGATGTCGTAATCGTTGACGGAGGTATGCATGTGCTGTGAGCTGTAGGAAAAAGAATGGTGGTAGATAATCATGAAAAATGACATTAAACAAAAAAGCATTCTTCTGTTTGAAAAAAAGGGTTTTAGTGATACATCTATACAAGATATTGTCGAAACTCTAGGCGTAACTAAAGGGACCTTCTACTATTATTTCACGAGCAAGGAACAATTGTTGATGGATATTCACGTAAGTTATATTGATGATTTACTAGAACGTCAGGAAACAGTTCGTCTAAATCAGCTCAGCAACCGTAAAAAGCTAGAAGAGCTTATCGCGTTACTAATTATAGATATCGCAAATCATGGACCGAGTGGCAAAGTATTCTTCAGAGAAATGCGCCATCTTTGTGAAGACAATGCACGAGAGGTAAAAAGAAAGCGTGAAAAATTCCGAAAAAACTTGGAAGCTATCATAAGTGAAGGCATTGCTCAAAATGAATTTAAGAAAGAGCTTGAGCCCGGTATAATTGCTTTTGCCATTTTAGGTGTTACTAATTGGAGTTATCAATGGTTTAATCCATCTGGAGAAATTTCAGCAGATCGGCTGGCACGTGTATACAGTGATTTAATTTTTAATGGCATTGTTTAATAGATGAAGGAGGAAATAGAAATGGTATATGAAATTCCAGTGAAGACACGGTTTTGCGAAACAGATGCATTGGGACATATTAATAATGTTAGTTATTTCATATACCTAGAAGAAGCGCGGACTGATTTTTTTGCGGAACTTGGCTTTGGACGCGACCTCAATAACTGGAAGATTATTCTTGCCTCAATTTCTTGTGATTTTGTTAGTCAAGGCTATTACAATCAAAAGTTAATCGTTCAAACAGAAGTTAGTAAAATTGGGAATTCAAGCTTCCAGCTAGTACATAAAATCAAAGATGCAGAGAGTGGCAAACTGATTGCAAAAGGGCAAGCAAATGCCGTCCATTTTAACTTTGATACACAAAAAAGCGAAGGCTTACCTGAAGAAAAACGCCAGCAACTTGAAAAGTATTTGATCAAGGAGGAAAGCCACCGTGGAAACTAAAACCTCAACATATAAAGGGGCAGCTTTTCTTTATCAATCCTCTGAATACTTTTTCACACCGGAAGACTTTACTGATGAACATAAATTGATTGCTAAAACGGCTACTCGCTTTCTAGAAAAAGAAGTACGGCCAAATAATGATGAAATCGAAAAACAGAATTTTGGCTTGGTCAAAATACTGTTTAAAAAAGCTGGCGAACTGGGTTTGCTCGGTCATAGTGTTCCAGAAGCTTACGAGGGGCTAGGTCTAGACAAAATAAGCAAAGGACTAGTTGGTGAATCGCTTGGTTCAGCAGGAGGCTATGGCGTAGCGCATTCTAATCATACATGTATCGCCACTTTGCCAATTACCTATTTTGGAACAGCAGAGCAAAAAGAGCGGTACTTGCCAAAACTCGCTTCTGGTGAATTGATCGGTGCGTATTGTCTGACTGAACCCGGGGCAGGGTCGGATGCTCTTTCTGCAAAAACCACTGCTAAACTCGATGAGGCAAAGACTCATTACCTATTAAATGGAACGAAAATGTTCATCACAAACGCGGATTTTTCAGATACCTTTATCGTTTATGCACAAGTAGATGGCACAGCGTTTACGGCATTTATCGTTGAAAAAGACTACCCCGGGTTATCTCTCGGACCTGAAGAGCAGAAAATGGGCATCAAAGGTTCTTCTACGCGTGCAGTCATTTTTGAAGATTGTCGAGTACCAGTAGAAAATCTACTTGGTGAAATCGGCAAAGGCCACATGATCGCTTTGAATGTCTTGAATTTGGGACGCTTCAATTTGGGTTCTGCCTGCATGGGCGCAGCAAAATACGGACTAGAGTTGGCACTGAAATATACCAAAGCACGTCACCAGTTTGGTAAAGCGATTGCTGAATTTACAGCTACGCAAGAAAAAATAGCGAATATGGCATTACGTATTTATGCTTCTGAATCGTTGCAATATCGGACAGCGGGGTACTTAGAAGACGCGCTTGGTAATCTTTATGAATCACAAGATCATGGCGTAATTGCTAAACAGTTAATGGAATATGCAGTCGAGTGTGCAGTGTGTAAAGTATATGGCTCGGAAACGCTTGACTTTGTTGCGGACGAAGCACTTCAATTGCACGGGGGATATGGCTATATTAAAGAATACAAAATAGAGCAATTGTACCGAGATTCACGAATCAACCGAATTTTTGAAGGTACAAATGAAGTGAACCGCTTGTTGATACCTGGAAATTTGTTGAAGTTGGCAGCGAAAGGGGAAGTACCGCTTTCCCAACTGGTGGCTTCAACTATTGAAGAAATGGGGTCGCCTCTAAAAATAGCAGATGGCCCTATTTCTCGGGAAATAGAAAGCGTAGAGGCGATACGCCGCATCTTCTTGTTTTGCATAGGAATTGCGTATCAAGCATATGGCAGTCGACTGAGCGAGGAACAAGAAATTCTGATGATGTTGGCCGATATCGCAATTGCTTTATATGCTTTGGAATCGGCAGTGATTCGAACCGCGAAAGCAATAGCAACAGATAAGGAACAGCTATCTGCACAGAAACTGCCATTGGTGCAGGCGTTGAGTGGGGATGCATTGCTAGAAGTAGAAATGAATGCGCGCAAATTGCTGCAATATGCTTCTCCAGAAGATCAATTGGTTCGTAATACTACCGCTGTGACCAATGAATTGAGTCGACTACAGCGGGGTGGCTTGAATAAGATTAAACGTCAAATAGCACAAAATGTATTGAGTACAGATCGCTATATTTGTTAGGGGGGGCTTTAAGATGAAAGTTATCAAATTTGAAGAATATGGTGGGCCAGATGTTTTGCAATGGGTTGAAGCTGAAAAACCAGATCCAAGTGTTAGAGAAGTGGTTATTGAAGTAAAAGCGATTGGTGTTAACTATGCAGACACGGCAAGACGTGAAGGAAAGTATGTGGTACCAACAGAATTGCCTTACATTCCTGGATCCGAAGTAGCAGGTGTAATTGTTGAACTTGGAGAAAATGTATCACAGTTTAAGGTAGGTGATCGCGTCGTCGCACTTATCGGCTCCGCAGGGTATGCCGAATACGCTGCAGTTGATGAAAGTGTTTTAACAAGAGTTCCTGAAGGTGTAGGTTTTGAGCAAGCGGTCGCCTTGCCGCTTCAAGGATTGAGTGCTTATCATATATTGAAAACTATGGGGCGTCTTGAAAAAGGAGAAACTGTATTGATCCATGCTGCTGCAGGTGGTGTTGGTGCAATCGCGGTGCAATTAGCAAAGATTTTTGGTGCAGGAAAAATTATTGCGACAGCTAGCACTGAAGAAAAGCTATTTCATGCACAAAAAATGGGAGCAACCCATCTAGTTAACTACACAGAAGAAGGCTGGGTAGATAAAATAAAAGCTATCACGGACGGTAAAGGTGTCGACTTAGCACTCGAAATGGTTGGTGGTGAAGTATTTAATAAAACCGTGAAATGTCTTGCTCCATTTGGCAGGCTAGTCATTTTTGGAGCAGCCAGTGGAGAACAAGCTTCATTTAATCCAGGTCAATTAATGCGTAAAAATCAATCTGTTATCGGCTTTTTCTTACCACAGATTATGCGCAACCCTGAATTGATTCAAAAAAGTTTTAGTGAACTATTAGCTTATATGAAGACTGGTGAATTGATTTTAACGATTGGTGGAACTTATCCACTTGCTGAAGCTGCCAAAGCGCATTATTCGCTGCAAGGACGGAAAACCATTGGGAAATTGGTTCTCAAGCCATGACATAGTAACTGTCTGTAACATGTTTCAATCCCATCCCCATGCTTGAGAAGCTCGGAGTTAAACTGATTTGAATTGAATTGTCCTTTTGGTTAAATCGTGTACATCGCTTTTTAGCGGAACATGGTGAGAGTTGGACAGTTTTCGGTGCAGGTTTAAACAATGACCTAACGTGGAGGTTGTTGGAATCTGAATTAGCGAACAAAAATGTCATCGATATACTGTTGACTTGCTACCATCCTTATCCTTTTGGTTATGCAAGAGGGTTGGCACATTTGGAATATCTACGGTACAAAAGAATGTACGCGCAAAATAATTCATGAGATTTGGCAACATGAAAAAAGTATAGACAAGGAGTGAGAAAATGAAAATATTAATTGTTGGAGCAGGTGCAATTGGTGGATATTTTGGTGGTCGTTTAGTAGAAAAAGGAGAAGACGTTACGTTTCTTGTAAGAGCAAACAAAAAAGAAATATTGGAGAAAACAGGTTTAAACATTCGAAGCAAAAATGGAGATTTACAATTTTCACCGAAGTTAATTACTAAAAGTGATAATAGCAAGCCGTTTGATGTTGTGCTCATTTCTACTAAATCCTATCAGCTTACGACTGCAATTGAAGATGTTCAGCCATTCGTCGGTCCAGAAACCATGATTCTGCCTTTGCTAAATGGGATTGCTCACTTACAGATACTAATTCGAGCATTCGGAGAAGAAAAAGTTCTTGGAGGCTTGTGTTTTGTCGAATCGACTTTGTCGGACGACGGCACAATTGTCCAGACCAGTCCTGTCCATCAATTGGTTTACGGGGAACGAACAGGTCAACAGACAGAACGGATTGGCAAATTAGAGTTGGCCTTTAAAGGAACCAGAGCAGAGTTCGTTAAGAGCGATGACATCAATCAAGATATGTGGCATAAATATTTGTTCATCACAGCGATGTCTGGCATTACATCAATGATGGAGACGTCTATCGGACCTATACGAGATCTTGAAACAGGACAACACGTTATCCGTGTGTTTTTGGAAGAACTTGTAGCTATTATGGAAAAAATAGGTGCACCAATCGCACCAGCAATTGCTGAAACACAATTCCAACGGATTAATGATATGTCAGCGGAAATGAAGTCCTCCATGCAACGTGATATTGAGAAAATGCAGCCTACGGAAGCCGAACATTTGCAAGGTTACTTACTTGGTAAAGCTAAAGAAGTGCAGCTTTCTGTTCCTATTCTTGAAATTATTTTTACAAAATTAATGCTGTACGAACAAAGACAAGCTGTTCAATAGTTTCAAGAAACATTGCTCAGGCTAATCGTTTGCAACTTCCTATCTGAATAAATGACAATAGTTTTTCTGTAATTACTGTTACAACGTATATACTGTCGGAGTGATTTCTTTGTTTCCAATTCTAGGTGGGTGAGAGAGAGGGAAGTTCTTAATACACGTATACAGTTGTAGCATTTGTGAAATAAAAGAAATATTTGTCAGAACATTTACATTCTTTTGACAATCATCTATGATTGCCATACAAGCGATTTTTTAGCGTTTGTAAAAAAAGAAAAGGAGTTGGATTCATGAATGCTATTGCACTTGCTGCTATCGGAATTTTCATCTTTATACTAGGTTATCGCTTTTATTCCAAATTTATAGCAGAAAAGATTTTCAAACTTGATCCGAACTATGTTACTCCTGCACATCGCTTTAAAGATGGCGTCGATTTTGTTCCGACCAACAAATTTGTTTTATGGGGGCATCATTTTACTTCTGTTGCTGGAGCTGCACCGATTTTAGGACCAGCTATTGCTGTTTATTGGGGATGGCTACCGGCAGTGTTATGGGTAGTTTTCGGTACAGTCTTTGCGGCAGGTGTTCACGATTTCGGGACATTGGTTTTATCAGTTCGAAACAAAGGACAATCAGTCGGAACACTTGCACACCGGTTGATTGGTCAACGAGGAAAAGTTTTGTTCTTGTTTATCATTTTAATTTTAGTGCTAATGGTCAACGCAGTATTTGCTTGGGTTATTGCTAAACTATTTATCTCATATCCAGCTAGCGTTGTACCAGTATTTATTCAGATTCCTTTGGCTGTTTGGATTGGTCATGCTGTTTATAAGAAAAATAAGAAAATGCTTATTCCCTCGTTGTTTGCTTTGGCAGTTATGTATATAACCGCTATCGCCGCCAGCCAAATAAGCTTTCTTCAAATTGATCTTGTTCAATACATGGGTGGAGAAAATGGCACTGGAATATTCGGTCTCGATCCGATTTCCACCGCATTCTTTATTTGGATTATTGTTTTGATGATCTATGTTTATATTGCTTCTACTCTACCGGTTTGGAAACTACTTCAGCCGCGTGATTTTATCAACTCTCACCAATTGATCGTTGGGCTTGGTATTCTTTATCTTGGTTTGTTATTTACGAACCCTAAAATCACAGCACCGATGACCAATCCAGATGCCGATATCTCCTGGTTTCCGTTGTTGTTCATCACGATTGCCTGTGGTGCAATTTCAGGATTTCATGGACTGGTTTCTTCCGGAACTTCTTCAAAACAGTTGGATAAAGAAACAGACGCCCGCTTTGTCGGTTATTTAGGGGCAATTGGAGAAGGGATTTTGGCATTGATTTCCATCATTGCTGTTATTACATTATTCCCCGACCGTGAATCGTTCTTTGCAACTTATAGCAGTTTCCAAGCATCTAATGGAGCTGGTTTAGGGGCCTTTATCGAAGGTGCTACCAATTTAGCTCAAGGATTGCTGATTCCACCGGAAATCGCTTCAACAATTGTTTCGATTATTGTTGTTTCATTTGCTGCAACAACTTTGGATACTTCGGTTCGTTTAATGCGTTACATCATTTCGGAATTAGGTGTCGAATACAAAATTCCATCTCTTGAGAAAAAACACGTCGCGACGACACTTGCCGTTGGAGCAAGTGCAGCACTAGTGTTGCTTCCTGAAGGACCAAACGGATTTGGGTCAGGTGGTTACTTGTTGTGGCCATTGTTCGGAACAGCCAATCAGTTACTCGCGGGTATTAGTTTATTGTTAATTTCCATATGGCTTAAGAAGCTCGGGCGAAATTACATGATCACTATCATCCCAATGATTTTCCTTATGTTTATGACGCTTTGGGCGATGTTCCAGCAAGTGTTTTTGCAGTGGGCGTGGTATGCAGAGCAGCCAAGTATGCTGTTGTTCATATTTGGAGCTATCATCTTCGTCTTTACGTTATGGATTATCCTAACCGCTGTCCAAGCATTATTGAATAAAACAGATCCAGGTTTCTCAGAAGAAGAATAAAATGAAGAATGGCCAAGGGATCATGCATGTTGTGATCCCTTGTATTTTTAGTAGAGAGAGGTGCTACTATGTTGGTGTTCGATAAATTAAAACAATTGATCGCTTTCTATGAAGCTGTCCTTGAATTGCCGCATCGCACTGAAATTGCACGTGAACTTCGAGATGAAGATGATCTCTTTCTTCTAATGCTCTACTCGGAGATGCTCGGCATTCCCAATCCAGTTTATTACTACACATTGGAATTGTATCCGTACATGATTGAAGAGTTCCATGATTGGCATCTGCGGATGGGAATGGATAAATCACCGTTAACCGGCATTCGTTGCTGTTAGGGTTATAAGGAATGAGGGAGTAGGATGGATGTGCTATCAAAAAACATCATTTTTGTTGGAGGAAAAGGTGGCGTTGGAAAATCGACATCTGCCGCAGCCATTGCCTGGAGATCAGCCAAAGAAGGCAATAAAACTTTATTGATTTCAACAGATCCAGCACACAATGTGGGCGATATTTTTAATGAGAACATTGGCGGTAAAACAAAAGCAATTGCCGACAATCTCTACGCGCTGGAAATTGATCCTGAAATTGAAACGGATAACTACATTAAAACAGTAAAAGCCAATATTAAAGGTACGGTTCACTCCAGTATGATGGAGGAAGTGAACCGACAATTGGATACGGCGAAAGCTTCTCCAGGTGCAGATGAAGCAGCATTGTTCGATAAACTAATTCATATTATTTTAGAAGAACGACAAAACTTCGACAAATTGGTGTTCGATACAGCTCCGACTGGTCATACTATCCGGCTTTTGACTTTGCCTGAGTTGATGGGTGTTTGGATTGACGGGTTACTTGAAAAACGGCGTAAGACGAACGAAAACTATACACAGTTGCTAAATGATGGTGAACCTCGTGAAGATCCTATTTATGACGTGTTGAGAGAACGACAAGAGCGTTTTTCTAAAGCACGGGATCTCTTACTAGATGAAAAAGAAACAGGATTCATCTTCGTCTTAAATCCAGAACGGCTGCCTATTCTGGAAACCAAAAAAGCATTGGATTTATTGCATCAATATCATCTTCATGTAAAAACGTTGATTATCAATAAAATTCTGCCAGAAGAGGCAGATGGTAAATTTTTAATGGAAAGAAAAAAACACGAGAAAAAGTATTTACAGCAGATCGAAGAAACTTTTCCAAAACAAAAATTGGTGCAAGTGCCGCTTTTTTCACAAGATATTATTAGTAAGACACAGTTGGAGTTGTTTAGTGAGTATTTTCAGAAAGGATGAACAAAATGAAAGCATTTGTAATGGAATCTGGAGAATGGAAACTAAAAGATATGCCAGAACCGCTAGCGAAGTCAGAAGAAGTGGTCGTATCGCTAAAAGCAGCAGGCATCAATCGGAGAGACTTGGGCTTAATCAAGCGTTATGGTGACAATCCTGAGGCAATGATCGTCGGCTCTGATGGGGCAGGTATAGTAGAGTCAGTGGGCGAAGATGTCATCGACTTTGCTGCTGGAGACGAGGTCATCATTAATCCTGCACTGCGCTGGTATACCAATAGCGAAGGCCCACCCGTAGAGTTTGATATTTTAGGGATGCCTGATCACGGAACATTTGCAGAGAAAATTACTGTGTCAGCCGAACAGCTAGAGAAAAAACCTCATTACTTAAGCTGGGAAGAAGCAGGAAGTTTAGCTTTGCCGGCATTGACGGGCTACCGTGCGTTATTTACAAAAGGGCAAGTGAAAAAAGGCGAGACCTTATTTATTCCAGGTGCTGGGAGTGGCGTTGCAACGTTTTTAATTCAATTCGCTAAAAATATTGGAGCTAGAGTAATCGTGACTTCCCGCAGTGAAGAAAAGCGTCAGCACGCCCAGAAAATTGGTGCCGATCGAACTATTGCGACTGACAGCGATTGGGTAGAAGAAATGGCAGATGAAACAATTGATTTGGTCATAGACAGCGTAGGAGGGGCTACTTTTAATCGGTCACTCGACATTTTGAAAAAAGGTGGACGCATTGTTATTTTCGGAGCCACTACAGAAGATACGGTCGATTTTAATCTTCGTCAGTTTTTTTATGGACAATATCAATTGTTTGGCTCGACGATGGGAAGTCGTGAAGAATTACGTGATATGCTCGAGCATATGGAATCTTACAATATGCGACCAGTCGTTGATAAAACTTATTCGTTAGACCAAGCGCAAGAAGCATTTGATTATTTAGCGTCTGGCAATCAGTTTGGCAAAGTCGTTTTGAAAATAAGCGAATAAATAACGAAACTTTTTGATCAGTCAATCGTATACAAAGGATAAGAAAGATTTGACTGGAGGTTTACGCAATGGAGAACACAGGATTAAAAATACTTGTCCATGCTAGTGCGTTTTTTGCACCATTTCTCGTTCCGGTAATTGTTTTTCTCATTTCACAAGACAAAGAAGTGAAGAAGTTGTCTATTCAGGCACTGCTATTTCAACTTGTTTTAGGTGTACTGATTTCCATCTCGATTTTTTTGATTGTTTTCTTGATCGGCATTCCAATGCTAATTGTCTTTGGACTGATGGGCATCATTATTCCAATCATGGGAATTCTCAAAGCGCTAAACAACGAGTATTTCGACTATCCGATAGTCGGAAGTTGGTATCGATAAAAAAAGTCCCCCTTTGAGGGGACTTTTTTTATTCAAGAATATACGTTAACGCTTTAATTGCCTGGTCACAGGTTTCAACCGTGGCATGTGCTTTTCGTGACAATTCTTTTAATGGATGATGTAATTTTTCTGGACGAATGAGAATGACTGGCTTGCCCGAAGCAAGTGCTGTACTGGCATCCATTGCTGTATTCCATTGTTTGTACTGTTCACCGAAAAGTGCAATGACCAAATCGGCTTTGTGCATCAAGACACTCGTGCGCAAGTTATTAAAGCTAGAAGCAGCGTGGTCTTTGGCGACAGCGTTAGGCTGTTCGCCAAGAATAGCCTCGCCAATATTATCCGAACGTTCATGAAGTTCCATTGGACCTACAAAATCAATTGGCAAATCCAACGTAGCTGCCTTTTTTTTGATTTCCTCGCGCCAAGCGCTATGAATTTCTCCAGCAAGATAAACAGTTATTCTCATCATGTCACCCTCCAAAAGATATTTCTTTCAGTGTATCATACTGGCAGAAATTATATAATTTGGCGTTCTCTATGGATAACAGGCATCACTGAAAGCACATTATCTATTTTGAAAGTGCGTTTTTTGTAGCGAAGAAAGCAATAGGCTTGAAACGAGTCGCCACTAATTTTTAAAATTTTGATACGGCGTTTGCTAATGGTGCCATCATTTGCCATGTACATCATATCGATCAGCTGCTGGTAGTTAAAAGCTTTCAAAATTTGTGCTTTCATGAGTAACCCTCCTTATAATAAGAACGTTTGTTCTTATTATAAAACATCGGCACAGTTAAAACAAGTAGGTAGTATCGTGTATAATAGAACGAACATATATTCTTTTGTGAAACGAGAAAGGGGTAATTTGATGAAGTTTTTTCACACTGCCGATTGGCATTTAGGAAAGTTAGTGCAAGGAATTTACATGACAGAAGAACAGCAGTTTGTGCTGGAGCAATTCATAGATGCTATAAAAAAAGAGCAACCTGACGCTATTATTATTGCGGGAGATCTTTATGATCGTGCGGTTCCGCCAACTGATGCTGTTAATTTACTAGATGAACTACTGGCGGAAATTGTGTTGGAACTAAAGACACCCGTTTTGGCAGTAGGCGGCAACCATGACAGTCCAGGAAGATTGAATTTTGGTAGCCGATTGATGAAGATGAACGAAATTCATCTCGCTGGCCATGTCCACAAAAATCATCAAGCCACTGTCTTGAACGACCAGTTTGGAGAAGTTCATTTTCATTTAGTGCCTTATGCAGATCCCTCTATGGTCCGCTACGAGTTTGAAGATGATACCATCCGTACGCATAATGACGCGATGAAGGCTATTACAGAAAATATTAAAGCTACATACGATTCGCAAGCTCGGCATGTGTTTGTGGGGCATGCATTTGTGACGCCTCATGGTGAACAAGAAGAAAACACCAGTGACTCTGAACGGCCGCTATCAATTGGCGGGGCGGAGCATGTAGATGCAAGCCATTTTGAAGGATTCCATTACACAGCGCTTGGTCATCTTCATAAAGCACATTATGTGCTGAATGACACCATTCGTTACTCAGGATCCCCTTTAAAATATTCGATTTCAGAAGAGCATCATAAAAAAGGTTTCCATGTTGTTGAAATGGATGGACAAGGTGAAGTGTCAGTAGCTAAGCGGTTATTTAATCCAAGACGTGATATGCGTACGGTTGAAGGCACTATTGATGAAATTTTGCACCATGAAATGAGCGAGGATTTTGTTTTCGTGACTTTATTGGACGAAGCGCCTGTATTATTTCCGATGGAAAAAGTACGTTCCGTGTATCCGAATGCTATGCATGTGGAACGAAAGAATTTTTCTGGGAGTCTGTTACAAAGTGATACAGAATCGCGCCGAAAGATGGATTCATTGTCTTTGTTCCATAATTTTTACGAGGAAGTAAAAGGCGAAAAAGCGAAAGCTGAAACGATTGATATTTTTAAAGAGGTATTGCAAGAGTTTCTGCATGAAGAACCTGCCAAAATAGAAGAGGTGAAGTCATGAGACCTTTAAAGCTAAAGATGACGGCATTCGGTCCTTATAAAAATACAGAAGAAATTGATTTTGCTGATTTGCAGGGCAATCAGCTATTCGTCATTTCAGGTAGCACAGGTTCAGGCAAGACGACCATTTTTGATGGCATTTGTTTTGCTTTATACGGTTCTGCTAGTGGTTCGGACCGCAGCGAGTCACGCATATTAAGAAGTGATTTTGCAGATGACACGACCCACACTTGTATTGAAATGGAATTTGAAATACACGGCAAAATCTATCGTATTTTGCGTCAAATGGGTCACGTGAAAAAAGGCAATAAAAGCGCAACGGGCGAACGTTATGAATTCTTTGAACGCATTGACGGAGTTGAAAAGCCTTGTGTTGAGCGGCAAATTGTTTCGGAAATAAATCGACGTGTTGAGGAAATTATTGGACTGACACAAAATCAATTTAGTCAAATTGTTATGTTGCCACAAGGTGAATTTCGTAAATTACTAACTTCTGAAACAGATAATAAAGAAGAGATTTTACGTAAAATATTCAAGACAGAGCCATATAAATTGATCAGTGAACGGCTCAAACAAAAAAAAGATGCCGCTGTTAAAGTTTTCGAACGTGAGCAACATGACTTGAATATCCATCTCCAACGCATCACGTCGTCATTGCCAAAACGAGATTCTGAACTGTTCGACGTATTAAATCGAGAACACAAGAATGTTCATCAAGTGTTGTCAGGGCTGGAGAAAGAAACTAGCTTTTACAAAGAAAAAATCAATGCGGATGAACAGCATTATCAAAGTGTCTATAAACAGCATGGTGACAAAATGAATGCTTATCACGAGGCAAAAATGTGGAATGATCGCTTTGAAGAACTGAATACGAAAAAAGTACAGCTTGAGCGGCTGCAACAGCAGCAAGCAGAATATACAGAAAAAGAAGCAACTTTACAATCGGCCGAACGTGCCAGTTATATTGCAGGCATTGAAAACTTGTTTCATGAATTAAGTGCTGATGAAACGAAGAAAAAAGTAGAGTTAGTAGATTCAATCCGCCAGCAAGAACAGGCACAACAAACAAAGCTTTCTGCTGAAAAGCAGTTTATTGCACAACAAGAACTTCAAGGTGAACGGGACAAGCTACGTGAGCAAATTAGTGATTTGGAAAAACTATGGCCGGCCATTCAAGAGCTAGAAAAGAAAAAAGGAAACCTAGTCAGCCTTGAGAAAGAATTACAGCAGTCAGAACTCCATTTAAAGCACGCTGAAAAAGAGTTCACTGTTCAGAAAAACGAAAAGCAAGACTTAGATGAAAAAATTACTAAATTAGAAGTTTCTCTGGAAACAGCTGATGAAACGCAGCAACAGCTAATGGCAGTCACGGAGAAGGCTAAGTTAACGGCTGAGTTCATTTTACTGAAACAGCAAAAACAGCAGCAGCAAGTTGTTCAAGAAGCGAAAAAGACAGACTTTGAACAAGTAGAGCTTTCTTACCGCCAACTAGAATCGCGATGGTTTACCAATCAAGCGCATATTTTAGCCGCTCAATTGCATGACGGAGAGGCTTGTCCTGTTTGTGGAAGTTTAGACCATCCGGGTATGGACTTGAAAACAGAAGAACAACCTGTATCCAAAGAACAAGTGGAGATGGCAAAATTCGATTTTGACTTAGTGGATACGGAATACCGCAATGGATCAGCAAAATTGTTTGCTTTGCAAGAGCAACTGGAAAATAAACAGATAGAACTCACAAACGTAAACCTGAATGCCCAGCAGGCTGAAGTGCAGTCGCGTCAGCTGGAACAAACAAAGCGTCAGTTAACAGAGCAAATGACAGAGCAGCAGGCCGCCAAACTAGATGTGCGGAAGTGGAAAGAACAACTGGCTAATTGTTCCCGTAAAATAGAAGAACTGGAGCGGAATAGCCGTGGATTGGTTGAAGAGGTGCAGAAAAAGCAATCTTCTTATTTTGCAGCTAAAGCTGTTTTTGAAAACGAACTGGCTGCGGTTCCAGAAAATTTACGAGAGCTCTCTGTTTTAGAACAGCAGTTGCAGCAAGTTTCTTCACGCAAGCAGCAGTTGGAACAAAGCTGGACTAGCGCTCAAGAGCAGTTCCAAAAGTCGAAAGAAAAGCTAGCTAGTACGTTGGTTTCCGTCAATCACGCTAAAGACGTAGCAGAAGAAATAGCGCAAAAAAGAGAAAAAGCGCAACAACAGTTTACGGAAGCTTTAACGAAATCATCCTTTGATTCGGAAGCAGCGTATCAGCAGGCAAAAATATCAGACACCGCATTTACAACATTGAAAAAAGAGATTCTTGAATTCAATCAAACCCGTCATACTTTATCGCAACAAGTGAACGAGCTTAACGAAAAGCTTGCGACTCAGAGTTTCAAAGATTTGAGTCAAGCACAGGAAGAGTTGGTTGAACTGAAAGATGCGTACGAGCAAGCACTTGCAGAACGCAATCGATCACGCGATTTCGAAAAAATCGGGTTAGAGTTAATCGAGCGTATTCATGGGGTGATTGAAAGTGCACTTGTAGCCGAACAGAATTTGAATCGAATTGCTGATTTGCATGACATGATTCGCGGACAGAACGGCTTAAAGATTTCATTTGAACGTTATTTGCAAATCGAATATTTGGAGCAAATTATCTTGTCGGCCAACGAACGGCTGAAAAATTTATCCAATGGTCAATTTCATTTGATTCGCAGTGACCGTCAAGAATCCCGTGGCAAACAAAGTGGATTGGGTCTAGACGTTTACGATGCTTACACAGGACAGACGCGTGATGTGAAAACCATGTCGGGTGGAGAAAAATTCAACGCCTCATTATGTTTAGCACTCGGAATGGCGGACGTCATTCAAAGTTTCCAAGGCAATGTCTCAATTGACACAATGTTTATCGACGAAGGCTTTGGTTCACTCGATGAAGAATCGCTTAATAAATCAATTGAAACCTTGATTGACTTGCAAAAATCAGGACGAATGATTGGTGTTATCTCACATGTGCAAGAACTGAAAGCTGCGATTCCGGCTATACTGGAAGTCAAAAAATCAAAAGAAGGACATAGCCGCACAAAATTTCTTATCAAATAAGATCGGTTACGAAGGATTCGAGCGTTTAGTACACTCCAAAAAAGTGAATGCTAGAGATAAGAGCGTAATGTGTAAAATAGTGAAACCAAAGGGGTTTACAATATGAAAAACTTTAGTTTTAAAGCGCGAATGGTTTATTTTGGAGCAATTACTTTAATCAGTCTGGCTTTCTTTGCATTGCAGTTATTTGCTGTAGTGCAAGGGTCTGATGGAATAGGGTCCATTACTCTGGTGATTTTGTGGGCATTAATGGCATTATTTGGCTTGGCTGGCATCGGTTTTGCCTTGAAAAACCGTCAGAAAAACTGACGGTTTTTTATGTGTGCAGCAAGTACAATGGTATAGAAATTTTGAAGGAAAATAGAGTCGTGATGACGTATAGTAAAGCTAGAGCATTATGAGGGAAAGTACAGGGGGTTACGTGATGGGAAAAAAATTAATGCCACAAGAAGTTATCGATTTAATCGATTCCAAAGCAGATTTGATCGTTCCAATTGCTAATGGAGAGCCAATTCGCTTACTAGATATATTAGAGGAAAATGCAGAGCAATTGGATGGGGTAAGAATCCATCAAATGTTGGCATTGCGTTCACGCTCGTACATCCAAGGTGACATCGAGCAATTGCGGCATGTTTCGTATTTTTTGAGTGGTGCTACACGAAAAGTCTACCAGCAGGCAAAAATGGAACTTGTTCCGAACAACTTCCATGAAGTGCCGCGTTTGCTTCGGAAAACTACTAAAATGTCGATGATTTTAACAGTTGCTTCACCAATGGATGAACACGGCTATTTTACATTAGGAACTCAGGCTGATTATATTGCTGAGTTTATTGGTAAAGTGCCGTTTATCTTAGAAGTGAACGATCAAATGCCGCGTACATTTGGTCGCAACCAAATTCACATCAGCCAAATCGCAGGCTATGTAGAGCATCATGCAGCTCTTTCAGAAGAAAAAGTGATGGAAGTAAGCGATAAAGATTTGTTGATTGCATCTTCCATCATTCAAGATATTCAAGATGGGGATACTTTGCAAATCGGAATCGGGTCTGTTCCTAATGCTGTTATTAGTATGCTAAAAGATCATCGGCATTTGGGAATTCACACAGAAATGCTACCAGATGGTGTAGCAAAGCTGGTAGCTGCGGGTGCGGTAGATGGAACACGGAAATTTACGAATCCAGGAAAAATTGTAGCTACTTTTGCTTTTGGTTCTAAAAACTTATATGATTTTATCGATAATAATCCAGCAGTTGAATTTTTGCCGGTAAGTGTTGTTAATGATCCTAGAGAAATTGCTAAAGAAAAAAATATTGTATCGATAAACTCGACAACAGAAGTGGATTTGTTCGGTCAGTGTGCGTCTGAAACAGTAGGCGGCAAGTATTACTCGTCAAGTGGTGGCCAAGTAGATTTTGCTCGCGGCGTTCGATTTGCTGAAAATGGTAAGGGGTATATTTGCATGCCATCGACCGCGAAAGACGATACATTATCACGTATTAAGCTACAACTTGCTCCCGGATCGGTTGTCACTACGGGAAAAAATGATGTAGATCATATTGTTACAGAGTATGGGGTAGCTCGTCTGCATGGTGTTTCCATCTCAGAGCGGGCAAGGCGCTTAGCGGCAATTGCTCATCCTAAGTTTCGAGAAGAATTATTGTTCGACGCGAAAAAACATGGATTTTTAATTTAATAGAAGCAAAAAGCCGTTTTCTTTTGAAGACGGCTTTTTGTTCGTTTAGCGAAATGCTTTTTCTTTACTAGTCTATAGAAAGAGCATATACTTACCTAAGTAAGTAGTTCGGGGGATGAAAATGATGAGAAAATTACTGTTCCATGAAATTCATCAAAAAGCTCGTTTATCGGTGAAAGAAGTAAATGATACGTTGAGAGAATTTGAATTATATAGCTCGCAGTGGTCTATCTTGTTTTGCCTTAAACAGTTTGGTTCAATGACGCAAAAAGAAATTTGGCAATACTTAAATGTTGAAGCACCGACTGTTACGAGGACGATTGTACGTTTGGAAGAAAGTGGATGGATATTGAGGAGAGAAGGCAAAGACAAGCGCGAGCGAATTGTTCAACTTTCACCTTTTGCTGAACAAAAGATGTCAGAAATAGCAGAACGAATCGGGCAAACCGAGAAAACTTTAGTTTCGGGTCTTTCCGATAAAGAACAAGACCAGCTAATTCTTCTGTTGAAAAAAATAGGAACGAATAATTCTGGTGAAAAGGATGTAAACAATGAGTGAAAAACGACCAATTTGGACGAGAAGCTTTATTAACATTTCTGTAAGCACATTTTTTATATTTGTCGTTTTTTACGCGCTACTCACCTATACACCGCTATATGTATTGAATGATTTAGGGGGTACAGCAACAGACGGAGGACTAGCAGTAACTGTGTTCTTACTATCTGCAATTATCATGCGCTTTTTTGCAGGCATGATTCTAGAGAAATTCGGGAAAAAACGAATCTTGATGATTTCGCTTTTCTTTTTTGCTGTGAGTACTGTGCTGTATATATTTGTTGGTAGCTTTACTGTGCTTTTGTGGCTCCGCTTTTTTCATGGTATTTGGTTTAGCTTACTGACCACTGTAGCAGGGGCAATCGCTGCAGACATTATTCCGCCAGAGCGGCGTGGTGAAGGGTTAGGTTATTACGGTATCGCTATGAATCTTGCTGTTGTGGTTGGTCCTTTTATTGCGTTGACTTTACAGCAATATGCATCAGCACAAACAGTTTTCACGACGTTAGCAGTAATTATGATTATCGGGTTCTTTTGTGCAGTAGTCGTTAAAGTGGATGAAACACCGTTCGTAAAACAAGAAAAATCTAAGCTATCGATAGATGATTTTTTAGAGAAAAAAACGGTACCCATTGCGACAGTTGGATTTTTAATTTCGTTTGCGTATGCGAGCATCATTACATTTATTTCGATTTATGCTGAATCACTTGGACTTCTCAAAGCTGCCAGTTTTTTCTTTGTTGTTTACGCAATTTCAATGTTAATTGTTCGTCCGATTTCCGGGCGGCTATTCGACACTAGTGGACCAAAAGTTGTCATTATCCCATCTATCATCATCTTCGGAATCGGACTCATTTCACTAAGTTTTACGGAGAGTTCTTGGATGTTGTTACTATCAGGGGCGCTCATCGGTCTTGGATACGGAACCTTGCTTCCAAGTTTCCAAAGTTTAGCCATCCAAGCTGCAGATAAACACCGTAGCGGATATGCAACAGGAACGTTCTTTGCTTTTTATGATAGCGGAATCGCAGTTGGATCTGTACTGCTCGGATTAATCGCAGGAATTGCAGGGTATTCAAATCTCTACTTAATGCTCGGTCTTTTTGTAATCCTTGTTGTTTTTTACTATATGTGGATTGAATCGAAACAAGAAAAGCAGGAAAACTAAGAAAGCAGCTGTCTATAATACTTTAAAATACAACAGATGGAGAAAAAGAGTCTTTTTTTCTCCATCTGTTTTTAGGTTGGTTTTAGTTGTTGCATTTTACAATACGTAAAAATAAACAGACAAGAAATGAAAAAGGCTGCCGAAGAGAATAAAAAGATGGAAAATCTCGTGAAAACCTAAGTATTTAGACGATAGAAAATTGGGTTTTATTGCGTAAATAACACCACCGACTGTATAAGAAACACCACCGGCAACAAGCAAAAGCAACCCGGTTAAAGAAAGGCTGTCTGCCAAGGGAACGACAGCGAAAATGATGATCCAGCCCATAGCGATGTAAATCGCCGTGGAGAGCCATCTCGGAGAATGAAACCAAACCATTTTAAAGAAAATTCCGCTGAGCCCTAAAATAGTGACAAGTGAAAATAAGGTCCAGCCAAGTGTTCCGCCAAGAGCGATTAAACAAAAGGGTGCGTAGGAACCTGCAATTAAAGCGAAAATCATCGAGTGATCGAGTTTTCGCAAAAACGCAATAATATAAGGCTGTGATAGAGCTGAATGATAAATGGTAGAAGCTGTATACAACAAAATTAAGCTGATGCCGAAAATAGAAACAGCTATTACGTGCAAAACAGGTTCATTGGCATAAGCAGTTTTAATAACCATTGCCAAAAGTGCAACTAATGATAAAATAGCTCCTGCTAAATGGGATAAGGCATTAAACGGTTCTCGGATATATACGGACATATGGAATAGCTCCTCGCTCTATGTAGTTATTTAAACTACTTATAACGATACTCGCATTATTAAAGGGAGTCAAGTTTGGAGAAACTCTAATAATAAGGTAAGATATCCAATATAAATACCTGTAGGGAGCGTGCGATGTATGAGAAAAACGACTGATGTCATCGGAGAGATGGTTTTCCATAATCAGATTTTGCCAGAAGATATTCCAAAGATTGACCTGTATATCGATCAGGTCATTCAATTGTTTGAATCGAGTTTTGTTGATTCTAAGCGCCGTTCCGATGAGAAAATCTTAACCAAAACGATGATTAACAATTATGCTAAAGGAAAATTATTTTATCCGGTTCACAACAAAAAATACAGCCGTGATCACATTATGTTGATTAGCTTGATTTATCAAATGAAAAGCGCTTTGTCGATCAATGACGTTAAGCAAGTGTTAACTGGAATTAATGAAAAGGCAGAACAAAAAGAATTAGATTTAGAGGCATTTTATCGCAGTTATTTAACCCTTCAGCAAAGCAACACAGAGGTTTTTGCGGATGCCTTAAAACACCAAACACAAGAAGCTGCCGATCAAGTTGTAGAAGTTAAAGACTCCGAAGAATTGGAGCGCGTACTGCTAATTGCGTCACTCGTACACACCAGCAATCTTTACCGAAGAGCGGCTGAAAAACTGGTAGACGAGATGGTGGAAAGGGTGGAAAAATAATGGTCAACATTCTTATTGATGCAGACGGATGTCCGGTTGTTGGGCAGACCATCGATTTGGCTAAAAAATTTCGCTTGCCTGTTGTTTTAATTTGCGACACTTCCCATGAAATGCATCGAGAAGGAGCAGAGACAATTACCGTATCAAAAGGAGCAGATGCTGTGGACTTTGTTCTCGTAAATCGTGTTAAAAAAGGGGATATTGTCGTCACTCAAGATTATGGACTTGCGGCAATGGTACTTGCCAAACGCGGAATTCCAATCGATCAAAATGGCCGTGTTTATTCAGATGAAAATATTGAACAGCTGCTCCACGGCCGTCATGTCGCCAAAAAAATTCGACAAAGTGGAGGCAGAATGAAAGGACCGAAAAAACGTCAGCCTGAAGATAATGAGAAATTTCAAGTGGCCCTAATCAAATTGCTAGAACAAGTCAGCGAAAATGAAAAAATGCTCGGGACCTAAAGTCGCCGAGCATTTTTTTACTTATTAGGTGCAATTAGATTGTCCAGCGATCGTTGACAATCGCTATTAACTGCCAATCACCACTACTGTTCTTTTCAAATACCATATTCAGGCTTTGCCAATCCATTTGTCCATACCGGTCTGTACCTGGGTAATAGTATTCGACAATCGTTGCTTGAGGATACAGCTGATGAATAAACTCGTGTGTAGTTGGTTGGATGGTCTGCCCATATCGCTCTTTAGCGGTGTAGGTCGCATTCATCAAGTACGCACTGTAATACTTAGCTGGTGTCAACTTGATTTCAAATCCGCTACCATCTTGATAACCCCATAGATAATTAGTGGAGTTTTTCATAAAGTTAGGTAACTGTGCTTTGGTAAAAGTGACGCCACCACTATCGATGCAGCCACCGCTGTAAGGACAGAAAGTTAATCCATCTGTTGAACTCACATAAGTTGCCACGTCACTAAATTTTTTGGCTTTCAGATCCGCCAAAATGTCGTTAGCTGTCATAAGCAATTTCTGTTTTTCAGGAATAAAAGACGGCTCGATCGCGCGTGCCAGAAATGCAGAAAATTGAGCGCGCGTTACTGGAACATCGGGGCGGAACGTATTATTCGAATAGCCACGTGCAACACCTTGGTGGGCAAGTCTTGATACGGCATCAAATGCAAAATGATTTGCACTCATGTCTTTAAACGTATTAGCCGGAGCTTCTGGAAAATAGAAGGCTCTGTCAAGCATTGCAACCGTTTGGGCACGAGTGACAGTCCAGTTTGGGCGGAAATAATTGTTCGGGAAACCGAAAACGATTTCCTCTTCAACGGCCGAAGCGATATAACCTGAGAACCGATTATTGGCGGATACATCTCTAAAGCCGGTCGAGCGGGAAGTGTCGTCTAAATTTAAGGCACGTCCAATCATCGCGACAGCGTGGGCACGTGTAACAGGATCGTTTGGTCGGAAGGTGCCATCACGGTAACCGTTGATGATTCCTTCTTCGTACAAGTAAGCAATTTCAAAAGCGAACGGGTGGCTGGCATACACATCATCAAACAAAACAATCGCTTTGGCGGGAGACAAAAACGAACTGAACATCAGGATGACAGCAGCAATTAAAGACAACAAAGTCTTCATATTGATCCCTCCCTATTTGATCTTATTTTACCACATCATAAAGATAAAAGTAACAAATAATTGTTATATAAAATAATAAATCAAGATTAATTTAACCAGCTACGCTTATATCACTAAAGTGCTTGTGTTCAAAGATAAATACAAAAAACGAGGCGGTAGTTCTAGGCGGAATCCTGTTATGAGAGAAAATTTACAGCGAGCTAAGTTCTGTTTAGTTAGTTTAGAAAACAGATAACGGGTATATAAAAGGAAGTGAGAAAATATATGTATTTTTATGGGGGAATTATGGATGAAGAAATCGACAATGAACACACTTATTGGCAGCGCACTTGCAGCGGCCTCTGGAATTTTTGTCTACCGCGCATACCAAGAAAGAAATGCAGTGCGTGTAGAACCGGATATAGATATGTACAATAGTTCAGAAATTGACGAACGCGAAAGTGTAGATGCTCTAGATGACTCCGCTGAGAAGGGTCTGTCTCAGTTAGACTCAGCTTACCGGGATGAATGGCAAGCCAATGCATTTCCACAAACTCATAAAGAAATGCGAGAGCTTGAAGAAGATAACTAAAAAGATGACCACGAGCGAAAGCAAAAGTTCTTTTTGCTTTCGCTTTTCTGTGTCGGAAATTCTTTGGATAAAAGAGAGGTGGGGAAAACTTTGTGGATTAAAAAACCGTTTTTTGAATACACAACGGCAATCTTGCTCGTTGCCATTACTTTGTTCTTTTTAGGAAAGATCGATTATATTTTTGAGCCATTGCAAATCATCGTCGCAACTATTTTTGCCCCTATTTTAATCGGTGGACTTCTTTATTACCTATTGCGTCCATTTGTGAAGGTACTGATGCGTTATGTATCTAAAATTATAGGAATTGGAATCGTCTTTGCAATCATTATTTTAACTTTATCTACCTTGCTTTATTTCTTCGGTCCTGTCATCACCAATCAAGTCGAAAGTTTGGCGAACTTAGCGCCTTCAAAAGTTGAAGAAGTAACCGAGGAATCGAATGATTTACTGGCTGATTTTAAATTAGGTGGAGTTACAGGTCCGGAGATAAAAGCAGGAGCTTTGAACTTTTTGGAAAATCTTTCAGAAAGCTTATTAAATAATGTCATGACTATTTTAACAACAGTCATGAATGTTGCGATTGTGCTAATCGTTGTCCCTTTTGTTCTGTTCTTTCTATTAAAAGATGACGAAAAGTTTATTCCGCATTTAACAAAGTATTTGCCTGAGGAACATAAGCCGGAAGGCAAAAAACTATTGAAGGATATTGATCGGACCCTTTCTGCATTTATTGTCGGTCAAGCGATTGTTGCTGCGGTTGTTGGGACTTTCATGTATATCGGCTATTTACTTATTGGATTGGATTATGCCCTTAGTTTAGCAATTTTTGCGATGTTCTTAATTATCGTTCCGTTTTTAGGTCCGCTGATTGGGATTATTCCTGCCCTGTTTGTTGCTTTAATGAGTGGCGATATATGGATGGCGGTAAAGGTGGTTTTGGTTTTACTAGTCGTACAGCAGCTTGAAGGGAATTTGGTGACACCCAATATTATGAGCAACCGATTAAACATTCATCCGTTGACAATCATCTTGTTGCTAATGATTGCCGGTGCTTTGTATGGATTTATTGGCATTTTGATTGCTATTCCAACATATGCAGTAGTGAAAACGCTCGTTCATAACTTTCGACTATTTAATCGTTTGTGGAAAAAAAGAGGAGTTGCTAACAAAGAGGTCATTTAGTCCCTTTATTTTTGCTAAATGTTAGTTATTTTCTATCAAAGGTTCTGAAAATCAGAAAATTGTGATATATTAATGTTCAGAAGGATTGAAAATTGAAAAAAGGGGGATTTAAAATGAAGAAATGGAGTCTTTTAGCACTATTGCTAGCAATGATATTCGTCATTGCTGCCTGTGGATCAGATGAAGCTGAAGAAGATGCGACAAGTGATGACGGAAGCAGTAAAGCAGAAAAATACACAGTAGGAATCGACACAACTTATCCGCCATTCGAATTTGAAGTGGACGGAGAATATACAGGAATCGATATCGATTTGATTACAGCGATTGCTGAAAACCAAGGTTTTGAAATTGAATTCAGCCCAATGGATTTTGGCGGAATTATCCCAGCTTTGCAAGCAGATCAATTGGATGTTGCGATTGCTGGTATGAGTATTACAGATGAGCGTAAAGCAGTAGTAGACTTTTCTGATCCTTATTTTGATGCAGGTTTGTCTCTTGTTGTCGCAGCAGATAATGAAGAAATTAATTCTTTAGAAGATCTTGAAGGCAAGACGGTAGCTGTTAAGAGTGGGACAACTGGTGCTCAGTTTGCTCGTGATAACGAAGCGGAATATGGCTACACAGTAGCACAGTTCGAAGATAGCCCATCTATGTTCCAAGAAGTTTCAAATGGTAACGCAGCTGTGTTGCTAGAAGATTACCCAGTTATTGCTTATGCTATTGCGGAAAGTGGACTTGATTTGAAAACAGCAGGCGAACGTTTAACAGGAGATCAATACGGAATTGCTGTACTAAAAGGTGAAAACGCAGAAGTTCTTAAACAAATCAATGCAGGTCTACAAGAATTACGCGACAGTGGTGAGTACGATAAAATTTTAGCGAAGTACATCGCAGAATAAACTAAAAATGTAGCGCGCATAAGCGCGCTGCATTTTTTTATTCAAAGGAGATGTGAAAATGGATACGATTGTTAATGCCTTTCCATATTTAATGGAAGGTCTGAAAGTAACGTTATATATATTTGCGATTGCCATTGTCCTTGGATTTTTAATCGGTTTAATTGTTGCGTTGTTTAGACTGGCACCGTTGAAAATTTTAAATTGGATTGCGAAAATTTTTGTTGATGCGATTCGCGGAACACCATTTATTGTCCAGTTATTCTTTATCTATTTTGGTTTGAACTCTTTAGCTTTTATTTCTTTGGATAATACGACTGCTGGTATTGTAACGGTAGCGATTAATGCAGGTGCTTACTTCTCAGAAATCATTCGTGCAGGTATTCAGTCGATTGATAAAGGACAGACAGAAGCTGCGCGGTCACTTGGATTGAATTCAACGCAAAATATGCGCTATATCATTTTGCCTCAAGCTTTCAGACGCATGTTGCCGACAATTACGAACCAGGCAATCATTTCACTGAAAGATACTTCCTTGCTGTCAGTCATTGGGGTGGCAGATTTGACGCAAGAAGGGCGTATTCAGGCCAGCGCCACATTTGACGCGTTTAATGTGTACTTAATCCTAGGAATTATATACTTCGTCATCATATACTTGCTCTCCATGCTGGCGAGCTATGTAGAAAGGAAGTTTGTTTTACGATGACTATGATACGAGTAGAAAATTTAAAAAAATCATTCGGCAAGCTGGAAGTTATAAAAGATATGAGTACCGTTGTAGAAGAAAAAGAAGTGATTTGTGTTATTGGTCCTTCTGGGTCGGGAAAAAGCACCTTTCTTCGCTGCTTAAACCGACTAGAGGAAATTACAGGTGGTCATGTTTATATCGAAGAAACGGATATTACAAATCCGAAAGTAGATATCAATAAAATTCGTCAAGACGTCGGAATGGTGTTTCAGCAATTTAATCTGTTTCCTCACAAATCGGTTTTGGAAAACGTCATTCTAGCACCGATGAAAGTAAAAAAAGGGGACAGAAAATCCGCTGAGAAAAAGGCCTATGAATTGTTAGACAAAGTTGGACTTCGTGAAAAAGCGAAGGCGTATCCAGGCGAACTTTCCGGCGGTCAAAAGCAGCGTGTGGCAATTGCTCGCGCACTGGCAATGGATCCGAAAATTATGCTTTTTGATGAACCAACTTCAGCACTCGACCCGGAGATGGTAGGCGATGTGCTAGATGTTATGAAGCAACTAGCGCGCGAAGGGATGACCATGGTCGTCGTGACACATGAAATGGGATTCGCCGCTGAAATGGGTGACCGCGTGTTGTTTATTGACGGAGGTTATATTGTTGAAGAAAACGTACCGAAAGAATTGTTCGGCAATCCACAACATGAGCGGACAAAAGCGTTTTTGAGTAAAGTATTGTAGAGAAATGCGCCTCTGGGCGTATTTTTTTATGGATTTTAGCATTTGGACAGTATTTGGTGTGAATTGGACAGTATTTGCTCAAATCGGACAGTATTTCATTCCATTCCGACAGTATTTACAACAAACCCGATAGTATTTGAAAAATATGGAATAAAACATCGGACAAAAAACCGGTCTGGATGGGAATCCAGACCGGTTTGCGTTCAATCGCTTTTATTCTTCGTCAAAAACGTGAACTTTTGTCATTTTATCGCCATTACTCATTGCTTTAGCCGTTTCAAGTCCTGAAGTCACTTGGCCGAAAACAGTGTGAACGCCGTCAAGATGCGGTTGTGGTGCGTGAACGATAAAGAATTGGCTTGAACCTGTGTCTTTACCAGCATGTGCCATTGAAAGGCTTCCTGCTTGGTGCTTACGTGGGTTGCCTTGAGTTTCACATTTGATTGTTTTGCCGCTGCCGCCAGCACCAGTACCAGTTGGGTCGCCGCCTTGGCTTACAAAGCCAGGAATTACGCGGTGGAATGTTACGTCATTGTAGAAACCTGAGTTTGCAAGGTCCTCAAAGTTTTTAACCGTGTTGGGTGCTTCGTTCGGGAAAAGTTCGAATTCGATGATTTCGCCGTTTTCCATGTGGATGTGTCCTTTTTTCGCCATGTGTAAACATCTCCTTTATAATTGGTTCATTTCCCAGTATATCGATTTTTTGGGTGGCTGTATAATCATTTGCCACATTGTAAGGCTTTTAATGAACCGCCTTCTATGACAAGCAAATCCCAATGCTGTTGCTTTACCTAAACCTTTCATAACGACAACTACTTTTTGTTAAGTCCTAAGTCCGCTGCATTCATCCTTTTATCTGTATCTACCCTCCAGGTTATGAATGGAATACAGAGTATTCAAACTTTTCTTTTTTTAATTTCCGTCATAAGTCCAATGGCGTGAAATAGGGGTAAATATGATAGGATATAGGTATTGAGTAGATTAGGAGTGTTATAAATGGAAGAACGCGAAGTTTTTGATATAACGATTATCGGCGGCGGGCCAACGGGCTTGTTTGCTTCCTTTTACGGCGGTATGCGCAAAATGAAAGTGAAAATTATTGACAGTTTGCCACAGCTTGGTGGTCAGCTGACTGAACTATATCCGGATAAATTCATTTACGATATTGGTGGATTTCCCAAAATATTAGCAAAAGATTTAGTGGACAATTTAGTTCAACAAGCAAAATATGGAGATCCTGAAATTTGTTTAGAGGAATCGGTAACAGCTGCTGAACGTCATGGTGATCATTTTGTGATTCAAACAGACAAAGGTCTTCATTACACAAAAGTAATTTTATTGACTGCTGGCGTTGGAGCATTCCAACCTCGCAAACTTGCAGTTGAAGGATGCGAAGCATTCGAAGGGAAATCGCTGCATTACGGCGTAAAAGATTTAACGGTCTTCAGCGATAAAAAAGTAGTGGTTCTAGGCGGAGGCGATTCAGCAGTCGACTGGTCGATGATGCTTGAAAACGTCGCCTCGCATGTAACGCTAAGCCACCGCAGAGAGAAAATGACTGCACACGAAGCAAACATTGATGTCTTAATGGCATCAAAAGTAGAGGTGAAAAAGCCATTTGGTGTCAAAGAGTTGGTCGGTGAAAACGGCCAGGTCCGTGAGCTTATACTGATTGATAAAGAGGGCAACGAAGAACGCCTTGAAGTCGATCATGTAATTTGTAACTACGGTAATATCACTTCTCTAGGTGCCATTAAAGAATGGGGTCTTGAGATGGATAAAAACTCCGTCATCGTTAATTCTAAGATGGAAACAAGTATTCCGGGTATTTATGCGGCAGGTGACATCGCCACGTACGATGGCAAAGTGAAATTAATCGCGGTAGGTTTCGGCGAAGCACCGACAGCCATCAACAACGCTAAATCTTATTTGGATCCAAAATCGAAAGTTCAACCATTGCATAGTACGAGCGTTTTCAAATAAAAGAGAAAAGATCCGGTACCTTTTAAAGGTGCCGGATCTTTTATTGCCTTTTTTTGTTTTTTACGAGGGGGTCATATGAAGCAGCCTTTAAAAATGAAATGCCCATTAAAATAATAACGAGTGAAAAAGGTAATGCCGCAATGATTAATGCGTTTTGAAGACCTTGTGTGCCGCCGGTATAAATAACGATTGCGGCAACTGCTGATTGAATTAAGCCCCACGTAATCTTCACCAAATTTGGCGGATTCAACATGCCACCGGTCGTTTGCATGCCGAGAACAAATGTAGCTGAATCGGCAGAAGTGATAAAAAAGATGGCGATAACAACCAATGTAATAATGGATAGTAAAGTTCCAAGTGGATAATATTGCAATACACCAAAAGTGGCTGTTTCTAAACTATACTCAGAAATTTTGGCAATATTGTTTTGTTCTAAATTCAATGCAGAAACGCCAAATACTGCGAAAAAGATGAAACAAACGAGTGAAGGTACTAGTAAAACACCTAGCATAAACTCCTTAACTGTGCGCCCACGCGAAATACGAGCGATAAAAATACCGACAAACGGCGCCCATGAAATCCACCAAGCCCAGTAAAATACGGTCCAGGCATTAACCCAAGTACGACGTTCCTCATTAACTGGCTCGAGATTAAAGCTCATGGAAAAGAAGTTTGTTAAATAACCGCCAATAGCATCAGAGAACGAATTGAAGATATAAAGTGTAGGTCCAACAATCAATAACAGAAGAAGTAGAACAAACGCCAAAACCATATTAATATTGCTCAAATATTTAATGCCACGACCAATACCGGACCAAGCAGAAGCGATGAAAAGAACTGTAGCCACCGCAAGAATCAACACTTGGAATGTAAATGTATTGGGGGTACCAAAAAGAAACGAAATTCCTTCATTGATTTGAGCAGATCCGAATCCAAGTGTTGAAGCTACACCGATAACAGTTGCAAAGACGGCCAACACATCAATCATTTTACCAAGTGGTCCAGCCATTAGTTTTTCACCGAACAAAGGAATTAACGTCGCGCTGATCAACCCAGGTGCATCGTTATGGAATTTGAAATAAGCCAAAACCAACGCGACGATTCCGTAAATTGCCCATGCATGCAGACCCCAATGAAAAAATGAGAATTGCATTGCTTCTTGAATTGCTTCGTTAGATCCGAGTTCAGATTTTGGGGCGCTAATGAAGGCGTGCGAAATTGGCTCGGCTGTAGTCCAGAAAACTAACCCCATACCCATTCCTGCACTAAACAACATTGAAAACCAAGAAACGAGAGAGAATTCTGGTTTGTCTTCAGGTTTCCCCAACTTTAACGTTGAAAACTTAGAAAAAATTAAATAAATACAAAAAGCTAGAATTAGAAAAACCGTCAGAAGGTAGTACCAGCCGAATGTATTTGAAATCGCCACAGTCCATTCCCCTGTTTGTGACTTGAAACTGTCAGGTGAAGACAACCCCCAAACAACCAATCCTAAACAAATTAATAATGAAGTCCAAAAAACAACCGTAACATTTTTCAAGTAGCTCTCTCCTTTAAGTTTCGTTAAATAACTTTTTAAGTTTCCCTAATTTCAATGGAATAAACGCTGTAGAACTTTTTTGTTAATAAGTCTAAGAAATCCCTTAGTTTTATTACAGTTTGTAATAAAGTTTAAATCTGTGTCATGAAATTGTGATATTCTATCTGTCGTTCTGTCATGTTCTTGACATGTCGAGGTGTTATGATCATTCCTGTTAGTGAAAAGGAGGAATTTCAATTTATGAAAAAACATATCGTTACACTAACTGCTATTGCAGTGTTAAGTGTGGGAGCAGCTACTACAGCTAGCGCTTCATCGTCATATACAGTTCAATCAGGGGATACACTCTGGGGGATTTCACAAGATAAGAACGTATCGGTAGAAAGCTTAAAGGGATGGAATAATCTATCTTCAGATTTGATCTTGCCAAGTCAAGAACTTGAAATTGATGGGCAGGCAGCAACACCAAAAACAGATAGCTCGACATATACCGTAAAATCAGGCGATACATTATTCGAAATCGCGAGTGCACACGGAATTTCATTAGATAGCTTAACGAGCTGGAATGGTATTTCAGGCTACATGATTTACCCAGGTGATACGTTGACAGTTAAAGGCGGAACTGCCGTAGCTGAAAAAGCACCTGCTAAAACAGCATCTGCACCAGCAAAATCTACTGCACCAGCACCAACGCCAGCAAGTGCACCTGCTGAAAAAGCACCAACACAAGCTTCAACGCAAGCTGGTAAAACAATGACAGTTTCTGCAACAGCTTATACAGCTTATTGCGCAGGATGCTCAGGTACGACTGCAACAGGAATTGATCTTCGTGCAAATCCAAACCAAAAAGTAATCGCAGTAGATCCTTCAGTTATTCCACTGGGCTCTAAAGTATGGGTAGAAGGATATGGAGAAGCGATCGCTGGAGATACTGGTGGCGCAATTAAAGGTAATAAAATTGATGTCTTTATCCCAACGCAAGGCGAAGCCCTAAACTGGGGACGTAAAAACATTACTATTAAAGTATTAAACTAAACATTACTATGCTACAAAGCCGAGGTGTCCACTCCCTTGGCTTCTTTTTTTTGATCTTTTTTATGTAAAAAAATTGATTTTTACTAGTCTGGTTGCAAAAAACGGTATTAAAGGAGTATAGTAATTGTATTCAGAATATTAAAATAAAAAGGAGGTTTGTGAAATGGCGGAAAAAGATAAGAATTTTTCTCGGCGAGATTTTCTAAAAACTTCAGGTATTGCAACAGGTGCTTTAATTGGCGGAGGGATTATTGGTGGATTAATTGGCGCGAATACAAACAAGCAAGACAATGCGACAGATTCTTCTAGCAGTTCAGGTGGAACGAAAGAAGCTTCTAGTAGCATTAGAGGATTAACGTTTTTTAAAAGTATGGCAGATTTTGAAGTTTTGTCTCAAGCTACGGAGCGAATTTTTCCTGAAGATGATTTAGGACCGGGTGCAATTGGTTTAGCTGTGCCTTATTTTATTGATAATCAACTAGCAGGTAGCTACGGTGAAAATTCGAAAGAATACATGCAGGCGCCATTTGCGCAAGGGGAGCCTACACAAGGTTATCAAAGTCGATTAAAGCGAAATGAGATGTTTATACAAGGCATTCAATTAATGCAAGAAGAAGCCGACAGTCGGTTTAAAACTAAATTTGTTGATTTAGAAGGCGAACAAATGGATGAAATTTTAACAGCTTTCCAAGAAAATGAAATTAAAATGAGGGGTGTTGAATCTCAGTTCTTTTTCCGATTATTGAGACAAGCAACTTTAGAGGGAGCTTATGCTGATCCGATTTATGGTGGAAATGCCAATATGGATGGCTGGCAAATGAAAGGCTTTCCTGGACATCAGCTTGCTTATATTAAAGACATCGAAAGTGAAGATTTTGTAGAAATCAAACCGAAATCTCTTGGCATGAATCATTAACTGAAAAGGGGGAATCGATATGGTGACAACTTTGGAAGGCGTTGATGTAGTAACCGTAGGAGTCGGGTGGACAGGTGGTATTATTGCTGCTGAATGTTCAAAAGAAGGATTGAAAGTGGTGGGACTAGAACGTGGTCGTGAGCGTGGCACTGCGGATTTTAGTATGGTCCACGATGAATACCGTTACGCTGTCCGCTATGAGTTGATGCAGGATCTGTCGAAGGAGACACTGACGTTTCGAAATAATCGTAAGCAACGCGCATTGCCAATGCGTCAATTAGGATCATTTTTACTCGGTGAAGGATTAGGGGGGTCAGGAACGCATTGGAATGGTCAAACCTGGCGTTTTCTTCCGTATGATTTTGAAATAAAAACCATGACAGATAAAAAATACGGCGCAAATAAACTATCGGCTGATTACACCATTCAAGATTGGGGAATCACTTATGACGAGTTAGAGCCTTATTTTGACCGTTTTGAAAAAACAATTGGTCTTTCAGGAGAAGATAAAAATCCGTTTTGGGGCAAGCGATCAAGTGACTTTCCAACGCCACCCATGAAAAAAACACCCATTTTGCAACGTTTTGAAACAGCAGCGACTAGTTTGGGTTATTCACCGTTTATGATGCCTTCTGCTAACTTATCAGAAGCTTACGAAAATCCAGATGGGCAGAAAATCAACGCTTGTCAATATTGTGGATTTTGTGAGCGCTTTGGCTGTGAGTACGGGGCTAAAACTTCACCGGAGATAACCGTTGTGCCAACAGCTAAAGAAACGGGTAATTATGATGTCAGATTCAATTCAAATGTTGTCGAAGTGATGAAAGAAGGAGACAAGGTAACGGGCGTAAGGTACTACGACACGGTCACGTTCGAAGAATTTATACAGCCTGCAAATGTTGTTGTTCTGACCAGTTACGTCATGAATAATGCCAAATTGTTAATGGTTTCAAACATCGGTCAGCAATACGATCCGGAAACAGGTCAAGGATCTTTAGGTAAAAATTATGCATATCAAATTCTTCCGGGTGCTACAGGATTTTTTGACGAACAAATGAATACATTTATGGGCGCAGGAGCTCTTGGCATGACGATAGATGATTTTAATGGCGACACCTTTGACCATGGAGATCTTGATTTTATTCACGGTGCGAGCTTGTCTTCAACTCAAACTGGATCTCGGCCAATTCTATCTAACCCGACACCTCCAGGAACCCCGTCGTGGGGCGCAGAATTTAAAAAAGCATCAATAGAGAACTTTACAAGAACCTTAAGTGTTGGTGGCCAAGGAGCTTCGATGCCACACAAAGAGAACTTCTTAGGACTTGATGATACGTATAAGGATATTTACGGCGTTCCATTATTGCAACTGACATATAACTTTACAGACCAAGACCGTGCACTTCACAGCTATATTACGGAAAAAGCAGCTGGAATTGTGAAAGAAATGGGTGCGAAAACAGTTGCTGCAAGTGGAGAGATTACAGATTATGACATCGTGCCGTATCAGACTACTCATAATACGGGTGGAACGATAATGGGCGCAGATCCTGCTACGAGTGTAGTCAATAACTTCTTGCAACACTGGGATGCAGAAAATTTATTTGTTATAGGAGCTGGGAATTTTGCTCATAATGGCGGCTACAATCCAACGGGAACTGTCGGAGCACTGGCTTACCGTTGTGCAGAAGGTATTATTCGTTATAGCCGCGAAGGCGGATCACTCGTCTAATAAAGGAGGAAGAACAACATGGGAGGATTAGCTTCAATTGGCGTGCCGGGCTTAATCATTATTTTAGTCATTGTTTTAATTATATTTGGACCAAAAAAATTGCCCGAAATCGGTGGAGCAGTCGGGAAAACATTTTCTGAATTCAAGCGTTCAACAAAAGGCTTAATGGATGACGATGACGAAGAAACCGTCAAAAAAGAAAAGGTCGAGGATAAAGACTTAAAAAAATCTGAGAAATTATGAAGGTGGTTAAATGGATCCGTATGGAGACAAAAAATTAACAAGTCCACTGCATAAAAAAGCAGAACAGTTAGAAAACCCTGCGGAGGAGACTTCGGAAAAGGTGACGGAATCTCCTGTTCAAAAGCCAGAAGAGCCCAAGGAAGAACCGGAAATGCGAGTGGAAAATTTAGTTGACCATCTAGGAGAATTGAGAAAGCAACTTATTAAAAGTGTGATTGTTTTCTTGTTCTTCCTACTAGTTGTTTTCTCAACGTTAAATTTTTGGTTTCCTTATATTGTTAAGGGAAATAATTTGGTTATTTTAGGGCCTTTGGAAGTTATTAAATTTTACACGTCAATATCCGCAACATTAGCTTTAGGATTGTCTTTACCATTTCTAATTCATTTTATTTGGCAATTTGTTAAACCAGGACTTGAAGAAAAAGAGGCTCGTTTTCTAGGTCTTTACTCTCCAGTCATGTTTTTACTGTTTGTTTTGGGACTGGCATTTGGTTACTTTATCGTCAATCCGCTCAGTTTTCAATTTTTGATTGGTTTAGGGATGGCGAATTTCGATGTCATGATTTCAGCAAATGAATACATTCACTTTTTGATTATGACAACCGTTCCGTTAGGTTTACTGTTTGAGATGCCGATTATCGCTTTATTTTTATCATCCATTGGCATATTAACTTCCGTTTCAATGAAAAAGGTCCGAAAATGGTCTTATCTCGTGTTGGCCATTGTTTCAGCTTTGATCACTCCACCGGATTTTTTGAGTCAGTTGTTAGTGTTGATTCCAATGGCAGGTCTTTATGAAGCGAGTATTTTCATCATCAAGAAAACAGAAGATAAAAAAGCGATACGAGAAGAAACCGTTCAATAAAAAGAGAATTGTCCCATAAGTCCCTAAAAACAGACGGAGAAAAAGCATTTCTTTTCTTCGTCTGTTTTTATAGTGAGCGCCTTGAAAGCAGTTGGTAAATGCCAGCTACTTTCAGGAGATTGTGGGTCCATGCCATAATCTTGACCTCCGCGTGTACTTTATGGAGGTCCCGGAGAAGGAATCGCCGGAACGACCGATTGCCTTTGATAGGACCGAACACACTTTCTCGGTCAATTTTGCGTTATCTGTTCAAAGAGGACGTCCATCAATACTTTTCCGTGCTGTCCTTTGGGGAAGTCATCTTCGGATTTCACATAAAATCGGTCTTTCTGTAAGGCGGGGATGGGGATTTTCATTTTACAGAAATGGACGGTTTTTGTCTCCTGATTTATGTCTAAAATAGCTGATGGGAATGGACATTTGTCCTTTCTCATAAATGCACAAAGAGGCTACCCCTTAAAAGTCACTTTTCATGGCTTTTGGGACAGTCCTTATTTTAGTTGAATGAAAATTCTGATATTTAATGGCAATTAAACTATATCTGCTATACACTGAAAGAGTAGGGAAGCGTCAGAGAATTCGGAAGTGGAAAGTGAATATCCATAATGAGGAGGATGCGACATGACAGTAGAAATCAAAGAAATCCAAGACTTAAAAGCAATGGATGTCTCAAAGCTAGTGGAAGAAAGTGAAGCAGAAGGCTATCGTTTTCTAAGAAGACTTGTCGATCAGTACGAAGATGGGAGCAATACATTCAATAAAACCGCCGAAGTGTTATATGGAGTATGGGATCACCAGGATCATTTGGTAGCTATCGGTGGATTAAACCGTGATCCTTATTCCAGTAAAGAAAGTGTAGGGAGACTGCGGAGGTTCTATATTTCTACGAATGCTCGCAGACAAGGGATTGGCACAAAACTATTACAGAAAATTATTGAAGATGCAAAAGGACATTTCCATGAGCTTGTTGTTCGGACAGATTCTTCTGTTGCAGATGCCTTTTACAGAGCAAATGGATTTTCTGGAGATTTGGGATTACCAGAGGCAACTCATGGAATCGTATTAGAGCAGGAACATCGAAAAAAGGCAGAGTAATATACCCAACAAAACGGCTTACTAGAGTAAGTCGTTTTGTTTTGTCTAAAATTATTTGCATAAGCTCGTCTAGCGCGCTGAAATATGTGGTACGGTAAAAACAACTGGCAGCATAGTACTTCTTTTAGAGGACAAGAAACTGCTCAAATCGAAATAGACTTTAGGAGAGATTACATGAAAATGTCAAATTGGAAAGGCGCAGCAGGTGTCTGTGTCAACGAAAAAAACGAAGTATTATTAGTATTACAAGGCATACCTGGTGAGGAAAAGAAATGGACGGTACCAGCAGGCGGTATTGAAGGCAAGGAAACGGCAGAACAATGCTGCATGCGTGAATTCTTTGAAGAAACCGGATTGACGGTTCAAATTATAGAGAAATTGGATGCTAGAACTGGTGAATACGAGGACTCGGCCGTATCGTTTGAAGTTACTTATTTTAAAGTGAAAGTAACGGGTGGCGAAATCGTACTTCACGCTGAAGATGAGTGGATTACAGATGTAGCTTGGAAATCTATAGCTGAACTACGAGAATTAGAGCTGGCTTATCCGGATGACGCAGCGCTGATCGAATCTTTAGCAGTGCATTAATCAATTGATTTTCTTGGATTATAAAAAATCAAAACGGGTAATTATGGTATAACAACAATCCAAGGAGGTGTTTTGGATGAAGAACGACCAGGGAAAAAAAGAAGGTGAAAGACTGATTCCAGAAGTTGAGCCACGTCGAAATATGCCGCCTGAAAAGGAAATGGACCCGATGCCAAACAGAGATTTGGAATACGAAGAAAACTCAAATGAAAAATACAGAGATCATACACCGCAAAAAGAGTAAGCAAGCCATGTACTGGCTTGCTTTTTGCATCGTATTGAATAGGAAGGGGACATAGCAATGCCGCAATATACGTTTAAACATGCAATTTGGCATGAGGAAGACGGCGTTGAAGATTATAATTTCCGCAAATTTCTTCCTAAAAATAAAAAAATGCACAATTGGATCGACCAGTCGAAAAATACGGCTGTTAATATACTTCATACTCACACGGTGGATCGTGGCCAAGAAGCACTATGGGGATCATTGATTTACCGACAAAGCGCAAAATCCAAGGATTCACGTGAAGTTTTTCACTTTTACTTATCAGAAGAGGTCTTCGTCACGAATAAAATTGATTTTGAACAAGATGCTGATTTGGAGAAAGATGAAATTTTGCGTCAAATGGAAAACGCCACTTCTACTATAGAAATAATGAATATTATTCTTGGAGAAATGGTTGCTTCCATCTTACATAAAATAGATAGTTTTGAGGAACGTTTGCATGATTTACTATGGGCAATCAAAGAAGAAAATAATAAGAAAACCTTAGGAGAAATTGAGAATATTCGGCATGAAATTTTATTGTGGAAACATTTAATTATGGGATTTCAAGAAATTAAAATGGCGATTAAAGAAACTTTCGGTAAAAAAGTTGCAGAAGAAGTCGAATACCAACGCACGGCTGATCGGATTGATCGCTGTGTTATGCTCGTTAACGCGTATGAAGATGAAGTGAATAACATGGTTGATATCGAAAATGTAGTAGCTAATTACCGAGGCAATGAAATTATGAAAACGTTAACGGTACTAACTACCTTATTTACGCCGGTTATGGCGTGGGGAGCTCTTTGGGGAATGAATTTTGAGAACATGCCGGAGTTAAAATGGCAGATAGGCTATATCATGTCGATAGTGGTGATTATCGGTACTACCTTTGTCCTTTATCTTTATCTAAAGCGAAAAGGGTGGATGGGAGATATTCTACAGTCTATTGGTCGAACTACATCCGGGAAAAAATAAAACCACAGCGAGGCAATAGCCCCGCTGTGGTTTTATGTTGCTTTATCTCTTTCTAGCTCTTGCAGCAACTCCGTATAAACGTAAAGGTCTTGGTTTCCATGTTTTTCTACGTAATCTGTAACCAATTCTACTAAGTCCCTTCGCTGACGTTCTACAGCAACAAGCTTTTCCTTCATGGATTGTCGTTTCCACAGTTCCGCATCTTGGACATCTTCCATCTTCTCGAGCATGTCAATTTCTGCAAGTAAAACCAAAGCTTCCGTTTTTTTGTCTTCGTACTTTTTTAAAGCTTTTTCTACTTTTCGGGTGTCATTATCAAAAGTTAATCTGGAATACATAGACATATTCTGACCACCTTTCTGAGAAACCGCTGTTAATTATCATTACCCCGTTTCTTAAGAGTTATCCCTACTTCTTTCAATGAATTCAGTTGAAGGAAGAATATTCTGACGAATTATTGACGAATTGGATATGAAATTGTATGATGATAACAATACATTAAGGAGGTGGGTAAGATGAATCAAACTGGTAAGCGCATGACAGAATGTCAAGAATATCTCTACATTCTTCATGGCGTTACTTTCACTGGAGTAGCTGGACGGGAGAAATCTGTCTTTTTTCAGCCAACAAAATCGAGTGAATACTACCAGTAAGAGACATCTGCCTACAATCGAATTTTGACAAAGGCATGCCTCTTGGCGTGCCTTTTTGTGTGCATGTCTCTTCATTAGGAAGGAAGAGCATAATGATTATTAGCCAGTTTCAACAAGTAATGTGCCATTTTGCAACGCAAAAAATATTCAATCATATAAAAGGAGAAGTCTCAGAAGGTCAACGCATTGGACTTGTCGGAAGAAACGGAGAAGGAAAGTCAACGCTATTAAATGTACTCGCGGGAACTTTGCAGCCAACTGAAGGAGTCGTGACGTGGAAAAAAGGCAGTAAGATCGGTCTGTTAGAACAATCCCCTGATGAGCAGCCAGAGCAAACGGTAGAACAATTATTAAAAGCTGTGTTTTTAGCGTTAAATGCTTTGCAGGAGCAGTTAACGAAGATGGAAAAGCAGATGGAAACTGTCGATCCCGATGAAATGGAGTGTATTCTTCTTCGTTACGGAGCGATGCAAGATGATTTTATTCAACGCGGTGGTTACGACATCGACATGAGAATCGACCAAGTGTTAAACGGGTTAAAGATTAAGTCGTTAAAATTTGCACAATGGGGACAGTTAAGCGGTGGTGAAAAAACGAAAGTGGGGTTGGCAAAGTTACTTTTGCAAAAACCAGATTTGCTCCTGCTCGACGAGCCGACAAATCATTTAGATTTAGACGCGATTGAATGGCTCGGTTCATTTATTAGCCATTATAAAGGAACGATTGTCCTTGTATCTCACGACCGCTATTTTTTGGATGAAACGGTTACGCACATTTGGGAATTGGAACAAGGTGAGTTGATTCAATACACAGGAAATTATTCGAGCTATGTAAAAGAACGGGAAGCTCGCTTATTAGTAGAGTTTCAGCACTATCAAGACCAGCAAAAGAAAATTCAAAAGATGAAAGAGGCAATCAAACGATTGAGAGAATGGGCCAATCGAGCAAATCCGCCTAATGCAGGTATGCATCGGCAAGCGAAAAGCATGGAAAAAGCGTTACACCGAATTGAAGTTCTCGACCGTCCTCTGTTATCGAAAAAACAGATGGCATTAAATTTGAAAATAGACGGACGTAGTGGCAAGGATGTTGTGCATCTGGATGGGGTGTGGAAAGAATTTGGAGAGCGTATGCTGTTTCAAGACATTGCAATGCATATCCGTTACGGAGAACGAGTAGCGATTGTTGGCTCAAATGGGACAGGAAAAACGACATTGCTAAACATGATGGTTGGGAAAGAGTCAGCTGATGCCGGAGATGTAAAGTTAGGAAGTAACTTATCAATTGGCTATTTATCTCAATACACATTAGAGATGGATAATGATAGAAACGTTATAGAAGAATTTCGTGAAGCAATTGCTGTTTCGGAATACGATGCACGTCCAATGCTCGCTCAATTTTTGTTTTTTGGCAATATGGTATTTCAACCGGTGCGACAGCTTAGCGGTGGAGAGCGAATGAGGTTGCGACTCGCACAGTTGATGCATCAACATCATAATCTACTAATTTTAGACGAACCGACAAATCATTTAGATCTAGAAGCAAAAGAAGTGATGGAAGAGTCGTTAAGTGATTTTTCAGGAACGATTATTGCAGTTTCACATGATCGTTATTTTTTAGATAAGCTATTTCCTGTTACTTACTGGCTCAAAAATGAAACAATTGAACGATTTGAGGGAGGCTATTCGACTACGAGAGAAAAAGTAGCAAGTTCTATCGAATAAAAAAAAGAGCTTATCCGATTTTCGGATAAGCTCTTTTGCTAATGATCCACAAAATTATTCGTTGCTTTTTTCAGTAGGATCTATCCATACTTGCGACCAATTTTGAATTTCATCCATAACAGGTTGTAACGACCGTCCTTTTTCGGTTAAAGCATATTCAATCCGTACAGGCGTCTCAGGATAAACTGTGCGTGTAATTAAGCCTTGTGCTTCCAAGCTTTTCAGTCGTTCAGATAACAGCCGTCCACTGATACCAATGATCTCGGTTAATTCGCTAAAACGTTGGGATCCAGAAAGTAGTTGGTAAATAATCAGCCCAGTCCAGCGTTGACTGAGCAGGGAAATAGCTGTCTCGAAACGAGGGCAGATGATGGAAGTATCCATGCTCATCACTCCTTTTCTAACATAGTAGCATAAATGCCAACTATTTTAAAAGAATTTAATTACTTGACGTAATTAAGTATTTAAAATATAGTTAGTTACATAAAGTAACTAATTGAAAAGAGGGTTAAAAGCAATGGATTTTCACAACAAGCCCGTTACACATGTAGGTGAAATCGGATTGAAAGTAGTCGATATAAAGAAAATGAAAGAGTTTTACACAGAGGTAATTGGATTTGAAGTGATTTCCGAAGAACCGCATTTAGTAGCACTGGGTGCTGGCGGTAATGTATTGGTTAGACTTGAAGTAATTGAAGGGATTTCATCGAAACAAGGTCGTTACACTGGGCTGTATCATCTAGCTATTTTATTACCGACTCGACAAGCACTAGGGAAAATTCTTGTGCACCTTCATCAACAAGGAATTGAATTAGGTTCGTCTGATCATTTAGTTAGTGAAGCGTTATATATATCAGACCCAGAAGGCAATGGCATCGAAATTTATAGAGACCGTACACCAGATCATTGGAATTGGCGTAATGAGGAAGTATCGATGGCGGTAGAACCAATTGATGCACAAGGTTTAATTGAGGAAGCTCAGAAATCTCCTATGCTTTGGTGTGGACTACCCGCTGAAACGGTTATGGGTCATATTCATTTACATGTTTCGAATTTAACAGAAGCTAAAAACTTCTATACAGAAGGATTAGGGCTTGAAGTCGTTTCGAGGTTAGGGCGGCAAGCGTTATTTGTCGCAGATCAAAAATACCATCATCATATTGGGTTGAATATGTGGAATGGTGAAGGAATTCCCGCGCTACCTGAGAAAGAAGCCGGGTTGAATTACTATACATTAATAATGGAGAAGGAAAATCGTGATAAAGCAATCGAAAACTTACGCTCACGAGGAACAGAAATAATCAAACGGGATGAGTATTGGGAAGTTAAAGATCCATCAGGAAATAGTATTCGTTTAGTTGTTTGATTGCAGTAAAAAGGACTGCCCCATAAATCTCTAAAATAAGACAGGCGGAGAAAAAAAGTTCCTTTTTCTCCGCCTGCTTTTTGAATTGCCGTCGAGAATATAGAAAGTAGTTATGGGTGTCAGCTACTTTCAGAAGCTTGTGGGCCAATGCCACAAGCGTAAACTCGGTTTGTCCTTTTTCGAGACTACACAGGTGAAATTTCCCGAACGATCGATTGCCCTCAATAAACGAACACGCTTTCCCCTTCAGTTTTGCGTTTGCCTGAAACTTGTATCATCAATTTATTTTCGTAAGCTTTGCTGTCATGCTGTCACATGCAAAAGGGACTGCGCGTAAAAAATCATTGTTTATGATCTTTTGCGGCAGCCCCTTTTTACTAATTCTGAGAAACTACGATGCAACTATTGTCTAATGAGGTATAGGCTGTAGTAGTAAATGCTGCTTGCACAGGAATTTTTGATGTTATTTGATTTTCTTCAGGTATCTCAGGAACACGATTCTCACGTGTTTCGGTATATGCGTACATACTTTCTTGGCTGATCGCTTTTTCTAAAGGATTGCCGTAAAAAGTTAAGAGAATTAATCCACATGCTCCAACAATTAAAGTGATGCCTAAAAATGAAAGGAATCCCTTCATAGTAAATCCCGCCTTTTGTGTTTGCTTACTATACCAAACGTTGCATCTCGTAAAAAAGTTCCTTGTTGCTGTATATTGCTGTTTACGAGATACTGAGAGCATTAGCAACATGCAATCAAATGAGAGGCGGGGACTATCTGTGATTTTATTGAAAACAGAAATTTGTCAATTGCTTAAAATCGATTACCCTCTTATTCAAGCCGGTATGGCGGGGGGAACGACAACTGTTGAACTTGTTGTTGGAGTTAGTAATGCAGGGGGACTCGGCACTTTAGGGGCTGCGTATATGGCCCCGAACGCTATGCGACAAGCCATCAAAGAAATTCAATCGAAAACTGACAAGTCGTTTGGTGTTAATATTTTTGCAGCCCCAGTAAAAGACGATTTTAGCCGGTTAGCAGAAGTGCAAAAAGTATTAAATCCTTTCTTTTCAGAACTAGCTATTGGCAACCTCCAGTCAACTTATTCGTCACCTAATTGGAGCGAAGAACAGTTTGCTATTTGTATTGAAGAAGGAGTACCTATTATCAGTACAGCTTTTGGCTGTTTATCTGCTGAACAGATGGCGGTGGCCAAAGCGCGAAGGGTCAAAATTATAGTGATGGTTACGACCGTAGAGGAAGCAAAACAGGCAGAGAGTTGTGGAGCAGACATTGTCGTAGCGCAAGGAAGTGAAGCGGGAGGTCACCGCGGTACGTTTTCTCTTGCTACTCATCCGTCAGGTGCACAGGTGGGTACGCTGTCTTTAGTTCCACAGGTTGCAGATGCAGTTGGAATTCCAGTCATTGCAGCAGGAGGTATTGTGGATGGACGTGGCCTTGTCGCTTCACTAGTTCTCGGGGCTCAAGGAGTTCAAATCGGTACTCGTTTCGTTAGCGCTAAAGAATCTGGAGCACATCCAGCACACAAAAAAGCGATAGTTGAAAGTGACGAGGAAAGCACAATTATAACTAAAAGCTTTTCTGGGCGACCCGCACGCGCGATTAAAAATCGCTTTATACGAGAATTTGAACAAAGCGGTATAGAGCCATTGCCATTTCCTTCTCAAAACACATTCACAAAAGATATTCGTTCAGCGGCTGCAAAATCTAACAATCCAGAATTTATGTCATTATGGGCAGGGCAATCTACTAGAGGCCTGCATAAGGAAATGGCCACCGTGGACATTGTTAGAGCTATTATAGAAGAAGCAGAAACAATTTTAAACGAATCAGGTTTGTAGAGTGAACTGGTCAAAGTGATACTCGAGTTTCCAATTCACCCATGCTATACTAATAAAAGTTATTTGAAGACGAGGAGATTAGACGAATGGAATGGAAGAATATATACCGCGGCATCTTAATGGGCATCAGTGATTTGATCCCAGGAGTCAGCGGAGGCACAATTGCGTTTATTTTAGGGATTTATGACCGATTACTAGAGTCAATCAGTGGATTTTTCAGCCGTGATTGGAAAAAATATTTAGGTTTTTTAGTGCCTCTTGGCATAGGAATTGTCATTACACTGCTAGTATTCAGTCGTGTAATTGAGTATGTATTAGAGCATTATTACGAAGCGACTCAGTTTTTCTTTATGGGGCTGATCATCGGCGTTATCCCGTATATCATGAAGCAAGCAGAAGTCAAAAAGAACTTTACTGCTAGACATTTGATTGTGTTGGGTGTAATCGGAACTGCCTTGGCAGTTACAGCTTTTATCCCGACAGAAGAAAATCTGGCACCTATTACGTCGCTGACTTTACCTGTTTTCTTTTTACTGTTTTTCTCAGGCTGGTTGGCGAGTATGGCTATGCTATTGCCAGGTATCAGTGGTTCGTTCATTCTGTTGCTACTGGGTGTCTATTCGACAGCTATCAATGCGCTCTCCACTTTGAATATTCCAATCGCTTTGGCTATTGGAGCCGGTGTGATTGTTGGCTTTATTGTCAGCAGTAAAGCCATTCAGTACTTGTTAGCGCATTTTACTTATGTGACTTACGCAGCAATTATTGGCTTGATCTTAGGTTCTTTGTTTGTTGTGTTTCCCGGGTTTTCGAGCGACTTGACTACATTAATCGCTAGCGTGGTGACGTTCGTGCTTGGACTGTCCTTTACGTTACTATTTAGTTCACCTAAAAAAACGGCAATAACAGAAGAAGTATAAGTATGTAAGAAGGTGTCATCACTTGTGATGGCACCTTCAGGCTGTCGAGAAACCTCGGCAGTTTTTTTTATCCGGGCGTTTTCTTATTTGTAGTCAATCCTTTTTCTGTTTTTTCAAAGGAATGAGCAGGGGGAAGGAACATAAGGGTGGCTGCTTTCCGTGCCCGCGGAAAGCGTCCGTCTTATGCCCGTCGAATCTACATGGGCGCTTGCGCTTTTCGGTGTCTAGCTCCAGCGCCCAGATTCTAGGGTCATAAGCCAACCCAGCTGTATGGCAAAGAGCGCCATACTGCTGGTCTGTCTTATGCCCGTCGAATCTACATGGGCGCTTGCGCTTTTCGGTGTCTAGCTCCAGCGCCCAGATTCTAGGGTCATAAGCCAACCCAGCTGTATGGCAAAGAGCGCCATACTGCTGGTCCGTCTTATGCCCGTCGAATCTACATGGGCGCTTGCGCTTTTCGGTGTCTAAAGGCTTTTTGCTTTGTTGCTGATAGGTTTGCCAGTAAAATGAAGAGTAAGAGGTGATGCATATGCGGAAACTGTTTTGGTTGATTGTTGTGTTGCTGGCGGTTTTTTTTGCACGCCCGATTTGGGAAGAACCTGTTGGGGAATATGTCGATTTGAGTTTTTTAGATTCTGTCGATCGTACAGTTGAAAATATTGTTGAACATCCAGAAGTATCACAGGCTTTTGAAGAAGCCAAAAATTTCACATCCCGCATGGGTACCGAGTTGCAGTCACTAATTGTTTCGAGTTCGGTTGAATTGCCGGAGGCTGTAGCAAAGCCTGAACTTGTTGAGACGGATTCTTTGATTGCTGTTCATAATGTCACACTTGGTATGGACAAAAAAGAAGCTCAAGAAAAGGTCGGGTTGCCGCTTCGCTTAATGCGCAATGAATACGGAACGGATTGGCACAGCTACCATCAGGATTATCAAAATTATGTGTTATTGTCTTATGACCAAAATGACAAAGTGAATGGCATGTTTACCAATCAAGATTTATTTTCCTCAAAGGAAGGCATTACGATGTTTTCTACTAAATCGGATGTCCGTTCTTTACTTGGCACGCCATTAAAAAGTCTTCAAAAAGGAAATGTTCAATATATACTGGATACCCGGGAAGAATACGATGTTTTTAAAACTGACAATACGTACACGACAATTTTTTACGATATCCATGAAGAAGATACTGTAACTGCTGTACAAGTCGTTCATGAGGAACTTGAGAAAAAACGTCCCGAAATTTATGCAGAGCCTAATGAAAAATTAAAAGAGGGCTATGAATACTTACTTTTTGAATTAACCAATTCAGCTCGTATTCAACGAAACTTACCGCTGCTGACATGGGATGAGCAGACAATGATAACGGCTCGGAAGCATAGCGATGATATGGCAGAAAACCAATATTTTAGCCACACAAATCTGGCAGGTCAATCGCCTTTTGATCGAATGAATGAAGACGGGATTGAGTTTTTTGTGGCCGGTGAAAATTTGGCATATGGTCAATACAGTGGTATTTTTGCACATGAAGGATTAATGAATTCCATAGGTCACCGTGAAAACATTCTTAAACCGGAGTTTAGGTATTTAGGAGTAGGAACGGCATTTAACTCAGAAAATCAGCCTTATTATACAGCAAATTTTTTCGATCGATAAAGTAAAGGCAGGCTGTCAATGTTGACAGCCTGCCTGTTCTGTTAATTTAATAAAAACCAAGCGAAAACAACTAGTGGGCCGACGATAAAACAATAAATAGCAAAATACTTTAATTGACCTTTTGCCATAATGTTCATGAACCACTTTAGTGAAAAATACGAAGCAACTAGAGACCCCAGAAAAGCCATGATGTAAGGAATGGCCATAGCAGCTAAGTTGTCGTCTTTAATGATATCGGTAATGCTTAAAACAGCACCACCTAAACTAATCGGGATAAACAATAAGAAAGAAAAACGCAAAGCTGTTTCTTGATTGATACCACGGGCCATCGCCGCGACAATTGTGGCGCCACTGCGGCTAATTCCCGGAATCAGTGCTACTGCTTGCGCGCCGCCAATAATAACTGCGTCTTTCATCGTCATATTGCCATCTTTTCGCTGACCACGCATATTGCGAATCCACCAAAGGCCAAAGCCCGTAACAACTAAGGTCAAGCCAACTGTCACGATGGTTGAAAGTTTGTCATCAATCGCATCTTGAAATAACAGGCCGATGATTGCAGCAGGAATAGTCGCGACCACCAAGTAAACAATAAACATGAAATCCCTTTTGGTGTCGGTATTTTTTACCGTAAAGTATTTTAAGCCGTTAACAACGAGACGTTGAACGTCCTCACGGTAAATGATCAAGACGGCAATAAGTGATGCGCTATTGACTAGCAAAGCGAAAGTTGACACACTTCCTTCAATTTGAACATCTAAAAAATACTGTGCAATTAGTAAGTGTCCACTTGAGGAGATGGGAATCGGTTCCGTAAGACCTTGGAAAAGGCCAAGAAGCAGAAATTTGAGTGTAAGCCATAGTTGGTCCATTGAAATAATTCCTCCATAGATTCATTTGTTTATTTTATCTGTTGGTGGTGTTTTTCGAGCAACAATTTCAAAACAACATAAAAAATATAATACCATATTTTCATGGTAAACTGGGTATACTATTGAAAGAAAGGGAGTGGAATGCTTGACGAACAAGCTTTGGTTTCAAGTAGGTGTAGGAATTATCTTGACTTTAGTCATTATTCGATTATTTATTGAAGTACAAGGGATCTTCGAACCTTTATTCATTATAGCAGGGACGATTTTTGTGCCGTTATTGTTGGGAGGCGTCTTATTTTATCTGACAAGACCGGTTTTGCATTTTCTGATGAAGCGAAAATTTCCGAAATGGGCTGCAGTTCTTACCGTTCTGTTGTCGATTGTTTTAGTCTTTTATTTGTTTTATATCATGATTGGTCCAATTGTTACAGGTCAAATCAATGCACTGGTAGACAATGCACCTGAAATTATACAGAGCGTTGAAGAATCCAGCCAATATGTATTTGATCAGCGAGAACGTCTTCCGGATTCCATTGAAGAGCAGTTAACCGGGATGACGAGCCAAATCGGTGACCGTCTTGGTGATATTGGTGGATGGATTGTGTCCTTTATCGGTAGCTTCGTCTCAGGTGTCATCACTTTAGTCTTAGTGCCCTTTTTCTTAGTCTACCTCTTGGTCGACCATAAGAAATTTGTACCGTTTATTTCGGGCTTTTTTTCTGGAGAGCGCAAAAGATGGGTTCGTAAAACTTTACAGGATATCGATGATACCTTACAAGCCTATATCCAAGGTCAATTGTTTGTCAGCTTCCTCGTTGGCCTCATGCTATTAATTGGTTATTTGATCATCGGTTTAGACTATGCACTGCTATTAGCTTTAATCGGTATGGCAACGAACGTCATTCCATTTTTAGGGCCTTACATTGCGGTTATTCCGGCAATACTCATTGCCCTTGTGCAAGAACCGATTATGGCCGTTTATGTAGCCATCATTATGCTCATTGCACAGCAAGTTGAAAGTAATTTCATCACACCGAACGTGATGGGTAAATCACTGGACGTTCATCCATTGACGGTCATTACATTAATCCTTGCAGCAGGAAACATTGCTGGTTTATGGGGAATCATTTTAGCGATCCCGGTATATGCCGTTATCAAAACCATTGCCAAAAATGTGTATGCAAGGCGCAATGAAATTCGTAACACTGCTACGCGTGATATTGAATAATGAGAACCTGTGAACTTTGTTCACAGGTTTTTTCTATAGAATAGAATATCTGCCTTGACGCTAAAAGGTTTACCCCCTAAACTATTAATAATGGTTGAGGGGGTAAACTATTTTGGATGGACGAATAAAAGAAGCGGTTGATCTTTTTCAGGAAGTGCTGGTTTATGGAACAGAGCGAGTGATTAAGTCGGTCGATCACCCTTTGTGGAAAGAATATTCACCTGAGCAAATCCAAATGTTAAAGCTGATTGGTACAGAACAGCAGATTACTTCATCGAGACTAGCTGTGCTGCAAGCTGTGCATAAAAGTGCAATATCCAGTCGTATTAAAAAATTGTTGCAAAAAGAAGTGATTCAAGTTGTTCAAACTGCAGATAAACGCGAGAAGTTGTTGGAACTGACAGATAAGGGGCAAGCACTTATTTTGGAGTTGGATCAAGTGCTAACAGATTACATTGAGAAGTTGATGTCTGAGAATATTGCAGACGAAGAAATAGACCAGTTTCTGACGATTTTCCGAAAACTAAAAACAATTATAAAAATGGATGGGGTGTAATACGTGCACAATGTATTAAAATTTAAATGGCCAATTACGATAGGCTTAATTGTATTGACGGTGGTCTTGTTCTTATTGGCACCGAACTTAACAAAGCAAGCAGAAGATGCAGGATCGTTTCAATTATCGGATGAAGCATCATCGCAACTTGCTTCAAAAATTTTGAGCGACGCGGATGCTGCGGAACAAACCATTTCGCTTGTTATCCCATTAGAAAACAAGATAACAGATGCCACTCGACAAACACTGGAGCAAATGGTGACGGACATCGAAGCATTAGGTGAGCCCATAACCAGTGTATTAAATCCTGTTGAAAGTAAAGAGTTGGAAGAACAATTGATTTCAGAAGATGGGCAAACGGTTTTAATGCCGATTATGGTTGATGGTACGAACGAAGAAGTAAACGCAGTTGCTGATACAATTAGAGAAACCATCATTCCTAAAGATTTGACTGCTTATATAACAGGCGAAGCAATCATTGGTAATGATGTCAATATTAGCGCACAAGAAGGCTTGAAGCGTACAGAAATCATTACGGTTGTTTTGATTTTTGGTTTATTGCTGGCAGTGTTCCGCTCGATTGTGACACCGTTCATTCCACTTGTGGCAGTCGGAATCTCGTATTTATTGAGTCAATCGATTGTGGCATTTTTCATCGACTGGTTCGGATTTCCGGTTTCTAACTATACACAAATATTCCTCGTAGCGATTTTATTCGGTATCGGAACAGATTACTGTATTTTGTTGTTGAGCCGCTACAAAGAGGAATTATCGGCTGGACACGGTGTGGAACAATCCATTATTAATACGTATAAAACAGCCGGAAGAACTTTGTTGATTAGTGGAATTGCCGTATTTATCGGATTTTTCGCCATTGGCTTTGCTGAATTTCCAATCTTCAAATCAGCAGTAGCGGTCGCGGTTGGTATATTTGTTCTATTACTTGTGCTGTACACGATTGTTCCGTTTTTCATGTCTTTACTGAAAGAAAAATTATTCTGGCCAGCGAAAAAATCTGCTTCTCATAGCGATAGTAAGCTCTGGATCACCATGAGTAAACTGTCGATTAACCGACCATTGCTGTCAATGCTAGTAGTGGCTTTGATCACAGTCCCGTTATTATTTACGTACGATAATTCTTTATCGTTTAACACGGTGGACGAAATCGGTTCGGAATATGAGTCGGTGAAAGGCTTGCGTGCAATTGAAGAAGGCTTTGGCAAAGGGGATTCATTGCCAGTTCAAGTCATTGTCAAATCAGCTGATTCGTTAACAGAACGATCAACTGTTCCTTATTTTGAATCATTAAGTGCAGAGATTGAAAAAATTGATGGCGTTGAAACAGTACGATCGATTACTCGCCCTACCGGTGAGGTAATTGACGAACTTTACGTAGACGAGCAACTTGGCTTATTGGCTGATGGACTTGGTGAAGCGCGTGATGGACTTGGTGAAGTACAAACAGGGCTGACAGAAGTTCAAACCAATCTAACGGCTATTAGCGAACAAGCGGGAAATTCCGCAGGCTTGACTGAGGCAGCTGCAGGGCTTGGCCAAATCAATCAACAACTAGGTCAAGTGTCACAAGGACTTCAGTTAACAGGCAATATTCCTCAAACTATCGGTGCGTTAACGCAAATCAGTGGAGGATTAACAGAGATTCAACAAGGCTTGGCTGGAGCAGCTGGTCAAACTGCCGAACTTAGTGCAGGATTAACACAGTTAGCAGAAGGTGTTGGCGCTTCAAACGCTGGACTTGCTGAAATTGAAACTGGTTTAACAGAAGCAGTCGACATGATGCAAGAAATGAGTGATAGTGAATCGGTGCGTGACACCGGCTTATTCATTCCAGAAGGAACACTCGAAGGCGAAGACTTTGAGCAAGTATTGGATCGCTATTCTTTTGCAGATGGCACAGGAATGATGATGGAAGTCATCTTGTCAGAAGATCCTTACTCTCATGAGGCAATTGATATTACGGCTGAAATTAAAGAAACAGTAGCACGTACAGTGGCAGGAACGCCGCTTGAAGACGCGGAAATCGCATTTAGCGGAATTTCGAGCATCAATAGTGACTTAGAAGAAGTTTCATCTAGTGACTTTACGAATACAGTCATTATCATGTTAATCAGCTTGTTTGTTGTCCTAGCCATTTTGTTCCGTTCATTGATTATGCCGTTATATATGATCGGATCTTTATTGTTGACGTATTACACATCAATTTCCATTGCGGAATTGATCTTTGTCAATGGTCTCGGCTTTGACGGAATTAGCTGGGCAGTACCATTCTTTGGTTTTGTTATGTTAGTGGCGTTAGGAGTCGACTATTCAATTTTCTTACTCGACCGTTTCCGTGAAGAATCCTCGAATGGTGTTACGGTTCGCGACGCAATGCGTACATCAATGGCGAAGATGGGGACAGTCATTATTACAGCTGCCATCATCCTTGCAGGTACGTTCGGTGCCATGATGCCGTCTGGTGTTTTGAGTCTCGTACAAATCGCGACAATCGTTATTACAGGATTATTATTGTACGGACTGATTGTCTTGCCATTGTTAATACCCGCGATTTCAGTATCCTTTGACCGCGGAGTTTGGTGGCCGTTTGGCAAGAAAAAGTAATTAAGTAAGTCTTAGTGTTGCTAAAACAAAAGCTGCGTTCGCGCAGCTTTTTTCTATGGATGTAGGATTACGCTCAGCGTGTTATACTGAGTGGTAATTAAAAATGTATAGGTGTAACTATATATGTCTGCAGGCTTCATGAGAAGAAAGTGGATTTATGTCTTAGATCTTTCTAAGATTTTTGCTGAACAAAGTGAAACTAAGAAACGAGGTAATGAGATTGTTAACATTTGAACAAAAATTAGAAATCATTGAATCTTTTCCGGGACTAACAAGAAAAGACGTGTCGATGAAGCGCGTGAACTTTCATTACGAAGAAAGCCTATACGACAAGAAAATTGCTGTTTATCACTTGCATCCAACAGGCAACGGTTTTGTTTATGTCGGCAACTTGCCGCATTACGATGCTGACAAAAAAGGCTTTGTTAATGTTCGTGATTTTTCTGAAAAGGAACTGCGCAGCATATTAGCAGATTCCTTGGATTACCTTTCTTTAGAGCCAGAACCGCCATACGACAAGACGTGGGTGAACCGCGATAATGAGAAACTAGACTTGGTTTACGAAGAGCCTTTCTGGAATATCTACACAGGTAAAAACTTAGAAGAAAGCTTCGGGACTTTTGATAATGCTGAAGACTACCTAATCGATCAAGGCTTTAAAGAAAAGAAATAATGGAATTCCGTCTACTGCAGGCTCATGAACCGCTGCCGATGGAGTTATTGCTAGAAGCGGATCCTTCAGAAAGATTGGTTCGTGCCTATTGTGCAGTTGGCTGGTGCATGATTGGAGAACAAGAAGGTTCCGTGATTAGCGTATGCGTTCTGCTCGTTCTATCGGATAGCACCATTGAAATCAAGAATCTAGCAGTGGCGGAAAGTTTCCGCGGCCAAGGCTATGGACGGAGGCTTTTGCAGCATGCTTTAGCAGAAGCGCTACACCGTAATTTTCAGTTTGTGGAAATTGGAACGGGTAATTCAAGTATGGACCAGCTTGCATTTTATCAAAAATGTGGATTTCGCTTCCATGCCATCGATTCAGATTTTTTCATACGGAATTATCCGGAACCTATTTTTGAAAATGGTATCGAATGTCGGGATATGATTAGGCTTCGTTATACGATAAACAACTAACCACGCTTTAGGTATTCAGTCAGCCATAAAAAGAAGAGCCTTGTGCTCTTCTTTTTTATGGCAAATTAGAGGTAAAAAATTAGGTTTTTCGGTATGCTAAAGAGAAGGGGTGAGAACATGTTCAAAAAAGTGACCTTATACACAAATCAGTTAGTGGATATGAAAGGATTCTATGAATACCAATTAGGCTTTCGAATTGTTGAAGAAAATGAAACGAGCTTTACTTTGTCAATTGGGGAATCTCAATTAGTTTTTCAGGAATCAGAAAGACCAGCTATCTATCACTTTGCACTGAACATACCAGGCAATCAGTATACGCTTGCTAAACACTGGGCCAGTGAACGGGTCACTTTAAATCGTCAAGAAGGCATGGACGAAGTGTTCTACGCTAATTTTGATGCAGATGCATTTTATTTTCAAGATCCTGCGGGTAACGTCGTCGAATTTATTGCGCGGCGTAGCGTTGATCGTATGGGTAATTTTACAGTAGACTCTCTGCTCGATATTAGCGAAGTAAGCATGACTACGCCGTATGTTGAAGAAGTTGGTGAGCTAATCGAGCAAATGGACATTCCAGTTCGTGGTAACAAAGGCATTGATGCGAAGTCGTTGAACTTTCTCGGAAGCGGGCATGCCTTTATCATTCTCGTAGCACCAAAACGCACTTGGTATTTCTCTAAACAAAAAAGCGAAACCCATCCGTTAGCAATCGAATTGCGTGATGGTCGTCAAATTAGCATGACAGAGGAAGGGCGATTCCAGCAAGAAAAGCCGGACAACCCGATTATGGGCAAGATGGAAGAAATCGATTTTTCAGGTGTCGTTTATCTACAAAAAGAGCAAATGTGGACAGCCGCAAGAGGCTTTGCCAATCGTGCTGATGAACGGCCAAATGCCGTGGATACAAGGTTCGGTATAGCTTCTGGCAGCAAACTGTTTACCGCTGTTGTAGTGTGCCAATTGGTGGGCGAAGGAAAGCTCGATTTCAGCAATACATTATCTGAATTACTGCCGCACGATTTTCCGCAATTCGATGTCACCATTCATCAATTATTGACGCATACATCGGGTATGCCCGATTATTTTGATGAACAGATAGAAGGTGATTTCGAGGATTTATGGAAGAAACAACCGATGTATTTGATGCAAACTGCTTCAGATTTTATTCCTTTATTTAAAAATTTGCCCGTGATGTTTGAGCCTGGTGAAAGGTTTCACTACAACAATGCGGGATTTATTGCACTTGGTTTGATTATTGAAAAAGTTACTGGCCAAGAATTTGCTGAAGTCGTAGAAGAACGGATTTTTGCTCCTGCACAGATGAAGCGTTCAGGTTACTTCTATTTGGACCGATTGCCCGCTCACACGGCTATTGGCTATGTAGAAGAAGCGGATTTTTGGCGTACCAATCAATACGCCCTACCAATCCGTGGAGGCGCTGACGGTGGAGCATACGTCACTGCAGGCGATATGGCGAATTTTTGGAAGTGTTTGATGGATGGAACCTTGTTGAGCAGAGAAATGCTGAGCGCAATGCTTCAAGTTCATGCATCTGGAGAAAACGGGGATTATGGCTACGGAATCTGGATTCAAGGCCGTGCGAATAGTGTTTCAAAATACCATATTATGGGCTATGATCCTGGTGTCAGTTTTCATTCAGCATTTTACCCGGAAGAAGCGAGCGTGTTAACAGTCTTATCGAATAAAAACTCGGGAGCGCGCGACATCATCAAAACCATTGAAGAGTTGAAGATTGAAAAGGAGTGAAGAGATGACTGGAAAAAAGTTGGTGCTTGGAATCGTTTTCAGCACAGTTGGATTAAGCATTTTAATTTTTGGGATCTTTCAACTTTATTTTTGGTTGAATTGAAAAAAGAATATCCTGTAAGTCTTTCATATAAAACAGTCGAAGAAAAAGAGTCTCTTTTTCTTCGACTGTTTTTTGGATTGTATGCAAAAGGGGCTGTCCCACAACGTCATTGTTCATGACCTTGTGGGACAGCCCCTTTAAAAATAATAATAAAAAATGAACTCTTCCGAAGAAGAGTTCATTGATAAGTTAAATTAAGCTTTTTGAACGTTAGTAGCTTGAAGACCGCGTTGGCCTTGCTCGATATCAAACGTTACTTCTTGACCTTCGTCAAGTGATTTAAAGCCTTCGCTTTGGATTGCAGAGAAATGTACGAATACATCGTCGCCGCCTTCGCGTTCGATGAAGCCAAATCCTTTTTCTGAGTTAAACCATTTTACTTTACCTTGTTCCATGTGTATTTCCTCCTCGTATGCGTGAGCATACATTGTATTACTATCCTTGCTCAAATCTTGCAGATGAACATCTGACACTTCGTAAAAAGTTATCCGAACAAAAATAATTCTTCCTTAGAATAACACGGGGTTACATATATTGCAAGTGATTATGAAATATTCTTTTTGCTACAGTCTAGATTCCTTGTGTATGATAATGAAAAGTCAAAGAAAAAAGTAGTGAGGAGGATGCAGTATGGAGAGAATTATAGTGCTCGGCGTTTCATCTGGTGTTGGCAAATCAAGCTTTGCAAGAAGGTTGGCTGAACAATTAGCAATACCCGTCTATCACTTAGATACGTATTTTTGGAAGCCGGGGTGGGTGGAAAGTAGTCATGAAGAATTTAGTGAAAATCAAAAGAACTTAGTTGACCAGCAATGCTGGATTATTGAAGGCAACTATTCGACCACCTATGACATTCGTCGGAAACGAGCAGATACAATCATCTATTTGGAGCGTCCTCTTGCTGTTTGTCTGTATCGTGTAGTTAAGCGAAGAATCATGTACCACGGAAAAAATCGCCCGGATATGGCAAGTGGCTGTCCAGAAAAACTAGATAGAGGATTTTTTACGTTTATTATTTCTACGTATCGTGCGAGAAAAGTGAAAATGAGAAAACGGCTAGCACAGTTTATAGAAGAAAGTCCTCAGAACAGCGTCTTTTTTTTGCGCAATCAACAAGATATTGACGAATTTTTAAAAGAGAAAGCCACAATGTCTATTTCAGATTCCTAGAAAAATTTTCTGCTCAATGAGTTAATAAGAAAATGTGCAGACGTTAACAGGTGGAAGTGGTATTCTAAAGCTATCTAAATAGATGGAGGGGAATGGCTAATGAAGTTGCTGCATGAAGGCACAATAACAAACCAAGTGCTTCATAAAAAACTTCCTTTTTCAATGAAGCGCCTATACTTGGAAGATTTACCTGTGATCGAACAGGTTCAAGCAAAAGTAATGGAATCGCTTTCCGAAAAGGCTACGCTTCAAGCTTTAACTACCGAAGAGTTCTTGTTTATCCTCAATCAGAAAGGTTTGCTGATAGGGGCATTTGTCGAGAATGAGTTGATTGGTTTTAGAGCATTACTAATTCCAGAAATTGACGAGGAGCATTTGGGATGGGATATTGGTCTATCACCAGAGGAGTTGCCGAAAGTGATTTACCAAGAAATTTCTGTGGTGATGCCTGAATACCGCGGTAACCGCTTGCAGCAAAAATTGGCCGAAGTTATCATGAAAGAATTGCCTAATCTTGAAGATGAGTTTCGCTATATTTGCTGTACGGTTGCGCCAATGAATATTCCAAGTTTGAAAGACAAGTTTACACAGGCAATGTATATAGCTGCCTTAAAAGAAAAGTATGCAGGATTGGTTCGCTATATCCTGGTGAAAGATTTAGAAAACCCAGTCGCTCACTATACCAGCCATGTCACGGTAAAGTTAGATGATCTGAAAAAGCAACAACAATTGCTTGACGAAGGATACGTAGGCATTGATTTTCAGCTAGTGCACGGCTTTTATGAACTTCAGTTTGCAAAACCCGTTCTGTAAAAAGAACGGGTTTTTTTGTGTATTTCAAATGATTCTGAAACTTCTTCCTGTATTATTCGTACTACTAAGTAATGTGGAAATCATTTTACTTGAATGGGAGGTTTTGGAATGGAGGTTTTTGGTTTTCCGATGGAACAACTCTATATGTACATTCTGCTTGCAGCCGGTGCATTAACTGTTTTATGTGTTTTTTTTGGCGAAGTCGCCGAATTTGGAGAAGGATTTCCGGTGTTTAATCCAATTGTGATTCTTGCATTTGTGACGATGGGCTCCGCAATCGGCTTTTTGTTAGAAACGGCGACCACATTTGACGAATGGTCAGTATTAGGAATTGCTGTAGTAGCGGCAGTGTTATTAGATCTTTTACTTTATTTTTTTATTTTATTGCCATTGTCTTCTGCCGAATCATCTATTGCTTATTCAGAAGATTCGTTACCTGGTCAAGTGGCCAATGTCATCACTCCAATTCCTGTCGATGGTTACGGCGAAGTAGTCCTAGAAACCTACGCGGGAATGATTTCAAAGCGTGCAGCGGGCTATGACAATGAAGCCATTGGTCAAGACGAGAAAGTACTGATTGTTGAAGTAAATGACGGCACTTTATACGTTCGAGCTTACGTGCCAGTAAATTTTGGAAAGAAAACAAAAATGGCTAGGGGGATTTGAAATGGAGATGGGCTTGATCGCATTGGGAGTTGCTGGCTTTGTTTTATTGGCGATTGTCGGAGTTTATATTACTAAATACAAGACTGTAGGGCCGGATGAAGCGCTGATTGTGACAGGTAGTTATTTGGGGTCGAAGAATGTGCATACCGACGATTCAGGAAATCGAATCAAGATTATACGCGGAGGAGGAACGTTCCTGTTACCGGTATTCCAGCAAGCGGCTCCTTTGAGCTTATTGTCTAGCAAGTTGGAAGTAACAACACCTGAAGTTTATACAGAGCAAGGCGTGCCGGTTATGGCGGATGGAACTGCAATCATTAAAATCGGCGGCTCTATCTCAGAAATAGCAACAGCTGCTGAGCAATTCCTTGGAAAATCAAAAGAAGACCGAGAAAACGAAGCAAAAGAAGTGCTAGAAGGTCATTTACGTTCGATACTTGGTTCAATGACAGTTGAAGAGATTTATAAAAACCGCGATAAGTTTTCACAAGAAGTGCAGCGTGTCGCGTCGCATGACTTAGCAAAAATGGGCCTTATTATCGTTTCGTTTACAATCAAAGACGTTCGAGATAAAAACGGTTATTTGGATTCGTTGGGGAAAGCACGAATCGCCCAAGTAAAACGAGATGCCGATATTTCAACAGCAGAGTCTGAAATGCAGACGCGCATTAAACGTGCTGAAGCAGGGAAAGATGCTCAGCGTGCTGAAATTGAACGGGCGACAGAAATTGCCGAAGCAGAAAAAGAAAATTTGCTAAAAGTAGCTGAATATCGACGGGAGCAAGATATCGCAAAAGCTCGTGCCGATCAAGCGTACGAACTTGAAACAGCAAAAGCCAAGCAGGAAGTTGTCGAACAGGAGATGCAAATTCAAATTATCGAACGACAAAAACAGATTGAATTAGAAGAAAAAGAAATTCAGCGTCGTGAACGACAATACGATTCTGAAGTAAAGAAAAAAGCAGATGCGGACCGCTATTCGGTTGAACAAGCGGCAGAAGCAGAAAAGTCTAAGCAATTGGCAGATGCAGACGCCCAGAAATACCGCGTGGAAGCAATGGCAAAAGCCGATGCAGAGAAAATCCGCTTAGATGGCCAAGCGCGAGCAGATTCCCAGCGCGCGCAAGGAGAATCAGAAGCGGACATCATCCGCTTACGTGGGTTAGCAGAAGCTGAAGCGAAACGGAAAATTGCTGAAGCTTTTGAAATGTATGGCCAGGCAGCGACACTAGATATGATTGTCAAAATGTTACCGGAATATGCCCGAGAAATCGCTAGCCCACTCGCCAATATTGATAAGATTACGGTTGTGGATACGGGTAGCGGTGAAGGTGGCGGTGCCAATAAAGTAACTTCGTATGCAACCAACTTAATGTCCACATTGCAAGAAACGCTAAAAGAATCTTCCGGAATTGATGTGCGAGAAATGTTGGAGAACTTAACAGGGAAATCGGAATATGCACAAACAATTGAACAGCTACGGTATGAACTGGCTGAAAAAGAGCAACCTGCAAAGAAAATAGAAGTGTAAAAAGCAGAAAAACCTTTACTCGAATTGTTTTGAGTAAAGGCTTTTTTGATTTCTGTGAAATGATAGAAAATAACTTTATTTCAGAAAAGTTAAATTAAAACTGTTTGCGATGCAAGACGGAAATGATAGAATAATGATACATATCCCTGTGAAACCATAGGTATTTGACTTGAATTTTCCTTGAGGAGCCTTTTAATGGATATACAACTTTGCACGATTCCTTCTTTTCCGATCCTTATGCAATTTGGACCTAAAAAATCAACAATCAGCTCGATTGAGTACAATTCCACATTAGTTACTCCAGGTTGTGCTTTCTTTTGCGTGCTTGGCGAACACACAGATGGACATTTATATATCAACGAGGCCATTGCTGGAGGAGCCACAACAATTATCGGATCCGATAAACTGTTACTAACTGAACATGCAAAAAAACAACCCAATCTATCTTTCGCGGTAGTTGCGGACGTTCGGATGGCACTTGCCTATATGTCTGATTTTTTTTATCACTCGCCTCAAGAAGATTTAATCAAGGTTGCTGTTACGGGAACTAATGGTAAAACAACTACAGCTACTTATGTCTACGATTTGTTCAATCTTCTTGGCATTTCCTGTGGATTTATCGGGACGACCGGAATTTTAAGAACGGATGGCAAGATTCCTTTTTTTAAAAGCACTCCCACGACGCCAATTTCTTCTGATCTCCATAAAATTTTTGCGCGTTTTGTATTGGAAAAAGATCGTGCAGTAGCAATGGAGGTCACTTCTATTGCATTAGATCAAAAACGCGTCGAAGGGATTCGTTTTGATGTAGCGATTCATACCAACATTTCGGAAGAGCATTTGGAATATCATAAGACATTTGATCATTACCTTCAATCCAAATTAATGTTGTTTAAACAGTCTAAAGCGGCTGTAATCAACATAGATGACGAAGGCATGGCTAAAGAGATTTTGGAGGTTGTTCACTATCCTCATTTAACATACAGCAACCAAATGGATTCTAGTGCCGATTTGATTTGGACGGCTTGTGAATCTTCAGACACGGGCTTGAAATTTGATTTATATTACGAAGAGGAGTGTTGGCCAATTCACGTACCTCTTTTCGGCGAATACAATGCGGCCAATTTAACGGCGGCGATTGGTGCGGCTCTTTTATCGGGCGTCCGTATAGAAGAGATTTTGGCGGTTTTGCCGAAGATGTCTCAAGTGGAAGGGCGCTTTCAAGTAATCCAAGGTCCTGAAAATCGGAAAATCATCTTGGATTATGCCCATACACCTGTCGCCTTGTCGGCCGTCTTGCAAGAAGTTAAGAAATTATCGCATAATCGACTGATTGCACTTATCGCAGGTATTGGTATACGGGATTTTTCAAAAATGCCGAAGATGGCCAAAGCAGCTGAAGGCAAAGCGGATGTTCTTGTGGTAACTGTGGATCATCCTGGTTCTCATGAGCCCAGCTTAGTAATTGATGCGGTGTTAAAAGGCTTTACAGTACCTTACAAGCAACGCGTAGTGACAGCGGAGTCGAGGCGTGAGGCGGTTCTAGCAGCTCTTCAAGAAAGTGGACCGGATGATTTAGTACTGCTATCCAGTGGCTCAATCAACGGAGCGCAAATCGTCAAAGGAAAATATATTCCGCATTCTGATGAAGCGATTATAGAAGAATTTTTCAGTAGCAAAACCAGCGACTTTTAACTCGAAAGGTCGCTTTTTGGCGGCCAAATGTGGTTATAATAGAAGAGAAGAAGTCATAGACAACAGAATTGGAGTGAATGGAATGCAATATCGTACAGAAAAAGATACCATTGGTGAAATTCAAGTTGAAGCAGATAAAATGTGGGGCGCGCAAACGCAGCGCAGTGTACAAAACTTTGCAATCGGTACAGAGCGTATGCCGCATGAAGTGGTTATGGCTTTTGCCCAGTTGAAAAAAGCGACAGCTAAAGCAAACCATAAACTTGGGAAATTGTCAGAAGCTAAGATGAAAGCTGTTGAACTTGCTGCAAACGAAGTCATTGAAGGCAAGTGGAACGAGCATTTCCCATTAGTGGTATGGCAGACAGGCAGCGGTACGCAGTCGAATATGAACATGAACGAAGTTCTTGCTCGTCGCGGAAATGAAATTTTAGCAGAACAAAATTCAGCTGAAAAACTTCATCCCAATGATGATGTGAACATGTCTCAAAGCTCTAACGATACGTATCCAACGGCTATGCACGTTGCAGGCGTTTTAGCTGTAACAGAAAACCTTGTACCAGCTGTTCAAAAGCTGAAAGCAACATTGGATGAAAAAGCGAAGAAGTTTGACGAAGTGATCAAAATCGGACGCACTCATTTACAGGATGCCACACCACTAACGCTTGGACAAGAAATCAGCGGTTGGAGACACATGCTTGAGAAAAGCGAACACATGATTCGCGAAAGTGTTGAGTATATGCGCGAATTGGCAATCGGAGGAACTGCAGTAGGGACAGGCATTAACGCTGATCCAACATTTGGCCCTTCAGTTGCTGAATTCATTAGCGAAGCAGTAGGTACTAACTTTACTTCTGCAGAAAACAAATTCCATGCATTAACAAGCCATGACGAAATGGTTTACACGCACGGGGCGATTAAAGCATTAGCTGCAGACGCAATGAAAATTGCCAACGACGTACGTTGGTTGGCAAGCGGTCCACGTAGCGGAATCGGCGAAATCACGATTCCTGCAAACGAGCCGGGTAGTTCGATTATGCCAGGTAAAGTAAACCCAACACAAAGTGAAGCATTAACCATGGTTGCAGCTCAAGTCATGGGTAATGATGCAACCATCGGCTTTTCGGCAAGTCAAGGGAACTTTGAATTGAATGTTTTCAAGCCAGTTATCGCTTACAACTTCTTGCAGTCTGTGCGTCTTCTAACGGACAGCTTGATCAGCTTTAATGATCATTGTGCAGTAGGCATCGAAGCTAATTTGGATGTTATCCAAAACCACGTCAGCAATTCATTGATGTTGGTGACAGCATTGAACCCGCATATCGGTTATGAAAATGCAGCTGCCATTGCTAAACAAGCACATAAAGACGGTACGACATTAAAAGAATCTGCCGTAAACAGTGGACATTTGACTGCTGATCAGTTTGACGAATGGGTAAAACCAGAGAACATGGTAGGAAAATAACAAGATGAAAAGCGGCTGGGAAAATCCCAGCCGCTTTTTTTGTTGCTTTTAGTTATTTACTATTTTTATACTGCATGTAAACGACTTGTGTGACTAGAAAATCTTCCATGCCATGTTTGCCGTCTGCTCCGCCAAGTCCAGATTTACGCATACCGGCGTGATAGCCTTGGATTGCTTCAAAATTTTCGCGGTTTACGTAGGTTTCACCGAACTTCAGTTCATTGATAACTTGCATAGCTTCGTTTATATCGTCTGTGTAGATGGAAGAAGACAAGCCGAATTCTGTATCGTTGGCTTTTTCAATCGCTTCTTCTAAGGTGCTGTAAGTGGTGATTGGCAACACTGGACCAAAAATTTCATCTCGGATAATAGCTGAATCGTGTTCAACATTTGTCAAGATGGTGGGTTTGTAGAAAAAGCCAGAGCGGCTACTGTCACGTGCTCCGCCAATTGCCACAGTGGCACCTTCTGTTACTGCTTGTTTGACCATGTCGTCTACGGTGTCGAGACGCTCCTGGCTGACAAGTGGTCCCATGTCAGCTTCTTTATTCTGGCGCGGGTCCCCCATAACTTTCGATTCGAACAGTGAAATAATTTTGTTTGTGAATTCATCTGCAACACTGTCATGCACATAAACACGTTCAGCGTTTGTGCAGGCTTGTCCATTATTGGCTAAACGAGAAGTGGCGATCGCTTCAGCTGCCAAGTCGAGATCTGCGTTTTGAGTGACGATTGCTGGTGCCTTACCGCCTAATTCCAAATTGACTTTTGTGATATTTTTGGCAGCTGCCTCCATTACTTTGGTGCCTGCTGGAACACTACCGGTTAAGGTAACCAGTTGCACTTTTTCATGTGACGCCAAGGCGTTGCCGATTTCAGAGCCAGTTCCGGTTACAACATTGTAGACACCTGCTGGAACCTCATCCATCGCATGGATGATTTTTGTGAATTCCATGGCAGTGTTTGGTGTTTGTTGGCTGGGTTTGATAACAATTGTACAGCCGGTTACAAGCGCTGTTGCTACTTTTCTGGCAAGTATGAAGACTGGGAAATTCCAAGGAATAATGCCAGCTACAACACCAATTGGTTTTTTATAGATAAAAATGTTTTCATTTGGACGATCGCTTGGTAGAATCTCTCCTTCGATGCGTCGTGCCCATTCAGACATATAGTGGAAATAATCAATGGCGAGATCAACTTCGCCGCTGGCCAATTCATAGCTTTTTCCTTGTTCTTCCTGCAATAAATCGATAAATGTATCACGTTTTTCAGCAATTTTGTCGCCAAGCTTGCGAACGATTTTGCCGCGCTCGATGTTAGGTGTGAGTTCCCATGCTTTTTGTGCTTGAAAAGCGGCTTCTACTGCACGATCCACATCTTCTTTAGTTCCTTTAGGTGTTTGTGAAATGATTTCTTCAGTCGAAGGATTTATGATATCGATCCACTCGGTTCCTGTAGATTCTTTGTACTCCCCATTTATATATATTTTATGCTGTTGCATGTGTATGCCTCCTTTGTCTCTGCTTAAAGTTTTCCCTGTGCTTTACTGTGCTAAACAGAAAGAGCGATGTCTAATGGTAAATTGCCGAGATGAAGACAATCTTTTCCCTGCGTATTACTCATTTTTTTATTATTTTAGAACTTCAAAAGACTCTATGCAGAAGGGTTTTAACCAAACTGTGGCGAATTAGTTACACTAACAAAGAATTACAAAGAAGAGGTGTGTTATGCAAAAATCATTTATTATGTCGTGGAGTGGCGGAAAAGATTCCGCACTTGCCTATTATCGCGCAGTGCTAGAGGGGCATATGCCACTCGCATTATTTACTATGTTCGAAGAAGATGGTACCAAATCACGATCGCATGGCCTGCCGATTGAAGTGATGGAAGCACAAGCTGAACGTATGGGCTTGCCGTTGGTCATTGGAAAAGCTAGTTGGTCTGGATATGAAAAAGAATTTATCGAACACTTAAAAAAGTTCAAAGCACAAGGTATCAATATGGGGGTCTATGGCGATATTGATTTGCAAGATCATTTAGAGTGGGTGCAAAAAGTTAGCGCCGAAGCACAAATTGATGTTCATCATCCACTATGGCAAGAGCCGCGAAAAAACCTGTTGAAAGAATTGGTGGATGAAGGATTTCGGGCTGTTATTACAGTTGTAGATACGACACGGCTGGATGAACGCTTTTTAGGACGTGAATTTACACATGAGTTAATTGATGAACTAGAAGCTGCGGGGATTGATGCCTGCGGAGAAGAAGGAGAATTCCATACGATGATTGTGGATGGCCCAATCTTTGTAGAACCGATTCCTGTTCAGTTTGGTGACAAGGTGAAAGCTGGTAATTATGGGATACTAGAAGTGAAACTTCATTCAGAGGAGTGATTGTGGATGATTCAAATTACAGGGATGGAAGAAAAGCATATTCGCCAAATGTCTACGCTGTTGTCAAAACGGCATGAACAAGAACGTAAAATCTTTAATTTTCTACCTGAACGATTTGAAGAAATCGATGATGCAGAAACAGTCCTGCGAAAGCTATTAGAACGGCCATTTATCAATGGCATTGTTGCAGTGAGGGGAATTGACGTTATTGGCTACTTGCTTTATGAATTTAAAGAAGATGCTAAAAATGGACGTTTCGTCTGGATGGATTATGAATCTATCGCAATCAGTGGACATGAACATCCCCGGTTGTTGAGGCTATTATATGCAAACGCAGGAGCTGAATGGATAAAGAACGGTTATTTCCATCATATGTTGTTAGCGCCTCTTGGCAACGAGCTGGTCATTGATCAATGGCTAGACCAATCGTTTAGCTTTGATCAAAAATATGGAGTTCTGTCACTTGATGATTTCAAACCGAAAACTGGCTCTATTCCCAAGCTAGAGTTTCGAAAAGGGGATCGAGAAGACTCGCCGCTACTAAAGAAAATGGCTATGTGGAATAGCATTCACCAAGCAACTGCTCCTTCTTGGTTACCCATCACACGAGAAACATTGGAAGATGTTAAGGAAAACTATGAAGCTTTGACGGAAAATGAAGATGCCTATTTATGGATGGCCGAGCAAGGCAATCGAATCGCTGGATTCCATGTATATTTCAGGAAAGAAGAGCCGATGAGTTTAGTGACACCTGAGAACTGTGCAGAACTTCCTGCTGCCTCGACAAATCCGGATCTTCGCGGACGAGGGGTCGGAAAAGCATTAGCCAATCATTGTTTCAGTGAAATGAAAAAGCAAGGATTTGACTATCTTGTTGCGGACTGGAACACCGCAAATCAACTGGCTTCTTATTTCTGGCCGCGAATGGGCTTTCAACCAATCATGGTGAGGATGACGAGAAAGATTGATCCCCGTATTGCTTGGGCACACGGGGAGTTATAGAAAAAGAGTTAAAAAGCCGATGACTCTCGAGATAGAGAGTCATCGGCTTTTTGATTTGTGTGTTTTTAAATTGATTTTCATTCGTTGTTTATAGGGGTTTCTGAAGTTCCCTTGTTTACTCCATTTTATCTTCTGGCCGCCATCCTTGTTGCAACTCGCGAATCGACAAGCCGAAAGTCATTTCGAGGTGAGGGTAGTCTTTAAAGCGCTGCCAGTCGCCTCCCCAGTCAAAGCCTAGCCCTTTTCCGATGGCGGCAACTTCAAACCAATCACTTTCCCCGTTGCCATTGCCATCACGTGTCGTATCCCACACGACTGAACCATCATCAAGGCGTAATGCGTAATCGATAGCTAATCCATAGTTGTGATAGGATTCTCCAGCTTGTGCATGGGTAACGACAGAACCAGGGGTATTGCGACCTTGACTGTGCAATCCATCCTGTTCTTCGGGCGAACGGTAACCGTCTGTAATTAAAATGTTAATCCCAATTTCAGCAGCTTGATTGACCAATAAATCTCGCTTTTCTTCGACGATAGGATGCAGCCCGGAAGGTAAAGAACGTTCTTTTAATTGTTCTCGAAAGGCTAATTCGTTTTCGAGCCATATAAATAAAAAACTACCAAGAATTAATAAGGAAAAAATTGAGAAAGCAGTTTTTGTGTGTTTCAAATCTTTCACCTCTATCCATTCTATTGTAGCAAAATCACGAAAACAGTAACACGACAAAGAATTTGGTACGATAAGAGAAACAGTCAGAGAGGGGAGCTAATTAATGGTTATCGAATTAATGAAAGCACATGCATCTGTTCGGGACTATAAAGAAAAGCAATTATCACGGGAGGAAGTTAGCGAACTGATTGAAGCTGCACAATATGCGGCTACTTCCCATTTCGTCCAAGCTTACTCGATTGTTTGGGTGACAGATCCTGAGAAACGTAAAAAGCTAGGCGAGTTATCTAAAAATGCTAAGCAAATGGAAGGTGCAGGAGCTGTTTTCTTAATGTGTGCCGATTATAACCGCTTGCAACATGCCGGGAAATTGCATCAACAAGAAATCGTCTTTGATCGTGCTGAAAATATGATTGTGGCTGTAACCGATGTTGGGTTACTCGCGCAAAATCTTGTACTCGCAGCCGAGTCAAAAGGCTATGGTATTTGTTATATCGGTGGTGTCCGCAACAATATGGAAGCAATTAGCGAGTTGATCGGTTTACCAGAAGGCGTCTTCCCAGTTTACGGTTTGACGATTGGTGTTCCGAACGAAGCGAATGGCGTAAAGCCACGTTTGCCAGTTCATGCTATTTTGCATGAAAATAACTACGATGAAGCAAAATACGAAATCCTCCTGCCGGAATACGACAGCACAATTCAAGCCTATTACGCAAGCCGCGATTCAAATCAAAAAAGCGCGACGTGGACAAAGCAGATGGCTGATTTTCTAGGTAAGCCACATCGCCAAGATTTAAAAGAAGTATTGGCGAAAAAAGGCTATCATTTTAAATAAAAATTAGACTGATATTGAAGTTAACTACTAGGAGGAAAAGCTATGAAGCTAGCGCTATTCGGAGCGACAGGCCGCGTTGGAGGCGAAATTCTCAAGCGAGCTCTCGCTGATGGTCATCACGTGAAAGCTTTGGTTCGTTCAGAAAAATTAGAAACCCATCCGAATTTGGAAATTATTCTAGGGGATATACGAAACGCAGAAGATATTGAAAAAACAATCGCAGAAACTACAGTAGTTTTCAGCGCTGTGGGTACAGATCGAACGACAACTTTGTCTGAAGCGGCACCTTTGATTGTAAAATCTATGGAAAGTCATCACATCAAACGAGTGATAACAATTGGTACAGCTGGAATTTTAGATAGCCGACTGAGCCCTGGACTGCTTCGTTACGAGGGTGGAGATTCTAAGCGCAAGCTGACTTTTGCTGCTGAAGAGCATGAAGCGGTTTATCGCTTATTCGAAAAGACTGAGCTTGAGTGGACGATTGTTTGTCCTACATACTTACCAGATGGTGAGGTACGCGGGAACTACCGGGCAGAAAAGGATCTGCTGCCCGAAGAAGGCAAAGAAATTACAGTTGGCGATACGGCAGAATTTGCTTATCATCAGCTTGAATCAACAGAATTTGTTCAGCGACGTGTAGGCTTGGCTTATTAATAGACTCAGATAGAAGGTGTTCCGATGAAAAAGTGGTTGTTGCGTAGTGCAGTAGCAGTCTTTGTGCTATTGGTGATTGCAGTTGCAGGTTTTGTTGTTTACGCTCAGTTCGATTATGGACCTAGTGAAATCTTAACTGAAAAAGTAGATTTGTCTGCACTTGAAAGTGACGCAGAAGGACTAATTTTTCAGCCAGCAACGCCGAATGGTAAAGGCGTGATTCTCTATCAAGGGGCTAAAGTTGAAAAGGAAGCTTATGCCTATCTTGGCCAATCCTTAAGTGAACAAGGCTTTGTCGTGTCGATTCCTCAACTGCCCTTGAATTTTGGGATTCTTGGTTCTGGAACAGCACATGACATCATCGAAGAGCATTCGGAAGTCGAAGAATGGTTTCTTGGAGGACATTCTCTAGGTGGCGTAGCTGCTTCTTTTTATGCAGAAGACTCATCAGCGAAACTTTCCGGACTTTATTTTCTGGGTGCTTATCCAGCGGGTGACTTTTCGGACAGCAGATTGCCCATGTTGTCGATTTATGCGGAACGCGATGGCTTATCTACAGTTACTGATATTGAAGAAAGTCGTAAGCTGTTCTCTGATGACAGTGTCTTTGTGGAAATCAAAGGTGGCAACCACGCACAATTTGGTTTATACGGAGAGCAAAAAGGTGACAATGCAGCCGAAATACCTGCGATTGAGCAACAAGACCAAGTAGTAAAAGCGTTAACAGAGTGGATAAACAAAAATTCTCCTTAATCGACAAAAAACGGTAGCTGCTATTCAGCTACCGTTTTTTTGCTCGTCATAGTTTAAAAATAAAGAACGTCAAGAAGATAGCGACAATCACCAGCGTATTAACAGTGAAGGCTGCACGTTTACTAACAGGTTGATCAAGCGACGGGAAGCGTTCAACAAATCGCATAGCACCGTAGATAAGAGCGACTAAGATAAGCAATGTCACAACCAAGTTCATGTCATAAATCTGGACATCGATAAATCGGATCAATACGACCGAAAAAGCTAAAATGATGCCGTTTACCAAGTTTTTTTGTTTCATAGATACTCCTTTAATTCGTTTTCTAAAAATGGTTTAGCCGATAACAGGCTAGTGAATTGGCGGTAGCGATCAAATTGACCAGCAACTGGTTTTTTACCGGTTTTATAAGCGCGAATCAAGATGTTCTTAGGCGTATGCTCCATATCAATAAATTCCATTAATTGTGTTTCGTACCCAACAAGAGATAGCAATTCAGCTCGAATAGCATCTGTCGCTAAAGCACTGAAGCGCTCTTTAATCAAGCCGTGTTGCAGCATGATGCCGAGTTCAGGTGCACCGATTTGGCTATTTAATTCGTGTTGGCAACACGGAACACTTAAAATCACTTTGGCATCCCATTTAACAGCACGCGCTAAAGCCATGTCGGTTGCCACGTCACAAGCGTGTAACGTAACGACCATATCCACTGCCGTTTCATTATTGTAATCGTTAATGTCACCGACTAGAAACTCAAGTTGTTCATAGCGAAGATCTGCCGCAATTTGCTGACATTCTTCGATGACTTCTTTTTTCAAATCAAGTCCGGTAACGCGAAGGTCTAACCCTTTTTCAATACGCAAATAATGATATAACGCAAAGGTTAAATACGATTTTCCAGAACCAAAGTCGAGGATGCGAACAGTGCGGTCTTGTGGCAAGTAAGCGAGCGTATCATCAATAAATTCGATAAAGCGATTGATTTGCCGGAATTTATCGTATTTCTGCTTTTTAACTTTGCCATCTGGACTTTGCACACCCAGGCGTACGAGAAACGGATAGACAATGCCGTCTTCTAATAAATACTGCTTTTTGCGATTATGGGATAGCTCAGCTTTCTTTTCGCCGGTTTGTTGGGCTTTCCAGTTGACTTTGAACTTCTTAGAAAGCTGGATTTGTACTTGCTCATCTGTAAATTGGAACAGCGCCTGACGAAAGTCAGTAAAAAGAAAAGCCAATTTCTCAGCAGCTTTTTCTACTGGTAAATTTTCATGCTTTAAGACGTGTTCGTGCTGAAATTCAAATTGAATCAAGTATTCCTTTTTTATTTCAACGGGTTTTAGTTTAATGCGCTTAATATCGTTTGATTTTAGTCTAGGTTGGCTAATCGTTGCTGAAACCAGTTGTTGCTGTAACAGACGTTCAGTGAGTTGGTCTTGCATGGTTTGTAATTCCATAATGAGTCCCTTCCGTTGCATGTAATAGGTTTAGTTTATCATGCAGCGTATAAAAAGGGCGAACTGTCCGTTTTAGTTTAAGGCGCAGGCCCCTTCTGTTATTTCGGAATTTTGTGATAATATAGAGTAGACTGAAAACGTTTTCAATTAGGAGGATGGAAAATGGTTGTTTTACAAAAAACGGTTGGTCAAATAGTTAAAGAACAAGCCGCACAAAATCCGGAAACTGAGGCGTATGTTTATCCAGAGCATGGAATCCGAAAAACTTACAAGGAGTTTGATGAAGAAACAGATCTTCTTGCAAAGGCATTTATCGGGATTGGCATTGAAAAAGGAGAGCACGTTGCCATTTGGTCAGACAATAAACGTGAATGGCTTTTAAGCCAATTTGCTACCGGCAAAATGGGCGGTGTTTTAGTGACGGTTAATACGAGCTATCAGTCGAGTGAGCTTGAATATTTATTAGAGCAGTCGGACGCAACAACTTTAATAGTGGGCGAAGAATTTAAAGGAACGAGTTATATAGATATATTAAACAAGATTTGCCCGGAGTTGAAAACAGCTGATAAAGGACACATCACAAACGCTAAGTTGCCTCATTTCAAACGAGTTATTGTCATGAGCAATAACAAGTATCCGGGAATTTACACGTGGCAAGAGTTTAAGGCTTTTGCTAAAAAAGTTAGCGACTCGGAACTTGAAGAGCGCTTCCACTCGATGGACCCTGATGACGTTATTAATATTCAATACACATCCGGCACGACCGGATTTCCGAAAGGAGTCATGCTGACACATCTCAATGTTGTCAATAATGGCAAGTTAGTGGGCGACACGATGAGTCTTACGGAAAACGATCGGCTATGTATTCCAGTACCATTTTTCCACTGCTTTGGCTGTGTTCTTGGGACAATGGCGGCAGTGACCCATTCTACGACGATGGTCATTGCAGAGCAGTTTGAAGCCAAACGCGTGCTGCAGATGGTGCAAGATGAGAAATGTACGGGGCTTCACGGAGTGCCCACGATGTTTATCGCAGAATTAAATCATCCTGAGTTCTCATCATTCGATACTTCTACACTGCGGACAGGTATTATGGCAGGATCCTCTTGTCCGATTGAAGTGATGAAGAAAGTGATCACGGATATGGGAGCGTCTGAAATTACCATTGCTTACGGACAAACAGAGTCATCTCCAGTAATTACGCAAACACGGGCGGATGATGATATTGAAAAAAGAGTATCAACAGTCGGTAAGCCACATACCGGAGTAGAAGTGAAAATTATTGATCCAGCGACTGGAGAAGGAGTCGTGACAGGTATGCCTGGAGAACTTTGTACGAGGGGCTATCATGTTATGAAAGGCTATTATAATAATGAAGAAGCAACAAAAGTGGCCATTGATCGAGAAGGCTGGCTTCACACCGGGGACATCGCGGTGGAAGATGAAGCTGGTTATATCGCCATCACAGGCCGCATTAAAGACATGGTGATTCGTGGAGGCGAAAATATTTATCCGCGTGAAATTGAAGAATTTCTTTATCAGCATCCTGCTATTCAAGATGTTCAAGTGGTTGGTGTGCCAGATCCGAAATACGGAGAAGAATTGATGGCTTGGGTTATCTTGAAAGAAGATGAGCAATTAACTGTGGCGGAACTGAAAACGTACTGCAAGGACAAAATTTCTCATCATAAAATTCCGCGGTACATCGAGTTTACGAAAGAATACCCGATGACAGCTTCAGGAAAAATACAAAAATTTAAGCTGCGTGAATTATCCATTCTAAATAGCCAAAAAGCAGAAGTTTAAAGAGATAGAATCATGTAGATACAAGGCGTCTTTCGAGGCGCTTTTTTGCGTGGGCTACTGAAGAGCTACTCATGAATTATCCCCTTAGTTTACACTTCTGCAACTAAGGGGACATAAGTAAAAAGAAGGATTATTTAAGTTGAAATAGTAGTTATAACTGAGTGGAAATTTGCTGCTCAGCATTCGTACAGTAAAAGGAGGGGATGGATGATTTGCTTGAGAATAATGTTTTATTGCATTGAACGAGCATAAGTTATCAAAGCCTTACTTAGAGGGTGTTTCCAGTGATTACAGCAGAAGAATTATCCGTTTTTAAGTCTGAACTGACCAAACTCACAAATGAATCCCGAAGATGCGTTGATCAATCCTTGAAACTAAAAATACAAGCAGACGTGACTTGGTTAAAGATGGCCATCGTTGCTGAGGACCCTTGCACGCAAACAATTGAAAACGAGTAACTCGAAACCTGCAGGGAAGGTTGCCTGGAGGTTTTTATCTGCCCAAAAACACTAAATTTGTGAACAGCACTGTAACAAAGGTCTTCAGAAATCCAGTTATCATGGGCAACTGACGGGGGTTTCGGGTAAGGATGCCTTATAATAGAAGGAGATAAAGTAGAGGGGCGAATGGCATGAATGATTTAAAACGACTGGCATTTCAACGAAAAAATAAAATGGTTTTTCTGGTAGTGGCATCGCTTTTAAAAGGCATTGCTACAATTGGACAAGCTTTCTTTTTCGTTTTCATTGCAGATCGTGTTTTTCTTCAAAATGCTGCTTTTGAGAGTTTATTTCCATTGTTTGGTGGCTTGTTTGTGGCGATTTTATTGCGTGCAGGAGCGGGTTATGCAATTGGCAGGGCAGGAGTCGATCTCGCTGCTGATGTAAAAAGTGAATTTCGAAAAGATCTGATAAAGTCTTTTGCTGAAAATCCGTTATTGTCTGCGGCTCAAGGTCAGTCTGGTCAAAAAGTTAGCTTGCTAATGGACTCAGTAGACGAAGTAGATGGCTTTTTCAGTAAATACATTCCGCAACTCGTGCAAACATATATCATTCCCTTACTGTTGTTAGGGGTTATTTTTACTCAAAACTGGACAACAGGTATCATCATTTTAATTACGGCACCGTTTATTCCTGTGTTCATGGCAATGGTCGGAAAAGGAACGAAGAAGAAAGCCGACGAAAAAATGGAACAGCTTAACCGATTTTCTGGTACTTTTTTGGATATTCTGCAAGGTCTTTCGACGCTTAAGTTATTTGGTCAAGCTGAAAAACAACAGCAAGAAATTCGAAAAAGTAGCCTGAGTTTCCGTGACTCCACGATGGACGTGTTGAAGTCTGCATTTCTTTCTTCTTTAATGCTGGAGTATATTTCGATGTTGAGTATTGGCATAATCGCATTAGAAATTGGCTTGCGTCTTGTTGTGTTTGACAGTATTAGCTTTTTCACAGCGTTCTTTATCTTAATTTTAGTGCCAGATTTTTTTAATTTGTTAAAGGATTTTGGTAGTGCTTTTCATACAGCACGTGGCAGTGTATCAGCAGCCAATCAATTAAGTGCTGAGCTTGAGAAAAAACATTCTGTATTGATATGGGGAGATGAAGTTCTGGCACAAGAACCGCCTCATTTGTCATTAGAGGGATTGTCTTTTCAATACGGAGAGGGCTTTGCTTTGAATCCACTGCGCGCAGAAATTCCGCCTTATAGCCAAGTTGCGATTGTCGGCAAGAGCGGTTCAGGGAAAACGACACTCATGCAGTTACTTGCTGGATTGTTGCCGCAAACCGAAGGCGAACTGATTGTGAACGGCATTCCAAGAGAGGCTATTAGCGAAAAATCATGGTTTGATCAATTAAGTTATATCTCGCAAAATCCGTATCTTTTTGCGGGGACAATCCGAGAGAACATGGAGATAGGAGCCAATCGGAAAGTCAGCGACGAAGAAGTACTTGCAGCAGCTAAAAAGGCTGGAATCGCAGAGATGATTTTCGCACTTGAGCAGGGCTTTGAAACGTTAATCGGAGAAGCAGGACGTGGCTTGTCGGGAGGAGAGAAACAGCGGATTGCGCTGGCTCGTGCCTTTCTAAAAAAACCGTCTCTTATTTTATTTGATGAGCCGACGACTGGTCTGGATTTGCGTACGGAACAAATTTTGCAAGAGTCGCTTCGCGAGTTGCAAAAGACGTCAACCGTTATTACAGTTGCGCACCGACTCCATACGATTAAACAAGCCGATCTGATTTTCTTCTTAGATAATGGAAATCTGGATGCTGCAGGAAGCCACGACGAACTGCTGCAAAACTATAGCCCTTACGAAGAGATGCTCGCAGCGCAGCAGGGAGGTAGCCAGCGATGAATGAATTAAAACATATTCTAAAACTAACATTTATCGAGAAGAAGGATGTCTCGATTGCGATTTCCTTCGGATTTTTAGCAGGAATTGCTAGCGTAGCATTGATGGGTTCAAGTGGGTATTTGATTTCGAAGGCGGCATTGACCTCGCAGATGACGACACTCGTTGTTATGGCAGCATGTCTGAAACTGTTCGGCTTTGCTTCAGCGTTGAGTCGTTATGGGGAGCGTTTGTATTCTCACCGAGCAACCTTTACCATGCTAAGCCACTTAAGAGTGTCATTTTTTGAACGTTTGTCGCCACTCGCTCCCGGAATATTTGGTAAGTACCGGAGTGGGGATTTGCTGTCCCGAATTGTTGGGGATGTTGAAAGCTTACAGAACTTTCTGCTGCGCGTTTTTTATCCGCCAGTCGTATTAGGTATCGTCTTTTTAAGCACCATTTTCTTTAGTGCGTTTTTCTCTATGGGAATTGCTAGTGTGATGGTGGTCGGAATGCTGCTAACAATTGTGGCAGTGCCAGCGCTCTTCTCTAGTAGAAAGCGTCGTACAGATGGACAAGTCAGAGTACAACGAGGAAATTTAGCCATCGAAGCTACGGAGTTTCTTTATGGGTTTCGTGATCTGAAAATCTATCAGCAGCTTGGTGTAAAAGAGCAACAGTTGAAAAGTGATGCGGCTCAATATAACGAAGGTCAGCGGAGAGAAGGCTTAGAGGAAAACCTAGCGCAGTCTAGTAATGCGCTTGTGGCATTACTAGTGTCGTTTTTTGTGTTAGCTGTTGGTGCGTATTTTGTAGCAGCAGGTGAATTAAATGGCTTGTACTTGGCCATGCTCGTGATGATTTCCATTGCCGCTTTTGAAAACGTAGCACCTATGGCCGCGTTTCCTACTTATTTTGAAGAAAGCCGAAAAGCCGCAGTAAGATTACAAGAAGTTGTTTCTGAGGACGCCGTGTTACAAGGAGCAGAGGGAATTCCGAGCGGACCGCTTGATATTAAACTTACGGGAGCTTCTTTTAGCTATCCTGGGGAAAAAAGCTTAGCGATTGATGATGTCTCACTCCATTTAAAGCCAGGCACGAAAACAGCGATTGTCGGACCAAGTGGTTCAGGTAAGTCAACGCTTTTGCAATTACTATTGAATGTTTTTCCTGTTGAACAAGGTCAATTGTCAATCGGTGGAAAGCCAGTAGAGATGCTTGAACAAGAAGCTGTTTGGCAGGAAATGAATATCGTATTGCAGGAAAATCATTTCTTTTACGGCACAATTCGTAGCAACTTATTGCTTGCCAATCCATTGGCAAGCGATGAGCAGATGAAAAAAGCATTGGCTAGAGTTCAGTTAGAATTGTTTCCTTTGACAACGACAGTAGAAGAAAAGGGGCAGAATTTGTCTGGTGGACAAAAGCAACGACTGGCTATTGCACGGGCAATCCTAAGAGGCAAATCACTGTGGCTTCTTGATGAACCAGTTTCTTCCGTCGATAACTTAACAGCTCACGCCATTTACCAAGAACTATTCCGACAAGGGGACAAAGATTTGTTCGTCATTATTAGTCATGACTTGGCGGGACTCGAACAAATGGATCAGATTATCGTTATGGAAAATGGGCGTATCCAGGAAAGTGGAACCTACCAAGAACTGATGGAAAGAAAAGCTTATTTCTATCAATTAAAACAAATAGAAAACAGCGTATTTGCATAGAAAAGCGCAAGCGCCCGTGTAGATTCGACGGGCATAAGACAGACCGGCAGTGTGGCGCTCTTTGCCACACAGCCGGGTAGGCTTATGACCCGAGAATCTGGGCGCTGGAGCCTAGACATAGAAAAGCGCAAGCGCCCATGTAGATTCGACGGGCATAAGACAGACCGGCAGTGTGGCGCTTTTTGCCACACAGTCGGGTAGGCTTATGACCCGAGAATCTGGGCGCTGGAGTTTTAATAGAGACGAACAAAAAAGGCTACACTCAACAGGTCATCAAAACGACCTATTGAGTGTAGCCTTTTTTTGCATGTTAAAGAACAGGCTGATGTCCTCCATCCAGACGAACGCTTTCTGCGGGCACAGCCGTCTCCATTGTCATCAGCCATTTTGAATCTGAAAAAATACAAAAAATCGTCCGTGGCTCTAAAATGAAAGCAAGGTTAAAGCAGTTCTTTAAGATGAAACGATGACGCAAATCCACGGCACATGCAAAATTAACGGAGAAAATGTGTTTGGTTCTCTCGAGTGCAATCGAGCGTTCCGAAGCTTGCATTTTTTAGAGGCTAATGAAAAAGCTTCGTCTTTTTCACGCTTGCTATTTTAATAACAGGTTATTATCTTTTTTAGCATCCTCTAATTTTAACTGCTCTAACTCAAGGCGCATTTTCTGTGTTTCAATAACGAAGTTTTCATGCTTTAGTTTTTCTAACTCTAATTGCTCACTGATCATTTTCCCTTTAAGCTTCGTTTGTGTTTGAAGGTGAGAAGTAATAATACCTGCCAGTGGAATCGAAAAGACCATAATGACGGCGACTAGTCCAGTCATATGCTTCACTCCGTTCTGATTTTTCTGTCTATTTATAGTATACACATATCGCTTGTAATTTTAAAAGAGTAGATTTCTTAAAATACATGACAACTGTCATATAGAAATATAGACGTTTGTGTCTTATTCGCCCGAGGATTTCCAGTTAAGATATGATTAATAAGTTATCCGGACCGAAAAAGTCCGTTTAAGGAGGAATTTGAAAACATGAGCAGAGAAAAAACAGCACAGTTACGCAAATTTGTTGCCCCTTTCGAAAAAGCAGATGTAAAATCGAGTGTTAGACAATTATTAAATACAATTCCACCTTTTATCTTGGCATGGTTCTTGGCTTACCAAGCACTTGATGTCTCAATTTGGCTAACAATTGCATTGTCAGCAGTAGCTGCAGCATTTGTCATCCGTACGTTTATCATTTTCCATGATTGCACACACGGATCGTTCTTCAAAAACAAAAAAGCAAATGCCGTTGTTGGTACGCTAACAGGGATCATGACGCTTTTCGCTTATGAAAAGTGGAAACGAGAACATTCGATTCACCATGCTTCAAGTGGTAATCTTGATAAGCGCGGAGTCGGCGACATTTGGGTTATGACGATTGAAGAATATGTAGAAGCTTCAAAATGGGAACGTTTTAAATACCGTATGTATCGTAATCCTTTTGTTATGTTCGGATTTGGACCATTATTCCTAGTCTTAATTTCAAGTCGTTTTAATCGTAAAGATGCACGCAAAAAAGAACGCAACAATACGTATTTGATCAATATTTCACTTGTGGTCATTTACACGCTGTTAATCTTAGCAATTGGTTGGCAGGCATTTGTAATCGTGCAAGGAACAACGATGTTCATCGCAGGAGCACTTGGAATTTGGTTATTCTATGTTCAACACACATTTGAGGATTCATACTTTGAAGACGAAAATGAGTGGGATTACGTAAAAGCAGCCATCGAAGGAAGTTCGTATTACCAACTTCCAAAAGTATTGCAGTGGGTAACTGGCAACATCGGCTTCCACCATGTGCATCACTTGAGCCCTCGAGTTCCAAACTATAACTTGGAAAAAGCACATGAATCGACACCGCCACTTCAACAGGCAACAACAATTGATATTAAATCTAGTCTTAAATCATTGAGCTACAAATTATACGATGCACCAAATAAAACATTCGTTACATTTGGTGAAATCAAGCACTTGTTAGCTGATTCGAAAACGGCTGAACAATAAGAAAGTAATTAGAAAAAAACCATTCTTAGCGGAATGGTTTTTTCTTTTGCTTATTATTTGCTATGATGAAATCACATAGAAATGAACAGGAGGCCCTTATGCAAAGCTGGTATCAAATATTCCCTAAAAATCCTTGGCTGAGTCTCTATGCTTGGGTGATCTTTTGTATTTTGCCATTCTTCTTTATCTTTCGATCTTCCTCATTACCTGAAATTATTTTCGGTATTTTGCTCTTGTTGTTGTTTTTCCTTGCGTACCGGTTGTCTTTTAATTCAAGAACTGGCTTTGTGTATGTTTGGGTAAGTTTTGAAATGGCGATTAATATTGGAATGATTTTCTTGTTTGGGTATGTATATCTGTCTATTTTTGTGGCCTTTTTTATCGGTAATTTACGCAATAAAGTAGGATTTTTCATTATTTATGGCCTTCATATTGGCATGACAATTGCAGCTATTGTATTTGGCTTTTTTGACCATAGTGAATTGTATATCTCTCAGCTACCATTTATTGTGCTTAGTGTACTAGGTGTTATTTTATTGCCGTTTAATACGTATAACCGAAACAAACGAGAAAAATTAGAAGGTCAGCTAGAAGATGCGAACAAACGAATTTCTCAACTGGTGATTATCGAAGAACGTGAACGAATTGCTCGTGATTTGCATGATACGTTGGGGCAAAAATTATCTTTAATTGGCTTAAAAAGTGATTTAGCAGGTAAATTGATTTACCGGAATCCAGAGTCTGCTTTAAATGAAATAAACGATGTTCGACAAACAGCACGTACAGCTTTAAAAGAAGTGCGTGAGTTAGTGTCTAATATGCGGGGCACCAAACTGGATGAAGAAATTTTGCGGGTGCAGCAAATTTTAAAAGCTGCTGAAATTGATTTTGTGTTCTACGGTTCACCGCAGCTGACGAACACCCCCTTGTTAGTAGAAAATGTTCTAAGTATGTGCTTAAAAGAAGCAGTGACGAATGTCGTGAAGCATAGTGGTGCAGCGCGTTGCAGCGTATTGATCAAGCAAAATCCCGAAGAAATTCTGGTGCAAGTGCAAGATGACGGACAAGGATTTCCAGAAGGAAATACTTCTCTGCAAGGAAACGGATTGGCTGGTATGCGCGAACGATTGGAGTTTGTAAATGGTTCGGTAGGAATTAAAGTGATGGAAGGCACGACCTTGAACATCCGGGTGCCGAACGTAATTCTTTATAGTTCAAAGGAGGCAGTAAAATGATTCGAATCGTATTAGCTGAAGATCAGCGAATGATGCTCGGGGCTTTAGGGTCACTGTTGGATTTAGAAGAGGACATGGAAGTGGTCGGTAAAGCATCGAATGGAGAAGAGGCAATCGAGCTTGTGGAAAAACTGCAACCAGAAATTTGCATCATGGATATTGAAATGCCATTGAAAAGCGGATTGGATGCAGCGGAAATTTTAAAAGACAAGCCGTGTAAAATTATTATTTTGACTACATTTGCACGTTCAGGCTATTTTGAACGTGCTAGAAAAGCTGGAGTTAGCGGTTATTTGCTAAAAGATAGTCCAAGTGAAGACTTGGCCACATCCATTCGAACAATTATGGATGGCCGCAGAATTTATGCTCCTGAACTAGTGGACTTAGCTTATGCTGACGAAAACCCATTGACTGATCGGGAAAAACAGGTGATGGAATTGATTGCTGAAGGACGTAGTACAAAAGAAATTGCTAAAGAGCTGTTCATTACAACAGGTACTGTACGGAATTACATTTCAACAATATTGGACAAGTTAGAAGTAGGAAATCGAATTGAAGCCATTTCACGGCTTAAAGAGAAAGGCTGGTTCAAGTAAAAAGCTGCTGTCAGTCGACAGCGGCTTTTTACTGTTTTAGGATGATTCGTACAGAGTTTCAGACAGTGATCCGTCTGCTGCATAGATGTGAAGTTCTCGTGATTTTTTGTAACATAGCGCTTTGCTTCTCCCATTAGACTATCTTTCGTTTCTTCAATCAGAATCGCTCTTTTACTGTCTTTTTTCTTTAATTGCCAACCATCTTCATGTTTTCTGATTTCGTAGACAGGTCGTTCTTCAGCGCCCATTTCAGTTTTTTGGGCTTGGTCTAAGGCAATTGGAATCGCGCGACTTTCTGTGTAACCATCGCGAAGCAGTGCATTGGCAATTTCTATTGCTTTATGACGAACAGCACTATCAAGATTTTTAAATGATTCTGGATAATTATCTTCGTTCCATGGCATTAAAATCGCCTCCTTGTCCTTGTAATTCCCCCTTGAATTTGCTGCAAAACCGAAAAAGAGGACTTTTAATAAGTGACAATAATGTTACACTGTTAAATAAGGAGGGGATAAAATGACAGATGCAACTTATCAAATCATTGCTTTATCTGTTTATCTAGGTGCCATGCTATACATTGGCTGGTATGCTTACCGAAAAACTGCCAACTTATCCGACTATATGCTTGGTGGCAGGGGTCTTGGACCAGCAGTAGCCGCACTTAGTGCCGGTGCATCGGATATGTCTGGATGGCTGTTACTTGGCTTACCGGGTGCCATTTATGTAGGTGGACTGGTTAAGGTTTGGATCGCGATTGGATTGACAATCGGTGCCTTTTTGAACTGGTATTTTGTTGCGCCGCGACTGCGAATCTATTCGTTTGTCACAAACGACTCCATCACGATTCCAAGTTTCTTGGAAAATCGTCTGAAAGACAAATCACGGTTGTTACGAATTGCTTCGGGTATTATTATTTTGATCTTTTTCACATTTTACGTTTCGTCCGGAATGGTAGCTTCAGGCTTATTTTTCCAGAGTTCATTCGGAATGGACTATCATTTAGGGCTTGTCTTAGGTTCGATTGTCGTGGTCGCCTATACCTTGTTTGGCGGATTTCTGGCAGTCAGCTACACAGACTTTGTACAAGGAATTATGATGGTTCTGGCGCTAATTGCCGTACCAGTAGTAGGTATCTTTGCTACAGGTGGATTTGGTGAAACCGCTGCAAGTATTCGCGAGGTAGATCCGAATATGTTGAGCTTGGTTTCTGGCGCTTCGACAATCGGCGTTATTTCTGCAGTTGCTTGGGGCCTTGGTTACTTCGGCCAACCCCATATCATTGTTCGTTTTATGGCGATTAAAACGTTGAAGGAAGTTCGTGTAGCGCGCCGCATTGGGATGAGTTGGATGATTTTCAGTCTTCTCGGAGCAACTGCAACAGCGCTTATCGGGATTGCTTATTTCCAACAAAATCCTTCAGCGACGTTAGTAGATCCTGAATCTGTGTTTCTCGACTTGAGCCAAATTTTGTTTCATCCATTAGTGGCTGGATTTGTATTGGCTGCAGTTTTAGCAGCTATTATGAGTACGATTTCTTCTCAGCTTATTGTAAGTTCTTCAGCGCTTATTGAAGATTTATACAAAGTTTTCTTTAAAAAAGAAGCATCAGCTAAAGGATATGTATCACTTGGCAGAATGGCTGTTGCAGCGATTGCCATCATTGCAGCCGCTCTAGCATGGAAACAAAATAATACTATTTTAGATCTAGTTGCTTACGCATGGGCAGGGTTTGGTGCTGCTTTTGGACCAATCATTTTGTTGTCACTATTCTGGCGCAAGCTAACTTCAAAAGGTGCATTGGCAGGAATGATTGTCGGCGCTGTAACAGTTATCGTTTGGAAATTAGTTGGTACAAAACCAGAAGATCCTGGAGCTACTGAAATGACGAATTTCATAGGCAGTGTTTATGAAATCATTCCTGGTTTCTTCTTGTGCTTACTCGTGACATGGCTTGTGAGTCTCGTTACTTACAAACCAGATGCAGAGATTGAGAAAGAGTTTGATGAAACGGTTCGATTAATCAACGAAGACAAGTAAGAAAAATCAAAAGGCGTACAGCATTTCCTTACGGGAAAAGCTGTACGTCTTTTTTGATTTAATGCTACTGCATGTAAATTATTGATAGCTTAATATGAAATTAAATTCGTAACCGGGCCACTTAATTTGATATACCGTAATTTAACTTTTTAGCACTTAAAGGAAATTAGGACACCCATGGCGAACGAGGTAGCATGACAGAAAAAGTGAGGTGCTTTATGAAGTTAGATCATATTGTTCATTTTGTTCGTGAAAATCCACAAGAAACCGTAACCTATTGGCAGGAAAAAGGAATTCATGCAGCAAAAGGTGGGCGACATTTAAACTGGGGAACGGAAAATGTCCTCTTGTATTTGAAAGATTGTTACATTGAGTGGCTGTCAATCGAAAAAGAAGAAGTGGCTCTGCAAGCGGATCATCCGCTTACGCACCAACTGCTCTATGACCAAGTTGGTTTTGGAACAATTTGTTTGCGCACGGATAATATTCAGGTTTTAAATGACGATTTGAGAAAACAGGGAATGGATACTTCTGGAGTGTTGACAGCCAAACGTCAAACTGAAAGTGGAGAGCTGATCAAATGGAAAATGCTATTCATCAAAGAACAAGTCTCGGATAAATTGCCTGCTCCATTTTTTATCGAATGGCAAAAAACAGACGCTCAGCGCTATCAAAAGCTAAGAGATAACGGCGCTATACAAGCGTTAAACGAAACCTTGACGATCGAACGTTGTGTATTTGGGGTTCGGGATATAGAAAAAGCGACCACTGCATGGAAGACGATTTTAGGTGGCAGCTTACAATTAGATAATTGTCTGATTGAATTCAGAAAAACAAGTCATCCAAAAGAACGTCTGGAAAAAGTTTGTTTTGAAGAGGGTATAAATAAGTTTGAATTTGAACAAGGGCAGTACAGGCTACCTCGCTTGTAAGAGGATAGCAAAGAAACTGTGGTAAAATAGAGATATCGAATGGGAATTTTCCTTTCCTGAAATAGGAGGACAATATAAATGGATGAGTTACAAGAAAAAGCAGTCATCGTTGGTGTGCAACTTCAAAAAGATCTTCATTTCGTTTACGGAATGGACGAGCTTCATAATTTAGCAGAAGCTTGCAATGTGGAAGTGGTCGGGGAAATCACACAAAACTTAGATCGTATCAACCCTTCTCACTATGTCGGAAGCGGAAAGGTAGAGGAAATTAAAGCTTTTTATGATGAGGCAGATGCCAATTTGGTCATCTTCAATGACGAGCTATCACCTTCGCAAATCCGAAACCTAGAAGAGGATTTGGAATGCAAAGTGATTGATCGTACTATGCTGATTTTGGATATCTTTTCACGACGCGCAAAAACACGTGAAGCACAGGTTCAAGTAGAACTTGCGCAACTTCAGTACATGCTACCGCGCTTAGTAGGACTGCGTGCGTCGCTTGGTCGACAAGGTGGCGGTAGTAGTGGTGGCGTAGCTAACCGCGGAGCTGGAGAAACCAAACTTGAACTGGATCGCCGGAAAATTGAAGAGCAAATTTCAAAGCTTCATAAAGAACTCGAGCATATTAGAGACCAGCGCGTGACACAACGCAAGCAGCGCACCAAAAAAGGTGTGCCTGTCGTCTCATTAGTCGGTTATACGAACGCCGGAAAATCAACAGTGATGAATGGACTGCTAGCAAAAACGGGACAAAACGAAGAAAAGCAAGTGTTTGAAAAAGACATGCTTTTCGCTACGTTGGAGACGTCTGTTCGGCAAATTCGCTTGGAAGACAACAAAAGCTTCTTACTGACAGATACAGTTGGTTTTGTCAGCAAATTGCCACATCATCTGGTAAAAGCGTTCCGTTCTACATTGGAGGAAGCCCGTAATGCAGACTTGTTGCTGCACGTAGTCGATGTTTCTAACGAAGAACACCATTATATGATGGAAGTAACGAATTTAACTCTGCAAGCTGTTGGGGTAGAAAATGTACCTACGCTTTATATTTACAACAAAGCAGATTTAGCAGGAGTTCATTACCCTAATGCAAACGGCGACGGTTTATGGATTTCAGCAAAAGAAGGCAAAGGTCTAGATGAGTTGCTAGAAGTTATTAAAAAACTAATTTTTGCAGATTATGTTACTTGTCGAATGGTTATTCCGTTCGACCGCGGTGACATCGTCGCATATCTTAATGAGCATGCCAGTATTCATGAAACCGTATACGAAGAAGAAGGCACGTTACTTAAAGTGGAGTTAAGTCATGCAGACTATGACCGCTACCAGCAGTTTGTTGTCGGAAATTAAAAAAAGTATCTCAAGTTAGAAATGCGCAAAGACTGTAGACAATCTCAAACCATTTGAGTTTGTCTGCAGTCTTCTTTTATTTGTGGAGTATAGCTGCCACAATCGCTTTGAAATGACTCCTAGAAGGAGAAGTATCTTCGATAGAGGTTTGTTAAAGATTTCGATGAATATAAAAATATTCTCTTACTCAAGATATTTCCAATAGCAATAGATGCGCAAAAAATATGAGGTAAGGAAAATGGTAAAGAAACATACTCATAGACATCAAATTAGGATAGTGATCTTAGATCATTTAATACCATGGAGCTATCCATCCTTAAAATGAAAGCTAAACTTGACTTTTAGTTTATGTATGAACAGGTGAAAGTCCTATATAAAGAAGTAGGACGTTTCGTTGCTTCTATAGGTGGAATCTGAACAGAGTTATACTATGAGAATTTTCAATTTAATCTAAAGCAGAAAGTATCTCATGTATACCTTAAAGGGCGTAGTATAATTCAAGATCTGATTGAACCTTAAAAGGAACTATGTGATTTCCTTCTATGACATTCAGTCAAAGTTGGTTACTACAATCGATCAAGAAGATACGAAAATATTCTTCGAACTGATTGACATGTGCTAGGAAAAATGCAATACCATCTTCCGACATATGAATTTCGGCAAGTACATTCTGGATTACATTTTTTGCCAAGCTAACAACTGTGCATTTTATCCTATTAGGCATAACTTAGCTTTTGAAAATTAAGGAATCTACCCATAGCCAACTTGAAGTTGACTACTGTTTGACTGCTTTTATTGGTAGACAAGTCAAAGATTTGTTTCAACAGCAGATAGTCTAATTTTTTCGTACTTTGAATTTCCATCGAATTCATTAAAACTTAAACGTCATCGTTGTGATGTCAGTCCTTCTATTTGTATTCCACTATTAGAAATTTTACGTGTGTAGCTTATATACCTCAAAATTTTAGAAGATGTTTTGATAAGAGGTGTTTTGTTCCGTATAAGCAGCTCTTTTTATAGTTAGTGAGTCACGAATATAGTATACATATAAAATATTGTTTTTTAATTAGTCAGAAAAATAATTTTAATTAATTAACATGAAAGTTCAAAATATTATGGTTGACATTTTTTATAAGAAATAGGAGTATATAGATAGTAGAAGAAGGAGGAGAAAAGATGAAAAGATTCAAATTATTTTTAGCTTTTATTTTGACTTTGTCAGTTATTACTTTTGCAACACATGACAATTCAGTTGAAGCAGCAACTTGTAAAGGGACAAATACATCAAGCAGTGTTAACAAAAGAATTAATGGGATGCTTACAGAGATAGTGACACTTAAGTTAGATTCATGTACCGCAAAAGAATTACAAACGTCTATAGAAAAAAATGCTCTTACATCTAAAAAAATAGAACAAATAATTAATAAGACGAAAGTACCTAAATTACTTAAAGCACCTTTTCAAATTATATTTAAATTAAATACAACAGGGCAAAAGAATTTGGCTAAATCAATTAAATCAGCCAACAGTAGTGGGAAAGGTGTAACTATTGTAAAACATAGACAATTGAACAATAAAGATACGTACCATCTATACCAGGTTGTAAGTGTGAAATCTCAATAATATAGTGGATGATGAATAATTTTTAGACCATAGACGAGCTCGGATAATTCGAGTTCGTCTATGGTCTTTTAGGATGGAAAAAATTATCTCTGTATCATTTTGTGGATAGTTTTTTACTTTGTGCGAATACTGTCAAAGCAATTTGAATTAGGTGAAGAAAACCATTATATGCTCATTTCAAATCGATGAATTTAAAGGATAATCAACTGAATATGCAAAAACCTGATAGTCTAAATTTTTTGTGTAAAGGTTATGGCTTATTTAATATCTTTTTTATTGTTGAAACTGAATGCGGTGAAGGTTCGCGAAGATGCCCTCAGCTTGGAGCAATTCGTCGTATTCACCTTGTTCTGCGATACCGTCTTCCGTTACGACAATGACCCGATCAGCGTCACGTATTGTCGCGAGGCGATGGGCGATAATCAACGTTGTGCGGTTTTCTGCTAGTTCAGTCAAGGCCTCTTGAATAACGCGCTCTGTTTGCGTATCAAGTGCAGAGGTAGCTTCATCCAAGATGAGGATAGGTGGATTTTTCAGGAACATTCGAGCAATGGCTAAACGTTGTTTTTGCCCACCTGATAATTTGAGTCCGCGTTCTCCGATTTGTGTATCGTAGCCCTGAGGTAATTTTCGAACAAAGTCTTCTAAATGCGCTTTTTTTGCAGCGATTAAAATTTCTTCTTCACTGGCATGACGTTTGCCGTAAGCGATGTTCTCGCGAATCGTTCCAGTAAACAGGAAGACATCTTGTTGAACAATCCCAATTTGTGAACGCAATGAATGCTTGGTCATGTCGCGAATATCGAGACCATCAATCGAAATCGACCCATGTTGGATATCATAGAAACGAGGGATTAACGAACAAATCGTCGTTTTTCCAGCACCTGATGGACCGACGAATGCAATCGTTTCACCTGCACGTAAGTTCAAATCGATTCCTGACAAGACCAATTTATGATCGTCATAGCCAAAAGAGACATTTTCGAATCGGATATCTCCAGTTAATTTTTCGACAGCTACGGCGTCTTTCCGGTCGTTGATGTCAGGTGCTTGTTCAATTAAATCCCGGAAACGGCTAAAGCCAGCCATGCCTTTCGGATAAAGTTCTAACAATGCGCTAATTTTATCAATAGGTTTAATCAAAACGTTCAAGAACAACACGAAACTGACAAGTTCTCCGTACGATAATTCACCTTGGAAGTTGAGCCATGCCCCGTAAACCAGTACGACTAAAGTTAATAGACGGGTCATCATATATATACTGGAATGTGTTGCCGCCATGACTTTATAAGCAACCATTTTTGCTAGACGGAAACGGTCGTTATCCGTTTTAAAGCGTTCGATTTCAAACTCTTCATTCGTAAAAGATTGAACGACGCGTGCTCCTGAAACGCTGTCTTCTACACGTCCATTAACATCCGCGATTTTGCCATACATACTGCCCCAAGCTTGGTTCATTTTGATGTTACAAAACGTGATAAGCCAGACTAGAAACGGAATCACAATGAGTGTAACTAGCGCTAGTTTTGGGTTAATCCAAAACATAATACCAAATGCTCCGAAAAACGTCATGATGGCAATAAAGAAGTCTTCAGGTCCATGATGGGCAAGTTCACCAATGTCGAACAAATCATTCGTGACACGGCTCATAATATGACCAGTTTTGGTATTGTCAAAAAAGCGGAAGGATTGTCGCTGGACATGAGTGAACAGCTCTTCTCTCATATCTGTTTCGATATTGATTCCTAATTTGTGACCGAGATAGCTAACGATATACTGTAAGAACGTACTTAACAAAAAGATCGCAAGTAGCAAGAAGCTAACTGTAGTGATGGTTCCCCAATTACCACTCGGCAGCAAGTCATCGATAAACCACTGAACAGCCACTGGAAATGCGAGTTCTAAAATAGCAACAAAAACAGCGCTAGAAAAATCAATGATAAACAGCCGCTTATGAGGTCTATAATATGTGAAAAATTGTTTTAATCTCAAAAAATCCCACCTCTTCTTTTTCTCATAATGAAAAGTATAGTCGAAGTCGAAGAAATAAACGACTGGAAATTGGATAAACAAGAAATATGAAACTATTTTTAGTTTAATTCGTAAATACAAACAGATACAATTTAGCGAAGTTTGTCAGTGAATCAAAGAGAAGCTTACGATAATTTGAGAGGGGAAGATTATTTTGAAAAAATGGATCTTATTTATGAGTACAGCTACTTTAGCTATCGGCCTTTCTGCATGCAGCGAAACTGCAGAACCGGCATCTGGTGATGAAACGACAAAAGGAGAAGACAGCAAGTTAACCGTACAAGAGGTCTATGAGAAGTCAGTAGAGGCATCTGAAGACATTACGAGTGTACATGCAGATATTGTAACCGATCAAACAATCGCGATGCAGGGCGATGGCATGGAAATGGATATGACAGTGAGTTCTTCTATGGATATGACCATTGATCCGGTAGCGTTCTACCAAAAAGCAGAAACTTCCGTTGTGTCTGAGGACATCGACAACAGCAATCCGATGAGCATGGAAATGTACTTCACCGAGCAAGGCATGTACATGTACGAAGAAACGATGGCGACTTGGTTAAAGATGCCGGATGCAAGCATTGAAGATTTAAAAGCACTCGCTGATCAGCAAACGGCCAATCCTTCTCAACAGCTTGAAGAACTAGCGGAGTTTAAAGATGATTTCACATTTAAACAAACTGAAGGTGAGTACATTTTAACGCTTGATGCCTCCGGCGAGAAGTTTAACGAATTAATGAATCAACAACTAGAGAAAACGTTAGGGCAAATGGAACTTGAAGCACAAATGGCACTAGAAGACATGACAATTCATGCTGTTAATTATGTGATCTATGTAGATAAAGAATCCTTTTTAACGACAGGCATGGATATGAAAATGGATATGGACATGAATATTGAAGATGAAATGATGAACATCAAATCTGATATGCAAGCTGACTACAGTAGATTCAATGAAATTCAATCCATTACTGTACCAGCTGAAGTAGTAGAGCAAGCGCAGGAAATCGCAGGTTAATCGAATAAGATCAAAAATTTCAAGTTACTAGAGAAGAACACAGTCTGTCAATAAGATTTTCTATAAGAACAGAAGAGCATGCCGAAGTGGCATGCTCTTTTTATATTTGCCCGAATTACAATTTTTTATAATTCGATACTGTGTTATGTAAATGAAAATTATTCTCAATTAACTATTGACTCGTCTTTCTAGCATGCTATACTAAAATACGTAAGTCAGTGATAATGATTATCACTACCGAATAATCAATAATTAGTTATTGAAGACAGATGAGGGACAGTCGTGAAGAAGCGTTACTTAATACCAACATTAATCCTACTGTCGATCATTTCCTTGTTTGTCGGAGTGAGCAGTATCAGTGTAGCTGATTTGCTTGATTTCCAATCGGAAGAGACACAGATATTCTTGATCAGCCGACTGCCAAGGTTGGTCGCGATTTTGCTGGCAGGTGCAGGGATGAGTATGGCAGGACTCATCATGCAGCAGTTAAGCCGCAATAAGTTCGTGTCTCCGACAACGGCAGGTACATTAGACGCCACACGGCTTGGGATTCTAGTATCGATGCTATTATTTGCAAATGCAACGATGCTAGAAAAAATGACAGTGGCTTTTGCTTTTGCGCTTGCCGGTACGTTTCTTTTTATGCAAATACTAAATCGCATCAAATTTAAAGATGCGATATTCATACCGTTAGTCGGTTTAATGTTCGGCAACATCCTGTCTTCGATTACAACGTTTTTCGCTTACCGAGCGGATGTAATTCAAAACATGTCCGCTTGGTTACAAGGTGACTTTTCGATGGTCATGAAAGGAAGTTATGAACTTCTCTACATCAGTGTTCCGGTTTTTATCATCGCTTATTTGTACGCTAACCGCTTTACAGTGGCAGGTATGGGTGAGGATTTCTCTAAAAACTTAGGGATGAAATACCGGAGTGTTGTCAACATCGGATTGACACTCGTAGCCTTAATTACAGCGACGGTTGTCTTGACGGTAGGGGTTATCCCATTTCTTGGGTTGATCATTCCGAACATTGTATCGATCTTCAAAGGAGATCATCTACAAAAAACATTGCCACATACGGCAATGCTTGGCGCAATTTTCTTGCTGGTGTGCGATATCTTGGGAAGAGTCTTAATTTATCCATACGAGATTTCCATCAGCTTGATGGTTGGCGTGATTGGAAGCTTTATTTTCCTCTTCTTGTTGTTTAGGAGGAAAACGTATGCGTGATCTACATAAAATGCTTATACTTGTCGGCTTGGCTTTAGCCGCTTGTAGTTTATATTTATTTCAAGACTTGAATGGCAGTTTCGATTATGCGCTGCCAAGACGTGGTGTTAAAGTGTTTGCCATGGTCTTAACAGGAGTCGCGATTGCTTATGCAACAGTTGTCTTTCAGACCATTACCCATAACCGGATATTGACACCGAGTATTATGGGCTTGGATTCACTGTATATGTTGCTTCAGACGGTGCTGATCTTTTTCCTTGGTTCAGATCATGTCACAATCGTCAATAAGCAAGTGAACTTCTTGTTGTCGATTGCCGTCATGGTCATCTTCGCCTTGTTGTTCTATCGCTTGCTTTTTAAGAAGAATGATCGACCGATTTACTTTCTCCTGTTGGTCGGGATCATTTGTGGAACCTTTTTCAGCAGTATTACCACATTCTTGCAAGTGCTCATTGACCCGAACGAATTTTCAATCATCCAAGACCGAATGTTTGCGAGCTTTAATAACGTCAATTCAGATTTGGTGTGGACCTCCCTCGTCATCATCACGCTGTTGATTGCCTTTGCTTGGAAACAAAATTCGTCTTTAGATGTTCTAACTTTAGGGCGTGATACAGCCATCAATCTGGGTGTGAATTACGATGCATTAGTAAAGCAAATGCTCGTGTTGTCTGCTGTTTTGATTGCGGTTGCTACAGCGCTTGTTGGACCGATTACCTTTTTTGGTTTAATTGTCGCAAATTTATCGTATCAATTCTTTACGTCCTATAAACATTCGGTCTTGTTAACCGGATCCATTGTCATCAGTGTAGTGGCGTTGGTTAGTGGCCAGTGGGTAGTGGAACGAATTTTCACTTTTAATACAACATTGAGCGTTATTATCAATTTTATCGGTGGAATTTATTTCATCTATCTACTATTAAAGGAGAGTCGATCTAAATGATCCAAGTTCGCGAATTGACAAAGTTATACGGGAAAAAAACGGTCGTGGAAAACGTTACTGTTGATATCCAACGCGGTCAGATTACGTCCTTTATCGGACCGAACGGCGCGGGTAAGTCCACGTTATTGTCAATGGTCAGTCGCCTGTTGGATGCGGATACCGGTGAGGTGCTTATTGATTCAACCAATACCAAGAAGTTGAAATCCAATGAGTTCTCGAAACGTGTATCAATCTTAAAGCAATCTAACTTTATGAATGTCCGTTTGACCATTCGCGAGCTTGTTTCTTTTGGTCGCTTTCCTTACTCAAAAGGTCGCCTCAACGATGAGGATGAAAAAATGGTTGATCAATCTATTGATTACATGGATTTGAAAGAAATGGAAAACTCTTATCTAGACGAACTGTCAGGTGGTCAGCGTCAGCGTGCATTTATTGCGATGGTGATTGCGCAAGACACTGACTATGTCTTATTGGACGAACCGTTAAATAACTTGGATATGAAACACTCTGTTCAAATTATGAAAATCTTGCGTCGCTTAGTCGATGATCTTGGCAAAACAGTGGTCATTGTGTTGCATGATATTAACTTTGCTTCTGTGTATTCAGATCGCATCGTGGCACTGAAAAACGGTCGTGTCGTAAAAGACGGAACGACCGAAGAAATTATCCAAAGTGCCGCATTAAAAGAAATCTACGATATGGATATTCCGATTCAGCAGATGAATGATTGCCGGATTTGTGTGTACTTTAATTCTTAAAAAAGAGGAGTTCGAAATAGAATGAAAAAATGGATAGTAGCAGCAGTAACATTAATGATGGTCGCGTTTTTAGCCGCGTGTGGGTCAACTGAAAAAACGACGGAGTCTGACACAGCGACTGCAGAATCAGAAGAAATGACAGTGACTCATGAACTTGGTGAAACGACTTTTAACAAAAATCCTGAAAAAGTAGTAGTATTCGATTTTGGTGTTCTAGATTCAATGGACAAACTAGGTATTGAAGCTGTTGCAGGTGTTCCACAAGCTAATATTCCGGCGTACCTTGAGAAGTATGAGGATGCCGAAAAATACGAAAATGTGGGCACTTTAAAAGAAGCGGATTTTGAAGCGATTAACGCAATGAAGCCGGACTTAATCATTATTTCAGGTCGTCAAGCAGATATGTACGATGAATTTTCTGAAATCGCGCCAACAATTCATATGGCTGTAGATACAGAAGATTATATGGGATCATTTAAAGAAAACATGACGACTCTTGGAGAAATCTTTGGAAAAGAAGATCAAATCACTGAAGAACTTGCAGCGATTGATACAAAAATAGAAGAAGTAAAAGAAACGGTAAGTGGTTCTGCTGAAAAAGCATTAATCATTCTTGCCAATGAAGGCAAAGTAAGTGCATATGGCGCAGCTTCACGTTTTGGTTTGATCCATGACGTATTCGGTGTTAAACAAGCAGATGAAGGCATTGAAGCTTCGACTCACGGACAAAGTATTTCTTACGAATATATTTTAGAAACAAATCCGGATATAATGTTCGTTGTTGACCGTAATGCAGTTGTTGGAAATGGAACCAATGCAGCAGATTCTCTTGAAAACGAATTGGTTCAAAAAACGAATGCTTATCAAAATGATAAAATCATCTACTTGGATCCAGATTTCTGGTACTTGTCAGGTGGGGGATTACAGTCTGTTACTCAAATGGTAACTGACGTGCAGTCTGCATTTGAACAAAACTAACTGAAGAAACGAAATCATTAGTAGAGTCTCTGCAAAATACTTATTATATTGTTGCGGTAAGAAAAAGGTGGGCCTGTCACGGGTTCGCCTTTTTTGTTGAATAAGTAAGAGTGAAAAAATGGATCATAGTATATGATGTTTGTATAGGTTTTGTATAGTTGATATAGTAAGATAGTCAGGTTAGCGACGAATACATATTGAAGAGATGGAAGTGATTGCATGTTTTTAGCATGGAACGAAATTATCAAAAACAAATTGCGCTTTACACTGATTATCGGTGTCTTGATGCTGGTTGCATACTTGGTGTTTTTCTTATCAGGATTGGCGAATGGCTTAGCAAGTTTGAATAGGGAAGCTGTCGATAAGTGGGATGCGGACGCTATCGTGCTGACTGAGGAATCGGATCAAAGTTTGACACAATCGTCTCTTTCGATTGATGCAGTTGACGAAATTCAGGCGGATGAGACAGCTGTTTTAGGTCAACTTAATGCCATTGCACAAACCGGAGATTTAAAAGCAGGCGTCTCTATTTTTGGAATCAACAGCGACGAATTTATTATGCCGGAAGTGATAGAAGGCGAAGAATTTACTGATGCTAATGAAGTAATTGCAGGAGATGCACTGAAAGATGAAGGCTTTAAATTGGGTGACACGCTCAGTTTATCTTCAACAAAAGAAACTTTGAAGATAGTCGGTTTTACAGACCAGGCGCGTTTTAACGCGGCGCCAGTTCTTTATACCACCCTAGAAACACTTCAGCTTGTAAAGTTCGGTGAAACAGCAGAAAACGACAGTCAAATTAGTGCGATTGTTGTACGGACAGAAGATGTTTCCGCCACTACAGATGAGAACGGCTTGGCAACAATCGAAACAGAAACTTTTATTGAAAGTCTTCCTGGATATACTGAACAAAGTCTAACGTTGAATTTTATGATTTACTTCTTATTTGTCATTTCGTCAGTAATCGTCGCGATATTCCTTTATGTCTTGACGGTTCAAAAAATTAGTATGTTCGGTGTTATGAAAGCGCAAGGAATTCCGAGTGGCTATCTGGCGCGTTCAGTTGTTGCGCAAACAGCGATTTTGGCAGCGATTGGTGTTGCGGTAGGACTTGGTTTGACGCTCTTCACTGGAGCTTTTCTACCAAGTGCCGTTCCGGTAGCATTTGATATTCCGACGATGCTGATTTACGGAGTGGTACTCATTGCGGTCGCTATTTTAGGAGCTGTATTCTCTGTGTTGACGATAGTGAAAATTGATCCATTAAAAGCGATTGGAGGTTGAGTCATGGCAGTATTAGAATTGAATCGAGTAAAAAAATCATTTGGTACAGGTCATAAGAAAGTGGATGCGTTAAAAGAAACGAATTTTCAAGCAGAACAAGGAGAACTGATTGCGGTAATTGGGCCTTCGGGTTCCGGAAAAAGTACGTTTCTGACGATTGCTGGTGGTCTTTTATCTCCAACAGGAGGAGATATTCTAATCAACGATACGAATATCTCCTCGTTAAATGAAAAACAGCTTTCCAAAATTCGTTTAAAGGAAATAGGTTTTATTTTGCAAGCTTCAAACTTGGTGCCGTTTCTAACAGTGGAAAAACAATTAAAGCTATTAGACAAAGTTAAAAAAGACAATATGAACAAAGAACAACTTGAGCAGCTTTACAAAGATTTGGGAATTGGTGACCTTCGTAGTAAGTATCCTTCAGATTTGTCGGGAGGAGAACGTCAACGAGTGGCCATTGCAAAAGCCTTATACAGTAATCCGTCCATCATTTTGGCGGATGAGCCGACAGCTTCTCTAGACTCTGATCGTGCTTATGAAGTGATGGAGTTATTGAAGGCGGAAACAAAAAATAAGAAAACGACAACCATTGTAGTGACCCATGATATTCGACTCGTTGATTATTGCGACAAGGTGTATAAAATGGTCGATGGTGTGCTAGAGCTGCAGTAAACTAAACGATGTTCGAACTGCACGTGCATCAGTAATTCGACGTAATCATTTGTTTCGACTGTGAAGAAGCAAATGCCACATTAAAAGAAGAGGAATCCCTAGAATATCGAGGGATTCCTCTTCTTTTCGGTTAAATCAGGAAATGGTTTTTTGCGGAGAGGGTTCCTCACCTAGTTGGTTTAGTCGCTGTGCAAATGAATCATTGCGACCGAACGGCGAACCGTGAAGGACGTCTTGCATTGAGTAAGCTTGTGAGCCATGCTCTGAAAAGTCTAGGCCAGCTTCTTCGTCTTCAGCGGTAACTCGGAGTGGCACGATCCTGCCGATAGCGAATAAGACGATACCAGTTGATAGAGAAGCCCATGCAATTACCGCTAGCACGCCGACAGCCTGGAGGCCAAGAATTTCTGTTCCACCTCCGTAAAACAAACCATTAGTAGTGTCAAACAAACCGACTGCGAGCGTCCCCCAAATGCCTGCAATTCCGTGGACGGAAATCGCGCCAACGGGATCGTCAACCCGAATTTTTGAATCCAGTAAGCGAATAGCTTCAGTCATAATAACCCCGGCCAGTAACCCGATCATCATAGCGCCAAAAAATGATACGTTTGCTGCACCTGCAGTAATGCCGACAAGACCGGCAAGAGCACCGTTCATTGTTAAAGAAGCGTCAATGCGTCCATAGCGAAAGCGGGTGTATCCAGCAGTCGCAATAATCCCAGCGGAAGCTGCTAGTAATGTATTGGCAATTACTGGCGGCACGAGAGTCGGGTCCGCTGCCAAAGTACTGCCCCCGTTAAAGCCGAACCACCCAAGCCATAGGATAAAAACACCTAATGCACCTAGTGGTAAACTATGCCCTGGAATCGTGTTAACTGATTTTCCGCTATACTTGCCGATGCGAGGACCTATTTTCCAAGCGGCGATAAATGCAGCTACTGCCCCAGTTAAGTGAACGACCGTTGAGCCTGCAAAATCAATAAAGCCGATTTGTGACAACCAACCGCCGCCCCATACCCAGTGCCCTACGACCGGATAAATGACTGCAGTCATGGCGATAGTCAATAGAATATAGGCAGATAAGTTCATTCGTTCTGCTACAGCCCCAGAAATGATGGTTGCGCAAGTTGCGGCAAAAACAGCTTGGAATACAAAGAATCCGATATCTTCAACGCCAGTTAATGCAAATCCTTGTGTGCCGATCAAGCCGAAAGATGAAGGGCCAAACATAAGGGCGTATCCAACGATAAAGTAAAGAATGGAGCCGAGTGAAACAGTGATCATGTTCTTCATTAAAATATTCAAGGTGTTTTTAGATCGTGTAAAACCGGATTCCACCATAGCGAATCCTGCGTGCATAAAAAATACCAACATTGCTCCGAGCATGACCCATATCATATCTACTGAACTTTGAACTGCTTCCATCCAATCTCCTCCTTATCCAATTGCGACTGTGCCGCGTTCTTTGGTTCTGATTCGTATCGCTTCTTCGACAGAGAAAATGAAAATTTTACCATCCCCGACTTGGCCGGTTGAAGCGTATTCCAGTAAAGCTTGGATGATATCTTCAACTTTATGATCATCCACAACCATCTCCAATTTCAGTTTTGGAGAAAATTCCATTGTATAGGCGTTCCCGCGAAATAAGCCCACTCGTCCTTCTTGCTTTCCGATTCCAGCAATTTCAGTTACACTCAAACCGTCTATTCCTTCAAGTGCTAAAGCCTGTCGCACATCTGCAAAAACGGAAGATCGAATAATCGTTTCAATTTTTTTCATCAATTTCTCCTCCTTTATGTTAGGTTTGTTAACATAATATTTTATATTTTCTGATAAATCAAGAGTTTATTTTATTTGATGTTAGTTTTAATTACATGAGAATAAATGGGAGTGGATTCGTATGTATAGAATTTCGGAAAAACTGGCTGAACTGGGAATGCAAAGGATAGAGGGGTTTCCGGTTGAAGGTTTTGTATGGGGAAGTGGACCTGAAAATCCAGTGATTATGCTGGTGGGAGAAGCACCTGGAGAGAACGAGTTAGAAACGGGAATACCGTTTACGGGAAGAGCAGGAAAAGAATTGATGGCTTCTCTTGAGAGTGTAGGTTTAGCTAGAGAAGATGTTTATATTACGAGTGCGGTTCGAAGTAGACCTTATAAATGGGGAACTAAAAAGAAACGTAACGGAGAAACCATCGACAGAAAATACAACCGGGCACCGACGAAAAAAGAAATCATTGCGCATGCGCCGATATTGGATACGGAGATTCAAGCTGTTCAGCCGCCGATAATTGTGACATTGGGAAATGTCGGATTGCAACGGTTGGTCGGTTCGAAGGCGAAGGTCACGGAACTTCACGGTGTGCTAATGGAAACACCGATTCTCTATTGGAACGAAGAAGAGAGTTGCTTTAAAGAAACAACAGAGGTCTATCATATTTTCCCTACATTTCATCCAGCCAGTGTTTTTTATAATCCGTCAGTTCGTCTGTTGAAAGATGCAGATTGGCAGAAGTTAAAAGAACTTCTCGGGGGAGCGAAATGAAAGATGGATTTTACTTGGTTGAAAAACTCCTCATTTTGAGCGTTTTTAACGTATAATAACTTTATTCACTGGAATTTAGAAGCGAGGCATGGTTATGGATAATACAGTTTTATTTGCGCTTGGATTGACTCTTTTTGCTGGACTGGCCACAGGGATTGGCAGTTTGATCGCATTTTTTGCATCCCGTACGAATACAAAATTTCTATCAATTTCATTAGGGTTTTCAGCAGGAGTGATGATTTACGTTTCGATGATTGAAATCTTTTTTAAAGCAAAAGATGCTTTAACAAACGCACAGGGAGAGGTTACTGGCTACTGGCTGACACTCGCTGGCTTTTTCGGCGGAATGGTTTTTATGGCATTAGTAGATCGTATTCTTCCGCAATTGGGAAATCCACATGAAGTCAAAACGGTAGAGGACATGGACGATGGACCGACCAACGACGAATATGCTCGGCTACGGAAAATGGGTATTTTTACAGCATTAGCAATCGGCATTCATAATTTTCCGGAGGGGATTGCCACGTTTATGTCGGCAATACAAGATCCGGCTCTTGGAATCGCTATCGCAATTGCAGTAGCCATTCATAATATTCCGGAGGGGATTGCCGTCTCAGTACCAATTTACTATGCAACTGGAAGTCGAAAAAAAGCACTTAAATACAGCTTTTTATCGGGTATTTCAGAACCTGTTGGAGCGATTGCAGCGTGGCTCTTCTTAATGCCATTTCTCAGCGACACGTTGTTTGGCATTATATTTGCGGGTGTAGCGGGTATTATGGTCTTTATTTCGCTTGACGAGTTATTGCCTGCTGCAAAACGCTATGACGAAGCCCATCTATCCATCTACGGGTTAGTAGCTGGCATGGCCGTTATGGCTGTCAGTCTGGTATTGATCGTCTGATTTTGAAACTTTCTGCCTCCTCTTCTCGTAGTAAAGAGAAAAGGAGGCTTTTTCTATGGATATTAAACGCATTGAACAAACTTTCTTGGACGTGTCAAAAACAACAGGGTGGGCTGTAGACAAGCGGATTGCGTTAGCTGTCACTAACGTATATTTGTCTCAGGACCAGGCTTTTGATGCAGAAAAGCATGAAGCGGCTGTCGAAGTGATTAAAAAGAATGAGGGGTGGACTTCACCTTTGCGCTCGCATCTGCTTCATGTAGCAGCAGCTTTTATGGTTATGAAAGAAGAGGCTGTAGAAAGTTCATTAAAGCTAGCCAATCAAAATCAAAAAGCACTTAACGATGTAGGTTTTTGGAAAACTTCCTATACCTATTTAGCTGCATTGCTAATGAAAAAACCGGAGGAAGCAGAACAGGCAAGAGCGTTGTACAAAGAAATGAAAAAGCATCATAAATTTCTAACGTCGAATGAAGATATTCCATATGCCGCTTTATTGGGTAGCCGGGAAGGGTCGCTTGAAGAACGAGCGGCAACGATGAATAGGTATTACCGTGACCTCCGCGAACAAGGCTTCACTATGGGGAATAATCTTCAATGGCTGTCTCAAATTATGACCTTTGATTCACCTGTTTACGACGCGAAAATAGTCGGTAAGGTTTTGGCGATTCACCAATTTTTCAAAGAAGAAAAAATCAATATCAGCCTAGCGCAATATCCTATTCTTGGATTTTTAGCGGTGACAGAAATCGACGGTAAAGCTTTAGAGGGAGTTGTGGAAAATACACGTGAATTAGAAAAAAATAAAATCTTTCGTTGGTACAAAGATATGGCTTTTTCAACAGCTGTCCAACAGGCAATGGCTGACAATATAGAAGTACGAGATGTCGCGACTATGACTTTTGCTACTTCATTGGAAACTTTAATGCAAGCACAGCAGGCAGCGATGATGGTCAGTATTAATGCAGCCATTATCTCGTCATCAAACACTTCTTCTAGTTGAAAGTGGAGATAACGTATGGACTGAAGAGATTTATAAAAGTGTAATTATCTGAAAAGAGAGACTTTTTTATTGTGCTTGTCACTAATCTGTCTAAAGCGTATAGTTGTGTAAAGATGTTACTATGCATGTGTAAAGACAGGAGAATGACAATGGCGACGATAGCTGAGAAAAAAACAGGTCCTATTTCAAGAAATAGATTGTTAGGAATTGCGGGACTGGGGTGGCTTTTTGACGCAATGGACGTCGGTATTTTGGCTTTCGTTATTGCGGCATTGCATGAAGATTGGGGATTGACGTCCAGTCAGATGGGGTGGATTGGTAGCGTCAACTCAATTGGAATGGCGGTTGGTGCATTTGTTTTCGGGATTTATGCAGATCGTGTAGGCCGAAAGAAAATATTCATTATTACCTTGCTGTTGTTTTCAATTGCTAGCGGAATTTCTGCTTTTGCAACAACACTCGCGGCATTTATGATTTTACGGTTTTTTGTGGGAATGGGATTAGGTGGTGAGCTACCGGTAGCTTCTACTCTGGTGTCTGAAAGTGTACCAGCAAAAGAGCGGGGACGTGTGATCGTTCTATTAGAAAGTTTTTGGGCCGCAGGTTGGCTAGTCGCTGCTGTTATTTCGTATTTCATCATTCCATCTTTTGGTTGGCGGGTTGCGCTGTTATTGACTGCGTTGCCAGCATTTTATGCCTTATATTTGCGTATCAATCTACCAGATTCACCACAGTTTTCTGCGAAAAAAGATGTGTTGCGATCAATTTCGACGAATATTAAAGACGTTTGGTCAGAGAAATACAGACGTCCAACTTTAATGCTATGGATTGTCTGGTTCACAGTAGTATTTTCATATTACGGCATGTTCTTGTGGCTCCCAAGTGTCATGGTGTTAAAAGGATTTACGTTAATCAAAAGCTTCCAATATGTATTAATTATGACTTTGGCCCAATTGCCAGGCTACTTTTCAGCTGCTTGGCTTATCGAACGGGCAGGTCGGAAATTTGTGTTGGTCACTTACTTAATCGGTACAGCAATTAGTGCGTTGGCTTTTGGTAATGCGGACACTATTACGTTGTTAATCGTTTCGGGTGCTTTCTTATCGTTCTTTAACTTGGGTGCTTGGGGTGCGTTATATGCCTATTCCCCAGAGCAATACCCAACAGTTATTCGCGGAACAGGTACAGGAATGGCGGCTGCTTTTGGTCGTATAGGTGGAGTTCTTGGGCCGCTTCTAGTCGGTACGCTGTTAACAGCTGGTGCGAATCTCAATGTAATCTTCGGGATTTTCTGTGTCTCCATCCTTATTGGAGCGCTGGCTGTAGCATTTCTCGGCAAGGAAACAAAACAATTGGAGTTGGAATAGTATAACTCAATGAAAAACGTATCCTGACTCTTCAGGATGCGTTTTTTAGCAACCTGAAGGATAAATAAAGGGTTTTTTCCATAATATAGCCAATACTGTAGTAATAGAAAAAGTTAAGACGGGAGTGGAAGTGAAGAAATGGAAATGATTATTTATTCGGACTCAGCCGTGTTCTTAGAAAAAGTATCACCTCTACTGTATAAAAAAGAGGACATTCATAGTTTATTCCTAGGTGTTCTCGGACAAATACATGCGAATCAATACGAAGGCTATTTTTTAGCACTCGTCGAAACGGATGATGAAATTGTAGCAGCTTGTTTAATGACACCGCCACATGCTTTGCAATTGATAGTTTTTCAAACCTTTCCTCAAATTGAACGAGAGATTGTTGGACATCTGCAAAATTTAGGAATTGAGGTGAGTGGAATAGTCGGTGAACAAACCACTTCGCGCTTGTTTGCAGAGGCTTGGATAGAGCGGACGGGAGAACAAGTAAATATACTAATGGATCAAGGTCTTTACCGAATTGAAGCAGTCAATAAAGGCTTACGAAAGAGCCGGGGTTCTTGGCGGATTGCTAGTAAGAAAGATGCGATAATATTGGAAGAATGGTATCGGCTTTTTGAAGAAGAAACAGGAATTGGCCGCTCTACTCAAACACAAATTTCGCATAAAATCGCTGGATTTCTAGAAAGAAAAGAAGTTTACGTCTGGGAAGTAGATGAGCGAGTGGTCTCTTGTATGCAAAAAAAACGCCCTTCAAAAAACGGAATTACCGTATCTTTTGTCTTTACGTCAAATGCTCAGCGAAGAAATGGATATGCTCAAACACTGGTAGCAGAAGTCACGAACGAATTACTGCTGGAGTATGATTTTGTTATGCTTTATACAGACCTTACAAATCCGACTTCAAACAAAATTTATAGAGAAATTGGCTATGAGCAAATCGCCAATCCCGTTCACTTAATTTTTGTGGAAAAATAATTTTTAGCTAAACAGGCTGTAGGAGTAAAGAGCAACTCTAGAGGGTATAAAAAGGTAGGTTGAAAGAAGCAGCGGGGAGGAAAGTCTATGATTCGATTTGAAAATGTTACAAAACGCTTTCCAGATGGAACGGAAGCATTAAAAGACATTTCACTCGTTCTACCGACAAATGAATTGACTGCCATCATCGGTCCTAGTGGCTGTGGTAAAACGACATTAATGAAAATGATTAATAAACTAGAAAAACCAACTGAAGGAAGTATTTTCATTGATGAAAAACCCATCAATGGAATGGATGAAGTCCAATTAAGACGTTCAATTGGTTATGTGATTCAACGTATTGGATTATTTCCTCATATGACCATTTCAGATAATGTGGCGCTTGTACCTAAATTGCTGGACTGGACAAAAGACAAAAAAGAACAACGTGTACGTGAATTGCTTCAGCTTGTTGGTTTAGATCCTGAAGTTTATATGGAGCGTTACCCACTCGAGTTGAGTGGGGGACAGCAGCAGCGTGTAGGAGTGGTTCGGGCGTTAGCGGGAGATCCCAATATTGTTTTAATGGACGAACCCTTTTCAGCACTTGATCCTATTAGTCGAGAACAGTTGCAAGACGAACTTCGAAACCTTCAACAAACCATCAATAAAACCATCGTTTTTGTTACCCATGATATGGATGAGGCGTTGAAAATTGCTGATTCTGTTATTCTTATGCGCGATGGGCAAGTTGAACAAGTAGGCACCCCCCAGCAACTTATTGATAACCCTGCAAACGAATTTGTTCGCAGCTTTATTGGTATAGAGCGCATCAATCAAAAGCGCACATTTGGAGACAGAAAATTGCTCGAATTTCTGGATCTTTTTACAGAAGAATGGGCTGGGGATACTGAGGAAATTTCTGCTGAACAAACGATCGAGAACGCTTTTTTGCAACTGGATAAAAGCACAAAAAATTACTTGGCAATCGTTCAAGGGGCGCAGGTCGTGGCTTATGCTAATGACCGAGACTTATTGAAAGCGGCACTTGCTAAAGAAACGGGGGCAACGGCATGAAAAACTTCCTAGACACCCTCGTTAGCCGTCAGGATATGATTATTGGTGCGCTTTTAGAACATATGTATTTATCATTTGTAGCCGTCGCAATTGGTATCGCAATTGCGCTGCCACTAGGAATTCTCATTACACGCTATCGGCGCTACGCTGAATCAATTATTGGGGTAACGGCTGTTTTTCAAACGATTCCAAGTCTAGCGCTATTCGGCTTTTTGGTACCTATTTTAGGAATTGGTTCACCTACTGCATTAATTGCACTTATTATCTATGCTTTATTACCGATTTTGCGAAATACGTATGCAGGAATTGTAGGAGTCGATAGTTCCACGATCGAAGCAGGACGTGGCATGGGAATGACGCGGACACAGATTTTACGACAAATTGAATTGCCGCTAGCGTTACCGTTTATCATGGCGGGTATACGTACGGCTACTGTATTAACTGTAGGTATCGCCACACTTGCGACATTTGTTGGAGCTGGTGGTTTGGGTGATATCATCTACCGAGGATTGCAGTCTTATAACAATTCATTAGTCTTGGCTGGTGCCTTGCCAGTTGCTCTACTGGCAATTGGTTTTGATCAAATTTTAAAATGGATTGAAAAAAGAGCGACACCAAAAGGTTTGAAACCATAGGGGGGAACAAGATGAAAAAAACGACATTAGGAGTTTTTTTGGCTGCAACTACAGTCATTGCAGGATGCGGATCAGGTGGAGATGAATTAGATCCAATCGTCATTGGTGGTAAGCCGTGGACAGAACAATATATCCTGCCACATATTCTCGGTCAGTATATTGAAGCCAATTCGGACTATACTGTGGAATATGAAGAGGGATTAGGAGAAGTGTCGATTTTAACTCCTGCTTTAGAAAAAGGCGATATTGATATGTACGTGGAGTATACCGGTACCGGCATGAAGGACGTATTGAAGAAAGAGTCTGTTCCGGGTCAATCTTCGGAAGAGGTATTAGATATTGTAAGAATAGGTTACGAAGATACACTGGGTGCGACTTGGCTAGAACCACTTGGCTTTGAGAATGGTTATACGTTGGCGTATTCAAAAGATAGCGGCTATGATGCAAAAACCTATTCAGATTTAGCGGAAATTTCGCAATCAGAAGAAATGCGTTTCGGAGCACCACATCCTTTCTATGAACGCAAAGGAGATGGCTACGAGGACTTGATCGCCACGTATCCATTTAAGTTTTCAGCAACTGAAAGTTTTGACCCAGCAATTATGTATGAAGCTGTTAAGAGTGGAGAAGTAGAAGTTATTCCAGCGTTCACTACAGATAGCCGCATTGAATTATTTGATCTTGAAACGACAGAAGACGATCTGTCGTTTTTCCCGAAATACGACGCAGCTCCTGTTGTGCGGGTGGAAACACTCGAAGAGTACCCGGAACTTGAAGAAGTACTGAGCGGGCTGGCTGGACAAATCAGCGAGGAAGAAATGTTAGCAATGAATTCTCGCATTGATGTTGACCAAGAAATTGCAGCTGATGTCGCTCGCGAATTCCTAATTGACAAAGGATTAATTGAAGAATAAAAATGATTCCGCGGTTTCGACTGCGGAATCATTTTTATTTTAGTCAGAGAATCTGGCGCTTTTCTAGCTGTCTAACTCGCCTATGAATATACGCTTTTCTTGTAGCATTTGAGTAGGGATTCTTGTACAATGTAAATAATGAGTGAATAGTCATTCAATTCAGTTAAGTGAGAACGTTCTCATAAAAATAATACACGGTGGGGTGAAGGGCATGAGAGAAGTTGTCATTATAGAAGGTGTACGGTCAGCTGTTGGGAGAAGAAAAGGGCAGTTTGCAGATCAGCGTCCGGATGAATTAGCAGCTTTAGTATTAGAAGAGTTAGTCTCGCGTGCAGGTGTAGACAAAAGTGAAGTAGAAGATATTATTTTAGGTTGTGTTTCACAGGCTGGAGAACAAGGCGGCAATATTGCGCGTACAGCATCGTTAATTGCAGGTTTTCCAGATTATGTACCGGGTGTCACAATTGATCGCCAATGCGGTTCGAGTCAGCAGGCTGTGCACTTCGGTGCTCAAGCAATTCTGGCCGGAGATATGGATATTGTCATTGCGGGTGGTGTGGAAAGCATGACACGCGTACCGATGTTTTCCAATATGCAAGGTGCAGCGCTGAGCGAAAAACTGACAGATCAATACGAAATTATCAATCAAGGGTTATCGGCAGAACGTATCGCAAAGAAATGGGGATTTACGCGGCAACAGCTTGACGCGTTTGCAGTACAAAGTCATGAACGCGCACAACATGCTATTGGGGCAGGCCATTATAAACGTGAAATTATTCCGATTCGCACACAAGGTCCAGACGGCGAAACGCGAATGATTGATGAAGACGAAGGGCCGCGTCCGGGTACGACGGAAGAAGTGCTAGCTGGATTAAAAACAGCTTTTGATGAAAAGGGTGTGATTACTGCAGGCAATGCGAGTCAAATGAGTGATGGTGCTTCTGCTGTTCTCTTAATGTCTACTGACAAGGCGAAAGAGCTTGGATTGAAACCGAAAGCGCGCATAGTGGCACGTGTAGTAGTCGGTTCGGATCCGACATTGATGCTGACTGGGCCAATCGCAGCAACTAAAAAAGTTCTCGCCAAAGCAGGACTTGAAATCAGTGAGATGGACCGTTACGAAGTCAATGAAGCATTTGCGCCAGTCCCGCTAGCTTGGTTACATGATATTGGTGGAGATCCTGAAAAACTGAATGTTAACGGAGGCGCAATTGCGCTTGGTCATCCGCTTGGTGCGACAGGTACTAAATTATTAGTGTCGTTACTACATGAATTAGAGCGAACAGATGGCCGTTACGGATTGTTAGCCATTTGTGAAGGAATGGGAATGGCCAACGCCACTATTATTGAAAAGCTATAGCAGGATTGAAAACTAAGGAGGAAGAAGATGGAATTTTCACAAGTAAAAGCAGTAGTCACGGGTGGAGCGTCTGGGCTTGGTGAAGCGACAGTACGCCGTATAGCAAAAAGTGGCGGGAAAGCAGCTATTTTTGATTTGAATGCAGAACGTGCAAAAGTGCTTATTGAAGAATTGGGTGAAGGCTCGGTCATTTATAAAGAGACGGATGTTACTAACGCATCACAAGTTGAACAAAATATAAACGACACGCTTGAACAGTTCGGTGGTATTAATTTAGTAGTCAATTGTGCGGGGATTGGTACTCCAGGGAAAGTAGTATCCAAAGGCGAACCAATTGCGCTAGACCAATTTGAAAAAGTCATCAAAGTAAATTTGGTTGGTAGCTTTAATGTTATTCGTGTTGCAGCAGCAGCTATGCAAAAAAACGAACCAACTGAAGATGGTGAGCGAGGGGTGATTATTTCAACAGCATCGGTCGCGGCTTATGAAGGGCAAATTGGACAAGCAGCTTACAGCGCATCTAAAGGCGGAGTTGTCGCGATGACGTTGCCAATTGCTAGAGAATTAGCGAGAGATGGAATTCGAGTTATGGCAATTGCGCCTGGATTAATGGAAACACCAATGGTAGAAGGATTGCCAGATGCTGCAATTGCTTCATTATCTGCAGCCGTACCATTTCCAGCACGTCTTGGAAAACCCGCTGAATTTGCACACCTAGTAGAAAGCATTACGACAAATTCGATGTTAAATGGGGAGACGATACGACTCGACGGAGCAATCCGCATGCAACCGAAATAAGGGAGATGGAAAAGATGGGGAGATACCGTTTCGAAGAAGATGAACACGTGATGTTCCGGAAGTCCTTGCGGAAGTTTTTAGAAAAAGAAGCGGTTCCAAACTATGATCAATGGGAAAAAGATCGCCTTATTCCGAAATCTTTTTGGAAAAAGCTCGGAGATATGGGTTTTCTGAGTCCTCAAATAGAAGAACAATACGGGGGGCTTGGTCTAGATTTTCGTTATGCGGTCGTTATCGGAGAAGAAATGGAACGCGTAGGAGCCAGTTTGACGGGGGTAGGCCTACATAATGACATTACGGTTCCTTACATCGAAGCGTACGGAAATGAAGAACAAAAACAGCGTTGGCTACCGGGTTGTATTTCGGGAGATCATATTACAGCGATTGCGATGACAGAGCCTGGAGCAGGATCAGATCTTGCGAATATATCAACTACAGCAGTTCGAGACGGCGACAATTATATTGTTAATGGGCAGAAAACTTTTATTACGAATGGCATTAACTCGACATTGGTGTTAGTTGTTGTAAAAACCGATCCGAAAGCACAACCGAAGCATCGTGGGATTTCGCTATTAATGGTAGAAGAGGGGACACCAGGTTTTCAGAAAGGGCGTAAGCTCGACAAGGTAGGTCTCCATGCTCAAGATACATCCGAACTGTATTTTGAGGATTGCATCGTCCCTACAACGAACTTAATTGGCGAAGAAAATAAAGGCTTTACTTATCTGATGGAAAAACTGCAGCAAGAGCGACTAGTCGTCGCAATGGCAGCGCAAGTAGCTTCAGAAGATATGTTGGAAATGACGTTGGAATACGTAAAATCAAGAAAAGCCTTTGGCAAGCCGATCGGTTCGTTCCAAAATTCTCAGTTTAAACTAGTGGAGATGGCGACAGAAATTGAACTGGGTCATTCGTTTTTAGAATCGCTCATTGAAGATCATATGGCTGGAAAAGATATTGTTTCCAAAGTATCGATGGCGAAATTTTGGCTGACAGATACCGCCAAGAAAATATCCGGTGAGTGCATGCAATTACACGGTGGATATGGCTATATGGAAGAATACAAAATTGCACGTCGCTACAGGGACATTCCAGTGGCGGCGATATATGCCGGTTCCAACGAAATCATGAAAACCATCGTTGCTAAACGAATGGGACTGTAAGTGAAAGGCGAGCGGAAAAGAAGGCGAATCTTGCCTGATAGGAACACCCATTCATAATAATAAAATTAGAGTGAAAAAGGAGTCGGATGTGACATGATGGATTCGCCATTATTATTATCATCTTTCGTAAAAAGAGCGGAGCGTTATTTTCCGGAAAAACTGATCATTTCACGTACCGGAGAAAATATGATTCACCGGATTCCTTATAAAGAATTTGCGGTACGTTCGCGCAAACTAGCGGCTGCTTTAACTGGACTTGGTATGAAGCGTGGCACAAAGGTGGGAAGTTTCGCCTGGAACCATCACCGTCACTTGGAGTTGTATTTTGGTGTACCGGGTGCTGGTGCTATTTTACACATGATTAATATTCGCTTGTCACATGAGCACATCGCCTATGTCATCAATCATGCCGAAGATGAAATTTTGGTAGTCGATCACGATCTATTTCCATTGATTGAAAAACTAGCACCTATGCTAAAATCCGTTAAGCATTTTATCATTATGAAAGATGGAGTGGATTTACCAGAAACGACACTTGGCAATGTTTATTCTTATGAACAATTACTCGCTGCTGAAGATGACAGTTTCGAATTTCCTGAAGATCTGGACGAAAATACACCAGCGGGCATGTGTTACACTTCCGCAACAACGGGCAATCCTAAAGGCGTTGTCTATACGCACAGAGGACTTGTGCTCCATAGTTACGCGCTCGGCATGTCGGATGCAATGGGCTTGTCAGAACAAGATATTGCCTTATCGATTGTGCCAATGTTTCATGCCAATGCTTGGGGGCTGCCATTTGCTGGAGTTTTGTTTGGGACTACACAAGTGTTGCCGGGACCCGGTTTTGCTCCTGGCATGTTGTTAGATTTAATTGAATCAGAAAAAGTTACGTTAACTGCAGGCGTCCCGACAATTTGGATGGGTGTGTTGAAAGAATTAGAAGCAAATCCACGCAATATCGACACGCTGCGGATGATTATTTGCGGGGGATCAGCATCACCAAAAGGATTAATCCGCGCATTTGAAGAGAAATACAATGTGCCATTTGTGACAGGGTATGGCATGACGGAAACTGCGCCGCTTGTCAGTTTGGCTATTACTACTTCTGCAATGACCGATATGACGATGGATGAGCGCATCGAACGCCGTTCAATGGCAGGTTTACCGATGCCGGGCCTCGAAGTACGAATCGTCAATGAAAACGGCGAAGCACCGTGGGATGGGGAAACGATGGGTGAGCTGAACGTTAAAGGTGCCTGGATCGCTGATGAATACTATAAAGACGAGCGTACGGAAGAAGCGTTTAAAGAGGGTTGGCTTTATACAGGAGATATTGCTGTAATCGAGTCCGATGGCTATATCAAACTGATGGACCGGACGAAAGATTTAATTAAAAGCGGTGGCGAATGGATTTCTTCTGTTGATCTGGAAAATGCATTGATGACGCATGAAGCTGTGTTCGAAGCGGCGGTTGTCGCCATTCCACATGAGAAATGGATGGAGCGTCCACTTGCTTGTGTCGTGTTAAAAGAAGGTCATGCGGAAGACGACGCCACGAAAGCGATATTACTGACGTACTTGGAGAGCCAATTTGCCAAGTGGTGGGTTCCAGACGACGTGGTATTTTTGAAAGAAGTGCCAAAAACGTCGGTTGGTAAATTCCTTAAAGCTGCTTTAAGAAAAGAGTTAGATGGCTATTATCAGTAAGTCTTATTTTCGGGTGTAAGTGTCTAGAGTTCTATAGACACTTGCGCTTTTTTTTGAGTAGAGAGTGCCGCTTCGCCAGAGCATCTTATGCCCGTCGAATCTACATGGCTGCCTACGCTTTTCCTTTTACTTGACAGAATAAACAAAACCTTTTAGTATAGGGAACAACTTGTTGTACGGAAGCAAGTCTGTTTGAGAGAAGAGCCTAGAGAAGACGAGAATAGAAGAGTGTATAAATCGAGGATTGAGACGAGTAGGCAGGGAAATCTATTTAGAGAGTCAGCGGCTGGTGAGAGCTGATTAGGTGATCTGCGCGAATGGACTTAGGAGAGCTTGCCTGAAAGCGGAAGCGAGTAAGGGAGACGTAAGCCCTGCGTTAAAGGGAAAGGCGAAGAGCCTGTTTAAGTGAGCGCAGAAATTTGGTGCGCTAATGCGTGGTGGTACCGCGGTTTTTAACCCGTCCCCGCAATCAGATAACAATCTGATTGCGGGGATTTTTGTATTTAAAACGAGACGAGGAGAGATGAGTATGAGCAGAGTAGAGAATTTGAGTGAACAAGGAATGTACGAAAAATCATTAGCAATGTTGAACGGCGATATAAATGAACAACAAATCAAGAATTTTTTGTCCGATTTACATGAAAAAGGAGAGACGGCAGACGAGTTAGTAGGACTAGTCAAAGCGATGCGTGAAAAAGCAGTAGCGCTTCCAACAGTCGAAGGACAACTTGTTGATGTTTGTGGAACCGGTGGTGACCGTTCTTACAGTTTTAACATTAGTACGTTGACGGCTTTTGTGTTAGCAGGATGCGGTATGACAGTTGCCAAGCATGGCAATCGCAGTGTTTCTAGCAAAACAGGCAGTTCCGATGTGCTAGAGGCACTTGGTATTTCAACGGAAACGAATATTGCCTCGATTCCTATGATGCTTGACCAGACGGGGATTGCGTTATTGTTTGCACCAGCTATCCATCCAGCACTCGGTGGCTTACGCCAAATTCGTAAAGACATCGGAACTCCAACCATTTTTAACTTAGTAGGACCTTTAGCGAATCCATTGCCAATTACGATTCAAATGACCGGTGTTTACCGTCGTGACATGCTAGAACCAATGGCGGATGCGTTAATTCGATTGGGTCGAAAAAAAGGAGCGCTTGTTCACGGAGCAGGTGGCTTGGATGAACTGTCACTTGCAGGCGCGAATGAATTAATCATCTTCAATGAGCAAGGTAAGCGAAAAATGACCATTCACCCAAATGAAGTTGGTTTAGAAGTGGCCTCAATTGAAGCGATCCGCGGAGGCAATCCAAAGCGCAACGCTGAAATTTTTATGGATGTCTTATCCGGAACAGATAGCCCTTATTTAGATACAGTCGCATTAAATGCAGGAGTAGTACTGTATGTCAGTGGTAAAGCTGAAAACGTGACAGAAGGCGTAAAGCAGGCGAAAGCCTCAATCAAATCAGGCGAAACCGCGCGTGTCTTTGACTTGCATCGGTTAGCGGCGGGGGTATTTGTATGACAATATTGGATGACATCATTGCGACTAAATACGAAGAGGTAAAAATGTATAAACCAGTTGGGCCAAATACAATTGATTTTCCAGAAAAAACAACGTTACTGGGGCATCTACAAGAACGAAATGGCGTCATCTCAGAGATTAAACGCGCTTCTCCATCAAAAGGCGACATCAAAGTGGAAGTAGATATTGTTGCACAAGCTAAAAAATACGAAGAAGCTGGAGCGGCTGCAATTTCGGTACTTACGGATGAAGTGTATTTTAAAGGATCAATTGATGACTTGTGTGAAGTAGCGAAAGTCGTATCGATTCCCGTCTTGTGCAAAGATTTTATGGTTAGTGAGATTCAAATTGATCGTGCTCAACATGCAGGAGCTACCATTATTCTATTGATCGTAGCTGCACTGGAAAAGCAGCAGCTGAAACGTCTTAACGACTATGCGCTCTCAAAAGGACTTGAAGTTTTAATCGAAGTTCATGATGAACAGGAACTGCAAATAGCACTAGAGCTAGATGCAAAACTAATTGGTATCAATAATCGTAATTTAAAAACTTTTGAAGTATCAATTGAACGCACAGCACAATTAGCTAAAAACTTCCCATTTGACGAAGGGCGCGTGTTAATAAGCGAAAGTGGCATGCAGACAAAAGAAGATGCGCAATTTGCTTACGCAAATGGAGCTTCTGGAATTTTAGTGGGAGAAGCGTTAATGCGATCTGAAAATCCAGGAAATTGGATTCGTCAGGCGACTAGCGAGGAGGCAGTAAAATGACAAAAGTGAAAATTTGCGGCTTGCAAGAACAGCGACATGTTGACGCAGCAAGTCGTGCGGATGCTATCGGCTTCGTATTTGCTCCGAGCAGACGTCAAGTGACAATTGCGCAAGCTGCTGAACTGGCTAAACACATTCCAGCAGATACCGATAAAATCGGTGTTTTTGTTAATGCTTCATTAGAGGAAATTGAAGACGCTGTTGCAGGTGTTCCGCTAACGATGGTTCAGCTTCACGGCGATGAACCCGATGAGTTGGTGAAAGCTATTCGTGTCCCTGTTATTCAGGCTTTCTCAATTCGCACAAAAGAAGATGTAGAGCAGTTGAAAAATTCTTTAGCTAATTATATTTTAGTGGACGCTCCGGGTACGGAATACCGCGGAGGTAGCGGTAATGTGTTTGATTGGTCGTTACTAGACGGAGCCGGCATCGATCCATCTCGCCTAATTGTGGCGGGTGGGTTAACACCGGAAAATGTCCGTGCGGCAATCGAACAAACAACACCTTACATGGTAGACGTCTCTAGCGGAGTTGAAACAGAGCGCCAGAAAGATGTAGCGAAAATACAAAAATTTATTAAACAGGTAAAGGATGATTCGATGGAACAGACGATAGAAAAAGTAGGTTTTTTCGGTAAATACGGGGGGCAATTTGTGCCAGAAACATTAATGAAAGCCGTTAAGGAATTAGAAGATGCTTATAATGAAGTAAAAGAAGATCCGGAATTTCATAAGGAATACCATCATTATTTATCGGAGTATGTGGGTCGTGAACAGCCATTGACCTTCGCAAAACGCATGACTGAAGCATATGGTGGACCAAAAATCTACTTAAAACGAGAAGACTTGAATCATACCGGTGCGCACAAAGTAAACAACGCGATTGGTCAGGCGCTACTTGCGATGCGAATGGGAAAACGTAAAATTGTAGCAGAAACAGGAGCAGGTCAGCACGGTGTGGCGACTGCGACAATTTGTGCACTGTTCGATTTGGATTGTGTTATTTTCATGGGTGAAGAAGACATTAAGCGTCAGCAATTGAACGTTTTCCGTATGAAGCTTTTAGGGGCACGTGTGGAAAGTGTCACAAAAGGCAGTGCGACCTTAAAAGATGCGGTCAATGAAGCTTTGCGTTACTGGGTTGCCAATGTAGAAGATACGCATTACTTAATCGGTTCGGCTCTCGGTCCACATCCGTTTCCAACGATGGTCCGTGATTTTCAAAGTGTGATTGGCGTAGAAACAAGACGTCAAATTCTTGAAAAAGAAGGGCGTTTGCCTGACGCTATTTTGGCGTGTGTAGGTGGTGGCAGCAATGCGATCGGTATGTTTTATCCGTTTATTCAAGATAAAGAAGTCAAGTTGATTGGCGTTGAAGCAGCTGGTCAAGGTGTGGATACAGATAAACACGCTGCAACCTTAACGAAAGGAACAGAAGGTGTGCTCCACGGCGCCTTAATGAAGTTATTGCAAGATGATGCAGGCCAAGTGCAGGAAGCGCATTCGATTTCTGCGGGGCTTGATTATCCAGGCATTGGACCAGAGCATGCTTATTTAGCAGATATTGGTCGTGTTGAATACCGGTCAATTACCGATGATGAAGCACTGGCTGCAGTTGTCAGCATGTCTCGTCTTGAAGGAATTATTCCAGCACTTGAAACGGCGCATGCTATTGCAGAAGCAGAAAAACAAGCAAAGTCTATGACCAAAGACCAGATACTGATTATTTGTGTGTCCGGTCGTGGAGATAAAGATATGGCGACATACGCAGAGAACCTGGAGGGGCTATCATGAATCGATTAGAGCAACTAAAAAAAACGGGAAACAAAGCCTTTGTTGCTTATATTATGGCTGGAGATGGCGGTCTTGACCGTCTGAAAAATCAAGTACAGTATTTGCAAGGGGCAGGAGTAACTGCTATCGAAATTGGCATTCCTTTTTCAGATCCGGTCGCAGATGGTCCGACGATTGAAGCGGCTGGAAATCGTGCTTTAAAGCATGGTGTCACACTGCAAAAAGTATTGGAAGAACTAAAAAGTTGGACCTTTGAGGTTACAATTCCTTTGCTCGTAATGACTTATTTAAATCCCGTGATGAGGTTTGGTGTAGAACGCTTTGCTACTGAATGCAGCAAAGCTGGAATTTCAGGCGTCATCATTCCAGACCTGCCATATGAACACAAACAATTAGTGCAACCTTATGTCGATAAAGAAGGCATTAAGTTGATTCAACTGGTGACACTGACGACAACGGACGTTCGCTTGGACGGTATTCTTCGGGAGGCACAAGGTTTTGTTTACGCGGTTACGGTTAAAGGAATAACGGGATCTCGTGATGAGATGTCAGAGGATGTAAAAGCATTTATGCGCAAAGTTCGTGAGAAAAGCCCGGTTCCGGTTTATGCTGGATTCGGAATTTCGAAGAGTAGCCATGTCGATATGTTGCGCGACGATGTGGATGGATTTATTGTGGGAAGTGCCATTGTGGATGCCTTTAACGAAGATCGAATTCAGGAAATCGAACCGCTTATCCATGCAGTGACGGCCACCCACTCAGTATAATATGGGTAGGAGGAGATGTTATGTTTACGCCAGTGGCTGAAGATTTTTTTGACGCGCCGACATTGGAACTTACGCGTAGTTTGATTGGTCAAATGTTGGTCCATGAATTGCCAGAAGGCATTGTTGCTGGACGGATTATTGAAACTGAAGCTTATATGGGAGCAGAAGATCGCGCTGCACATAGCTTCGGGAATCGTCGGACTAAACGTACGGAAATCATGTTTGGTAAACCTGGCCTTGTCTATACGTATCAAATGCATACTCACACATTGATCAATGTCGTCGCGGGACCGGAAGACACACCGCGAGCTATTTTGATACGTGCAGTCGAACCGGTCGAAGGCATCGAACTGATGGCAGAACTGCGCGGCAGACACATGCCGATCAAACAGTGGACTAGTGGACCGGGAAAATTGACTAAAGCAATGGCGATTACAATGGATTATTACGGTCATCATTTTTCGGAAAAGCCACTTTACATCGCTCAAGGAGAACCGGTTCAAGAAATATCGGTTGGACCTCGTGTAGGTATCGGCAATTCACTAGAAGCGGTCGACTATCCTTATCGCTTTTGGGAAACAGGAAACCCTTTCGTCTCGAAATTTCGCTAATTGTTGTTTATCTTCATCTTTTGGTGGAATACTGAAAGAGAATGAATAGACAGAAGGAGTGAAAGATAGTGGCGAAAATTGCAACTTTACTGACAGATATGTTTGAAGATGTGGAATATACAGATCCATCAAAAGCGTTTAATGATGCAGGTCATGAAGTTTTCACAATCGAAAAAGAAGTGGGGAAAAAAGTAACTGGCAAACAAGGTGAGGCTGTTGTCACCATTGATAAAAGCATTGATGATGTTAGCCCAGATGACTTTGATGCCTTGTTCTTGCCTGGCGGATTTTCACCGGATCTGTTACGTGAAGATAGCCGATTTGTGGAGTTTGCAAAAACTTTCATGGATGCGAAAAAACCGGTCTTCGCAATTTGTCATGGACCTCAATTATTAATTACGGCCAAAGCGTTAGAAGGTCGTAAAGCTACAGGTTATAAGTCGATTCAAGTCGATATGGAATACGCAGGTGCGACGGTCCTTGATGAAGAAGTAGTCGTGTGCCAAGATCAATTGGTCACTAGTCGTCAACCTGATGACATTCCGGCATTCAACCGAGAATCATTACGTGTACTGGAGCAATTAGCTTAAAAAGCTGTCAATGCCCCTCTAACATAAAACAGACAGAGAAAAAGAAACTCTTTTTCTCCGTCTGTTTTTTTAAATTGCGGCTCATAATGCCAAACTTGATATGCACTTTTTCGAGGTTCGGAGGTGAAATCTCTAAAGCGCACGATTGCCCTTGATAGGACGGAAGACACTTGCTAGGGCAATTGTGTACCGGTCCTAGATTTGCGCTATGGATTCATCTGTAAACACTGCTTTGGCTTTTTATGTAGGGAAAATCTAACATACAGATTACATAAACCAAATTAGCTTTTAAGATTGTCTCTTGAATACATAAGTAAATGCTTATATAATGAGGGGGTGCTGTAGCGATAAATAGAGCAAGTGCAGTGTGAATTTAATGATGACTCGATTAGTTAGAGTTTGCGCCAGTGGTTTATTGATTGTAGAAAAAAGAGCAGCAAATTGTGAATAAGGAGTTGTGTGAAAGTGGATGTTTGGTTAGCAAGTTTTATATTTATCGTTACATTGATTTTTGTGATTTGGCAGCCAAAAGGCTTGTCAATCGGCTGGTCTGCTATTGCTGGGGCAATTGTTGCCTTGCTGTTTGGCGTAGTTGATTTTGGGGATGTCTGGGACGTAACGGGAATTGTTTGGAATGCGACCTTAACGTTTGTTGCATTGATTATCATTTCGTTGATTCTTGATGAAATTGGTTTTTTCGAATGGGCAGCTTTACATATGGCACGTTTTGCCAAAGGCAGTGGCTTGCGGATGTTTTTCTTAGTTACCATGCTAGGGGCGGTTGTCGCAGCGTTGTTTGCGAATGACGGAGCAGCGCTAATTTTGACACCTATCGTGTTGGCAATGGTTCGTGCATTGAAATTCAAAGATGCAATGATCTTGCCATTTATTATGGCGAGTGGCTTTATCGCTGATACTGCCTCTTTGCCATTTGTTGTCAGCAACTTAGTCAACATCGTATCGGCTGATTTTTTTAATATTGGCTTTACCGAATATGCAATCCGGATGCTTGTACCGAACTTATTCAGCATAGCTGCAAGTATGTTGGTCTTGTATTTATATTTCCGAAAAGATATTCCAAAACATTTTGATGACAGTGCATTAAAAACACCAGCTTCAGCAATAAAAGATTTGAGAATTTTCCGTTTATCTTGGGTAGTGCTAGCAATTTTACTAATTGGCTATTTCAGTAGCGAGGCTTTAAATATTCCGGTATCCTTTATTGCAGGAGCGATTGCTATTATTTTTCTAGCCATTGCGAGGAAGAGTAAATCAGTTGAAACGATGAAAGTTTTAAAAGGGGCTCCTTGGGCGGTTGTCTTTTTCTCAATCGGTATGTATGTCGTTGTGTACGGCTTGAAAAATGTGGGTCTCACATCGGTGTTGGCTACCGCAATCGAGTGGACAGCGAGTCACGGTCTGTATGCAGCGACAATTGGCATGGGCTTTATCGCTGCTATTTTGTCATCGGTTATGAATAATATGCCGACTGTTATGATTGATGCATTGGCAATTGCTGAAACAGAGACAACTGGAGTTGTTAGAGAAGCTTTAATCTATGCGAATGTGATTGGATCAGATTTAGGGCCAAAAATTACACCGATTGGTTCACTGGCAACATTATTATGGCTTCATGTATTAAAAACAAAAGGGGTAGAGATTAGTTGGGGTTATTATTTTAAAATCGGCATCATTTTGACGGTTCCGACTTTGTTTATCACATTGACTGGCCTGTACTTATGGTTGACGATTTTAAATTAAGTTTATAGAAAAAAGGAGCATGCCAATGACTTGCTCCTTTTTTCTAGTCGCCGATTGTAAAATTAAGCTAGACAACTAAAAAAGTCATTCATGGTACACTCTACATGTATTTTCCGACCAAAGAAAAACAGAGGAGTGACCACGAATGACCTACACCCATCTTACCACGGATGAA
>NZ_JASISN010000049.1:0-1252 GCF_030063085.1 Planococcus sp. S3-L1 | reverse complement strand
CACGCGTGTTGATTAACCAATAAATGACAGACTGCTCCTGCTGAGCGTAAAGTACTCGTAGAGAAACGTCGTCAGTGCATCCAGCCAAATCAGCGGTAAGGTGCCGGTCAATAGCGTTCGCTGAAAGGCCAGAAGCGATAAGGCGGGGGTCCGGATGCCCGATTTTGTTTTTTGATACAGCCACTGGATGAGGACATATGCGATTAAAGCCGCAAATAATTGGTTATAGACGGCATTGGGCGTCTGGCCGAATACCTTCGGCACATTCAGGTTTTGTTTGATCCAGCGGAAAAAGGATTCGATGCCCCATCGTGCTTTGTACATGCCGGCGATAGCCTCGGCTGATACATGGAGCAGGCTGGTGACGACACGGATCTCATGCCCTTCATGATCAGTGAAAAAGACCACGCGGTGCCGTTTCTTCGAACGTGATTGAGGCGTTCCCAGCCAGCAGGTGAAGTCGCGCGTGACATTGGAACCTTCTTCCGGCAGGCGCTGAAGCGACCGGATCGTCGATAGTTCCACATTTTCTTTCATTCGAATGACGAAGTCCTGTTTATCTGAAACAAACTGATCGATGCGTTTGATGTTGAAATACGCCCGGTCCTGCACCAGGATAAACCGCCGGTCGCTCAACCCTTCGCCGACCGGTCCATCGTGCACCAGACCGGTAGTTTCTATCACGTCAAGTGGCATACTGGTTTCCGGTGTGTAGCTGACATGAAGCTTAATGCCCGAACGCTCGCCGTGGTAAAGCGCCCAAGGGAGACGATTCCTCCCGACGGTAATGGTGGTGGAATCAACCAGCAGCAGCCGGTTGGGAATCTTGAGGGCACGCCGGGTGACACGGTTGCATTTACGGACGATTAAAGCGAACGCTTCCTTCATCAGGTGGTAGTCCAGTTCCTTCATCTTTTTGGAAAGTGTCGAGTGGTCGACATCCACCAACCCCGCGGAAGTTCCAACATCTCCGCAATGGCGATAGCCCTTCCATTCGGACGCCGCTGCGGTGACGAGGTATTCGATCAGCTTGCCGACGGTGAGCTTGCGGGCAGTATCTTCATAGCCGATCAGTTTCGTGAGTAAGGCCACATCTTCATCCGTAATAAACTTTTGAATCAAATTCGGGAACATGGTATTCTGTTTCATAAGGGACACCTCTTCCTGTAGTTGTTGGTTCGCACTTACAGTCTACAAGAAAGGTGTCTCTTTTTGTATTCATTTGGATGATTCTGGCTAATCAACACGCGTG
>NZ_JASISN010000048.1:0-1460 GCF_030063085.1 Planococcus sp. S3-L1 | reverse complement strand
TAAAGTAATAACTTAAGTATATAAATAAGGGGAAATGAAAATGAAAAAATTTGATTGTAAAAATGGTTGGTTTATAGAGATGCACCCGGAAAGTGAAATATATCTTAATTCGAATAAGGTTGCAGTTGTTGATTACGAGAATGCTTTGATTGCAGTTATTCAGTTTGAAGACGATAAGATTGATTTTCTTCATACAAATTATAATTTAAATCCTAAATTATTAATAAACGAAAAAACAATTGTTTTCCCTGATATGCCAGAAGATGAATAATCAATTAACACATATGTGTGCTTAATTTAATCGCGGATAGTAAATTATTTTATAACGTTTTTATGAGAATCACGGTAAAGGCTAAGTGAGGGATGAATTCCCTTGCTTGGCCTTTTTGAATGTAATTTAATTGCTATTAAGTTACATTCAGTTTTTTATATTCCAAGATGGTAGAGGTAAAGATTCCCTTCTTCCAGCCTTTCAATCATAGATAGCAATCTCTCTAGTAACTCAAGAACGTCATCTCTACTAAAAATTAAACGTTCATGCGTCCCTAGTATATTTTTTTTGGAAGAAAGCACAAATTCTCCAGTCAGCTCCAGTTTTTCAGGGGAGTTTGTAAACAAAGAGTGCCAAGCGATAAAAATGCTTTTCATCGTGGCTGCTGACGTTTGATCAAAGAGGGTGACACCATAATAATTTATTCCTGTTTCTTCTCTTGTCATCGATATTGCTGGATTTTTACATGGAATCCAACTCAGAGAATCTGCTATGTATTGAATCAAATCGTCTGGGATATCTAGGGAGTCAATAATGTCTAGATTTTTCTCATTGCTCCTCATCAACTCTTGATAGGTAACTGTATTGGGGACTAAGAAAAATTCGTGTTCTAAGCTCATACTTCGCCCCTCCTTAAGCTTTTAGTTTCTAAGGTTTCGAATGTAAATTAATTCACAATAAGTTACATTCAGATTCAATAAAAAGCCGTGCTCTTTTTCGAACACGACCTTTCATTTGTATATTTCATTTTATTTAAACTTATCTTCTCTATTTGAATTTTTTCATTAGTAAAAGATATAGACAATCAAATCAAATAATTTGGCTATTCCGTACAGCGGAATAGTTACACCGATAACCCCAACAAGAAAATAACCGACAAGTTTGAGCACATCAACAACGGCTCCGACCATATCATCAAGAAGTCTAATTATGGGCATAGTAATTCCCCTTTCGATTTTTCTTGATTTTACCATATATTTTACTTTTACAGTTTATAATTTATTGAATAATTAAATATAAATAACAAAGCTAAGTGACCAATCGAAGAAATTACACCAAGAGCGACACCAAACAAGAGAACTTGGCTGATATCTAGCTGCTCGCCTAATAATTACGGTTATTTAAAGTTTGTAAAACTACTCTCTTAAATTTTTTGAATGTAACTTAACTGCACATAAGTTACATTCAA
>NZ_JASISN010000047.1:0-1498 GCF_030063085.1 Planococcus sp. S3-L1 | reverse complement strand
GATGCACTATTTGCATTCCTGGAACCAGAAAAGGTCGACGCCCTAGCCAAAGAAACGGGATTTATTCAACGTAAGAGAAAACTAACCGCCAGCGATTTTCTGTCGTTGCTTTTTCAGGCCCATGGAAACTTCATCGATCCGAGCTTGCAAGAACTCAGCACCAAGCTCTTGGCCGATCAGGAAATCGACATCAGTCGTACCGCAATCGATAAGAAGTTCACTAAGCAAGCTGTCCATTTTCTTCAACGGTTGGTCGAAGAGTTATTCCAGATTCAGCAATCGCTTGAACTAGCGAAACATCCAGTGGCCGTGGATTGGCCGTTTACGAGCTTGCGCATCTTAGATGCCACGCATATCGATGTGCCCAATTCATTGAAAGCGCGCGCGAAAAAAACACGCCAAACCTCCGTGAAAATCCAACATGAATTTGATGTGTTGACGGGACGACTGACCTTTTTGCGTGTCGATCTGGACAACGTCAACGACACCGTCATGGGAGGGAAACGGGTGCCGTTTCTGGACGAGCAAGAATTGTGCTTGCAAGACCTTGGCTATTTCCATTTCCACTTATTGGAGAAGATTGATGAAAACCACAACTACTTTCTCACCAAGTTTCGAAACGACGCTTATTTGGCCTATCAAAACCCGTTCCCTGCCTATCATCCGAATGGATCTGTGGTGAAGAGTAGTGAGTATCAACGCATTGAACTCGATCTCCTTTGCGAGAACATGGTACCGGGAGAAATCTTGGAACTGGAACAAGTTTACTTTGGGCACGATGCGCATTTTCCAGCACGATGTGTGCTAGTTGCCCATGGCGAAGAAGACCGACAACAGCGACTGAAAAAAATTCAGCGCCGGGCGACCAAAAGTGGGAAGAAACCCAAGCAGTTGGTTCGTGATTTAGCCAGAATAACCGGATATATGACCAACTTACCCGAACCGGTTTCAGGTTCGCACCTCGTTGAGTTGTATCGCATGCGTTGGCAAATTGAATTGATCTTTAAGGCATTGAAATCCTATTTGGAAATCGATCATTTCCGGTTGATCAAACAAGAGCGCTGGCTCTGCCATATATATGCCACATTACTGGTTTTCCTGTTAAGCCAATTGATTGCGTATCAACTTCGGAATGCGATTTGGGAAATCGAGGAGAAAGAAATTAGTGAAACCATCGCGATTCGAAGTATCGCCTGTGAGTTTTTGGCACAAATGTATGAAGCCGTCAAACAAAAAAAGAAGACGCTTCTGGCTTTTGTCCCCTTGATTTCCCACTTACTCAGCAGGACTGCACGGAAGCCGAATTCCGCTAAAGGAACAGCCTTGAAACGCCTTCAACTCAACTAGAATTACCCACCCACCCACAGCCTCCCCCAAAAAAGGGAGGCTAGTTGGCGTTCTTAGTTATCACCATTTCCGATATTCCCCTAATTCAAACCCCCATATCGTACAAATTTAATGGGCATACTCCACGTTATTTCTTAAGTTGACAGCTATG
>NZ_JASISN010000046.1:0-1672 GCF_030063085.1 Planococcus sp. S3-L1 | reverse complement strand
AGGGGCAAATGCCGAAAAGATTTGTATTGTGGCGATTGATGCCGCCAAGTTTGTGAACGCCGCGATGATCTGCAATGTATACGGGGATATCCTCGTCAAACCGTTTGAATTCAATGCCGCCTCTGCCGGTTTTGAAAAACTGGTGAAGGAAATTGAACAGGCTAGAGAAGGATATGGATTTGAAGAAGTGGTCGTGGGCATCGAGACGACCGGGCATTATTACGAAGATCTGGTCCGTCTCTGTGAACAGGAGAAATTCATTGTCCGGATTATTAACGCTGCCACGACAGCGAAAGAACGAGAGACCGTGCTGAATTACACGAAGACCGACAATGTGGATTTGATGGCAATCACTCAATCCCTCCTACATGGACGCGGTCAGACAAGCCAGGAGGCCCTTCCGTTGTTGGAACAACTCAAAACCCTATCACGGGCGCACCGGACATTGATTGATGCCCGTTCGCGAACGGTTAACCATATCCGGCTCTATATGGATCATATCTTCCGGGAGTTTCAGGGAGTTGTGGAAACAGTGGAGGGAGAACAGGTCACCTTAAAGATTTTCTGGACTTTCGACTCCAAGTCATCGCTTTACTTGATGCGTCACTATCCACATCCTTCGGATATCTTGGAATTAGGGGAAGAGGGATTGCGCCGGCTTTCGATTGAACAGAACTTAAAGTTGCGTGACCAATCCATTGAGCGCCTGATCCGATTCGCTCGTCAATCGGTCTCCAAATCCAAAGCTGATCTGCAGGCAGAGCTTCTCCTGTTGCGATTGAAGCTCGATGAGCTGGAAATGGAGACAGCACAAGTGACGCGGGTAAAAGCAGAGATGGAACGGGTGCTTCTCCAAACAGACGGAGGAATCCTGTTGAGCATCCCAGGCGTCGGAGTGACCACGGCTTGTGAACTGACAGCTGAAATTGGAGATCTCTCCTTGTTCAACCGACCCGAACAGCTCATCAAGATGGCCGGCACCAACCCGATCATCCGCCAGTCAGGCGGTAAGAAAGCGACCACCCATCATATTTCCAAACAAGGACGGGCTGATTTTCGAGCGGCTGTGTACCGGGCCGGCAAAGCCATGAAGGGCCAGAATCCGGCTATGCAGAAAAAGGCGGAAGAAATGAAAGCGAAGGGCAAAAAGATGGGTCAAATCTATATCGCCCTAGGTAATCGCTTACTGCGCCTTGCATTCGCCATGATGAAAAAGAAACAGGTCTATCAACCTGAGTCTGGGGGCAAAAGCCTACAATCCGTGATTGCCAGTAAGCTGCGGAACAAAGAAAAACAAGCCTTGTTCTTCAATCGTTATGTCCTGACCTAATGGCCTTTAGATAAGCAAACCGATCGCTTTGCCAAGAAACAACGGCATTTTTCCGGAACGCCAGATCACATTGATCAACGCCCCTGAGGCATTATGACCTCGTGACACAGCGTAATGGGTCTTGTTCCACAAATACGGATAAAACGTAAATGTACTCAGATTGCATTAAGTAGGCTGTATCCCTGTGGAAACAAACAACAAGGCTTTGTGCGTTGCGGAGAAATGCCTTCATTACTGTTCTGTGATTGTCGATTTCAATTTTATTCCAGTTGATCTTTGGTTTTGTGTTGTCAAAATTCCTTATAGTTAGCGCTTGACTTATTTCACATTAAACGCTGTGTC
>NZ_JASISN010000045.1:0-1722 GCF_030063085.1 Planococcus sp. S3-L1 | reverse complement strand
GGTTCTTACGCTTTTTTGGTGATGCTTCTTTTTATTGGTTTCCGGGTATAGGAATACCAAAAACTTGAAAGGTCGCTGAACAAGATGAAGACACTAATGGAAGAAACTCTTTTTCATTTAGACGAAAACCTCCGGCTTCTTTATCAGAAACAGACGGAAGAAGAACTGTTTTTCATCATTGAAGTCCACTCCTCTTCGGCGCTATGTCCGGCTTGTCATCAGATTTCTCACCGAGCCCACAGCCGATATTCCCGAAAAGTAGACGACTTGCCTATTTCAGACCTGCATGTGCATTTTCAGGCACTGCTTCACAAATGGTTTTGTGATAACCGGGATTGTCCAACGAAAGTGTTTACGGAACGGTTATCCTGGCTTCAATCCTATAAGAGAAAGACGGATCGCTTAGAAGACATCATCGAGAAAATTGCTTTTTCAACGAACTGTTTAACTGCGGAAAAAGTCTGCCGGACGATGCACATTCCCGTAAGCCATGATACATTGCTCAGACGAGTGAAGTCGGTCACTTTTGATTCTACACCGTCTCCCTTTCGTAGGCATCGATGATTTTGCCTTTAAAAAACGGTTCACTTACGGAACCCTCTTCATCGATTTACAGACGCGTAAACCGGTGGATATGTTGGATACACGACAACCCGCTAAAGTAACCGAGTGGCTCCAAAAATATCCGGAAATAGAATTAATCACCCGTGATGGATCCAAACTTTATGCCGCAGCTGTTAAATCAGCTTCTCCAAATATTTTGCAAGTGGCAGATCGCTGGCATCTTCTCCATCAGTTATTCGAAGCGCTCAAGAATACAATTGGTGCGTTGTTACCTGCTAAATGGGTGCCACCAGGCACCGCTGAATCAGTTTCCAAAAATGTAGTAACCATCAAGTTGCGTAAACATGAACAGAAACGAATTCAGAATCAAGATAAAAAGTGGAGCCGCATCCAACAGGTTCAATCTCTTTATAAAGAAGGCTATTCCAAAGTCGAAATTCAACGATTACTCGGTATTTCGTTTGCGACAATAGTTAAGTACTTGGGTTATACAGAAAAGCCAGAAACTCAACGTACTTCAGCTTTCCAACAATTTCGTCCCTTGATTCGCTCATTGATTTTAGAAAGACAATCAAGTGGATTTATTGAAAAGGCCTGTCGTTCTAAGGGATACACGGGGTCCATTTCAACTTTAACTAATATGATTTCCAGTGAACGGAAACAAACAAAACAAGGAAAGCCAATAGCGATTTCAATTCGTCAAAAGGTCATTCACATTCTTTGGGACAGTGAAAAAGAGAAGCATCTCGAGAGGATTAACAATCTGCACTCCGAGATATTGAAGACCTTTCCACAAATCATAAAGCTCGATGAGCTCGTTCATTCATTTCGAAAATTGTTTAAGGAAAAAAAGGTAATTAACCTGATAGACTGGTTGGAAAAGCCACAGTTAGAGAATTTCTCTTTTTTCCAATCATTTGCCAATGGCATCCTCCAGGATTTAAGCGCAGTCAAGTTAAGCGTTGAAAAAAATTGGAGCAATGGTCCAACAGAAGGACAGATAAATCGTCTAAAAATGATTAAACGCATGATGTATGGACGAGCTGGATTTCAAGTATTGAAGAATCGGATTCTTTACCAGTGGTAACTATTTTGAAATAATGGCCTGATTTTTTACTCAAGGTCACAATCAATTTCACCAAAAAAGCGTAAGAACCT
>NZ_JASISN010000044.1:0-4041 GCF_030063085.1 Planococcus sp. S3-L1 | reverse complement strand
GTCATATGTTAACTAATTTCATTTTATATATTATTTGATATTGGAGTAGCATCAGCAAACTGTAGATTTGCAACGATTTGGAAATCCCTAAATAAAAAATCCCAATTTCTCTACAAATCAAGATAGAGAAATGGAGAATTTTAAGCACTTTAGTTATTTAATGAGTTCATTAATTGGAAAAAGTATTCAGGTTCTTGAGTCTTGTTCAGGTTATACCACGAATGTAACGTATCAGGTGCAAATACATCTAATTTTTTTAGAACTTCCATTGCAAATTCTAAAGGAGCTATTCCTGACGCAGTAACTAAATTCGCATCGGATACCCCCGATTCTACCTCATAGAACTTTTCCCCTTTATACGTAGGACATACCATTTTAGTATATTCCAAGTTATTACTTGTATGCTTTCTAGTGTCTAAATACCCCATATTTGCGAGGGCCTCAATTGCACCACAAATTGCAGCAACCACAGTGCCGAGCTGTAAAGCTTCTCCCACTCTTTCCAAGATAGATTGATGAATTTCTTCATTCCAAGTAGTTCCCCCTGGCAAAATTAACAGATCTTTGCTTTCCATCGTGCATTCATCAAGAGAAATGTCTGGTTTTATACTCAGTCCCCCCATCGTCGTAATCATTTCTTTATTAACCCCTACTGTAGTTACTTTTAAAGGGGCTACATCTTTTTTGAAATATCTTCCTGAGTTTAGTTCAGCAATTAAGTAGCCATATTCCCAGTCTGACATTGTATTAAAAACATAGAGAAAAACGTTTGTTGTCTGCATCCAATAACACTCCAATCCCAATTGATATAGCTAGTATAAAATAACTTCCCTGACAGGTAGCGTCAGGGAAGTTATCATACTTCATGAAATTTAATCAATTCCGATAGAACTTCAACCAGTCTTTTCTTTAGACTTATTGGTTGAATCACTTGAATGGATTTATTGTATGGCAAAAGTAAATAAGGTACATATGTATGCAACACATCTTTTTCAAGAAGAAAAACGGCTTGATTGGAAGTCCGTTCTTGTAAGTAATGTCCTAGGAACCAATGTTTGCAAACATCATCCAGTACACTTTTCTCCCCATTAACAACCAAAGAAATAATCCCTTCCTTATCTTCTGCAGTGGGAAGAAGATTTTTTATAAAAAAGTCACGTGCAGAAAAATTTCCTGGTCGGCTAAACTTATTTTCTGTTAGCGTTAGACTCTCAATTCGATCCACTCTAAAACTACGGAGATCATTCCGAAGATGACAATATCCAATCGCGTACCACTGATTATTCCAATAGAGTATCCTGTACGGATCGACCAGTCTATCATGCAATTGTTTTTCGCCACTTTTCTCATATCGAATTTTTACTGTGTACTCGTCCGCTAAGGCTTGCTCTAATTCCTTCAAAAAAGGTTTCACAGAAGTTGAACCCACTCGGCTGATTACTTCAAGATTCGTTACATGGTGGTTTACCTTTATTTCCTGTTCTTGATTTGAGTATTTACTTAGTTTTGAAATAGCCCTATTTAGTGCTGCACCACCATAATATCCGGCTTCTTCTGCAAAAACAGCAGCGTGAAAGAGCGAGGTTTGCTCTTCATAATCAAAAAAAAGAGGTGCATCTATAAAATTATTCATTAAAGTGTATCCACCGTTATGTCCCGGTTCTGAAATTATAGGTACGCCACTTGTTGAGATTGTATCAATGTATCGATACACGGTTCTAATATTCAGCTCTAACTTTTCTGAAATTTGTTTTGCAGTAATCTTTTCGCCTGAACGAAGCATCCATAGAATCGCTAACATATTGTCAATTTTAGGCACATGATTCCACCTCTATATGAATTTTTTTAAAGTTCTCTTATGAATTTTACCATTAAAATGTAAAACAAACTTCCTAAGAAAACATTCGTAACAATAGACTTCTCAAAAAAAAGAAACTCGTGCTTGAGTTTCTTTTCTTCCGATAACTTATGATATGTTAACTCAATCCACTGTTCACTTAATTAGTTGGTCAATAAATGGGGTTATGTAACTACGGTATTCCTCCGTCAATCCAACAGGTAATGAATCCAACTTAAAAAACTGTATTTCAACAGATTCGGATTCATCTACTTGAATTTTTCCTTTTACATCATTCGATAAAAAAACGGCTGTCACCGAATAAAATTCATCTCCGTTAGCCACTTTAAAAAAATAGTCGGGTCCTGAAAAAACTCCTAGCAGTCTTAAATCACCAATATCTAATCCAGTCTCTTCTTTTACTTCTCTTCTTGCTGTGTCTTCTAAACTTTCATCTAACTCCATTAATCCGCCAGGCAAGCCCCAACCACCATCATTTCGATGCTGCAGAAGCAACTCATTCTTTTGATTTACAACTAAGACAACCGAGCCCGACAAAATCAATGGTCTATGACCAACGAGTGCCCTTAGGTCTTTTACATAATCCATAAATATGCCCTCTCTTTCCTTTATGATAAAATAACCGAAAAGATAAAATAATTTTCAGGAGGTGCAAAATGAAATATCTCTTTTTGTCCATTTTTGTAGTCCTCATTATTTGGCCAGTATTGGGTCTAGTAACAGGAGACATGGATTTTGGTGGAATGGGTATCATGATTGTCGGAATATCATTAGGTTTCATCGTGAGAAAAGTAACTGAACCAGAACCCGATTCTGAATAAAAGAAACGAAAATACTCACTCAGTAGATGGAGGTTTTTTATGGATTTTGAAAGTAACTTAATTAGACTTATGTTACATTCAAAAGCATCAAAAAACCTTTTAATAAATTCCTCTTTTTTGAAAAAATGAAACTTTACTGGAAGTTAATTGGTATAGTAATTATAAACTTGCTGAACTAAGGGGCGAAATGAATTTGAACAGCGGAAAAAAATATAACTTAAAGTATCACATGAATGGGTTTTCTGTTGCCTTCTCCATTATTCTTGTCAGTTATATTGATGATTATATTTACGATTTCCGCACGTTAATAGTGGCTATTTTAGCAGGTGTTTTAGCTTATATTTTAAGTACTCTTTTTGGTAAAATCTCATTTCTGGACAAAGAGATCAGTAAAAGAACGAACAGAATCCTTACAGTCCTGGCTATATTTCTAATCTTCTTTTCGTTTTATCTATTCCAGCTATAAAAATGAGCATAAATACAAAAGAGTTGCTGATTTTTTGAAATCAGCGACTCTTTTATTTTACAGGTTCCGAATGTAACTTAATTGCTATTAAGTTACATTCGAAAATCTAAACTTCGATAGTGGCCTGCCAACTGCTGTATGGGGATTTGACAACGATCAACGATTCGCTTTGCCATTTCAGTTCCCCTAAAAACCTGGAGTATGCATTTGCTTCTCCTACTTCTTCCACCAGCAGTTTATTTACAATTCGCATCCCTCTCGCATCATAGACTTCACAGTATAATTGAAACCCTTCGACGCGATGAATGCCTTTTAATAACGCTACTTTTTTCCGGCTGGGGCTCTTTTTCGGAGTTTTTCCTGCTAAAAACACAGCTTCATAGTTTTGAGCAGGAATCTGTTCAAGTGAATGGTCTACTATCTCCAGAATAATATCCTTTGGCAAAGGAGAACATTCCAGTAAAACAGGTACCGCATATAAATGAATTAGTTGCTTGAATTCCCCAAACTTCGATTCAGTAGATTCTAAGGAAAAAAATGATTGGAAGCTATAAGTTACATTCACTTGGATCTGACCAATCTCCGGTTGTTTTTTTAAAGAATAAGGGCTTCGTTCATTACCTAAACAAAAAATATTAATTAATTCATGTTCTTCTATAATCAGGCCCAACTCTGTAGCCTTCCTAGAAAAAATTAACTCAAAAATATTAATTTCATGCTTTTGCTGTTTATCTCTCTTGGTAAGATTTTTTCTCCAGTCATTAAAGTGAACAAATACCATAAATTTCTCCTTCCTGGCGGGAGGATAGACGTCCTTCCCGTTGAACTATTCTAGTAATTTCACTGTTACTTTTTCTAGTTTTGAATGTAACTTAATTCACAATAAGTTACATTCA
>NZ_JASISN010000043.1:0-4423 GCF_030063085.1 Planococcus sp. S3-L1 | reverse complement strand
CAATTGAGACGGTGACCTGTTCATGACGGTGATTTTTGACGGGACCAATCATGGGACTTCGCTCCTTCTTTTTTCTTTCAGTTTACATCAAAAAAGTATCGAAATAAACAAAAAAAGACTGTCGAGAAACCTCGACAGTTTTTTTGCTTTTCGTTCCAGCCGGACGCTTTCCGCGGGTACGGCCTCAGCCGCTTCGTCGCTGGCGCTCCTGCAGGGTCTTCGGCTCGTGCTGTTCCCGCAGGAGTCGCCTGTCTCCACTACACTCGTGTTTTTAACTATTCAATTCGAGCGAATCGGCGTATACTGACAAAAAAAGGAGTGAGCGAACCATGTTGGGTTCTGTTCAAAATCACCGTCATGACAAAACCACGGTAACCATTGATGAGCTAGTGCCACGTGATCACTTCCTTCGGGCCGTTGATGCATTGATTGATTTCTCCTTCATTGAACGGATTACCACGCTTTATTATTGTGCTGATAATGGACGCCCGTCCATTGCACCCGTGACCCTTTTTAAAATGTTATTTCTCAAAGAAGCGGATATGGCGCAAGATAAAGGGGATATTGCCAAAGCAATCCGTGCCTATTCAAAGCTAATTGAAATGAACTGCTACAGCGCTACAGATGTTTCAAATTTTTATGAATTTCGAGCAGACCTCACCTTTAAGGAATATGACGACAGAGAGAGTGCATTCAGCGATCTTAATCATTCTATTGTTAATAACCCTTTAAATGATCGGTCTATAGCAAAGCAAGGAATTCTATGGTATCTACTCAATGATTTTAAAAAGGCAGAAACCAGTGCTCAGAATGCGCTAGACCTCAACCCTACTAATGAAACAGCATTAATGCTTTTGGATTGGTTAAATAATAATCAAGAAATGCAAAATTAAGAGGAGGAATTGAAATGGAAACTATTCAACTGATTTTGATAGTGATTGTGACCATTGGGTTATTTATGCTTTACCATAAAATGTTCAGAGTTTATTACTTTGGATTCGCAGGCATAGCCTCAGTGATTGGTGGTTGTTTGCTAATTGCTGCAGTTTTAGTAGCAGTCTTTTTTACGTATATTTGGTGGTTTATTGCACTTGGTACTATTGGCTTTGTAGTCTTTACCTATGTTAAAAGCAAGAGCGCTGACCCAGCTTAATTAGAGAAAGCTTGAATTTCTAAAATTTCATTGTATAAATTTAAAAAGGTAGGATATCCTGTCCTACCTTTTTTGATATAAGGCTGTAAAAAATTTATTAAAATAAAATAACTAGTGGAGGTATTGAAAATGACCAGAGATGAATTAGCTAGACGTTTAAAGGAAATGTATACAAATGCTAAGGAAGGAGAGAAGGCAGTAAATATTCACTTGTTTGGAATCATATATGGAGAATATATTCTTAATCATGGTTATAAACCTAAGGACATTGTTCAGGCTTCAGGGCTTAATGTTTCTTATGCTGCTGAAGTGAATAAAGGTGTCAATCTTTCAAAATACGTTGCAGTAAAGAATAAAGATAAGCAATGAGCATTTTAAATAACATTTCTTCAACTCACTACGATTGTATAAAAATATTTTTAAAGTGTAAATTAGGCCATAACATTCGCGGCCATAAAATTATACAAGAATGGGGATTAAAATGTCTTCTTCATATACAAAAATTTATAATTTATTGCGAAGTTCAGAAGCTAATCCATATGAGGACTACCTAACTGAAATTATTGCACCGCTTTTTGAGCAGAAAAATATATTGAGTAGTTTCTTCAAACAATTTGCTGGTATAAACTTGATTGATATCCATGATATTAAAGTACACACCCAAAAGACATACAAGAAATTACTTACACATGTTACAGACAGCAGACCTGATTTAGTCATCACCTTTAGGCAAGGTGAAATCCGTAAGCTTGTTTTTGTTGAAAACAAGCTTAGTAGTGGAGAAGGACATTTACAATTGCAACGTTACCAAGAACACCTTCAGCAAAGCGAAAAAGCGGGCTTCTCTACACACTTTTTTTACATTACAAAATATTTCGACCCTAAACAGATAGAAAAATCCTCTACTCCGTTCTGTCAACTGCAGTGGTTTCAAGTGTTTACTTGGCTTCAAGAAAATTATAAAGCTGATTTATACTGCAACCAAATTTTAAAGTATATGGAGGAGATAGAATTGAATAAATCAAGAACATTTTTACCACAAGACGTTTATTCTGTTCAGAATTTAGGAAAGACGATTTCAATGTTAGATCAATGTTTGAATGGAAAAACAAGTCACTCTTTTGTAAGGTTTTTCGGGAAACCCAAACCATGGGGAAACCGAGCAATTGAACTTCGCGATTATAACCGATATGTAATTAGGAATGACCAAAGTGATTGGAAATTTGTAGGGTGTGGTTTTACATTCGAAGATAGTGATTATCCGGAAGTGGCAGTTTTTATTGAAGTTAACGCAAATAGTGAATATAAAACTGTGCTAATGAGTGCTTTTGAAGAATTTGAAAAAATAAATGAAGGGTGGACTTTCCAAAGACCAGAAGATCAAAATGACGACTTCATGCTTTATGCGAGTAAATCAGTCATTCAGTTTCTAGCAGAAAAAGATCATATTGAAGCAATAGAAAAATTTTTCATTGATAAGTTAACAGAACTAAATAAACTAAAAGGAAACTTACCAGAATTACAATGGATTGTAAATGAACAGGAAACTCTATCAGCTGATGACGAGGTTGCGATTTAAAAAAGACTAACAGGAATAGGAATTTATAAAAGTTCTTTAATAAAAAAATTGTAAGCTATTTGCAATCAAGTTATAATTATTTTGAACCTGTGGAGTCCTTGTTCGGCTTAGAATCGATTAATCAAGGGCATACTAGTTCTGTAGGAACTAGTATACTTTTTAGTAACACATATTCGCAAAAGAGTTCAGTAAACTTACTGAACTCTTTTTGTATATAAAGATGAAATAAAAGCAGGGCTATTGCTAACGTGAGTAATTGTTCTGTTTTAAATAATGAGTTGTAAAGTTAAATACATTGGGTTAAATATTTGGGAAGAGGTAATTTATGAGTGAAATAAAAAAATTGAAACAAATCTCTTATAAAGAATTACTAATTGAAGTACATGAAGTATATGAATTGTTGCATAAAATATCAAAATCAGATATTAGAATCACTTTTTATATTTCAACGTCGCTTATTCCGTATTTAAGTTTTGTATGTGATAGTTTGGATTTTTTTCATGAAGGAACAAATAAAGTTCATTCAAGTTGGTATAAAGACATAAAAGGAACATCTATACAAAAAATAATCAAGGAAAACCGTAGTACTTTAAAGTTATACTCAGAGCATAAAAAGAATAAAGTTATTCCGAAATTAGAAGATGACACTTCCCTTTTTAATAATTTTTTAATTGGTGATTATAATTTAAAGCAAAAATTAGTTATAAAATTATTTGGTCAGCATGATTTGGGGATATATTCCTTTAGAAATATTGATTACGCTAACACTTATCAATTATTTAAAAATTCTAAAGCTCTTTATACTATTAATCATGAATTTAAAGGTTCTGTGATGGAAGAATTTACAATGGTACTTGCCAATTATATTTCCCAATCGACTATATATCCCGTCAGTAAAATTCCCAATAAGATTTTTTCTTTTCCTGAGGATTTTACTCACGAAAACGTTTATTTTAAAGATTCTAAACGTTTTAATGCCTTTAGTAATAAAGAAGATAAATATTGGCGGCTTTTTTTATATAACTACTACTGTCAAAATAATTTTATAAGGAATATTTTCCCGATAGTATTGGGAGTTCGCCAAAACTTTTATTTTCGAATGAAATTTTGTACTTATCTACTATCAATTAAAGGTTTAGATTTACTATCAAATAAAGTTCCGGAACTTAAGGAAAAACACCCTGATATTAATGAATTAATTAAAATTAGAGAGACTATCGTTCCGATAAAATCCGATTTAAGGAACAACCTTTTTCATTATGAAATTGTAGGTATTCCATATGAAACATTTAATGAAAAAGAAAATCTCTTTAAGCAAATGATAGAGTATTCGGTTGGGACATCGTTTGAAGAGTTCGAGAATCAAATAGATCATGAATTAGATAAATATCAAAAATTAGTAAATGAAATTTTATTTTAAATTATTTGAATCAATTTCATAAATCGCCCTTTTAAAAAAGTGTAGACGGTTTCTCGGACCATTTTTCCTGTTTTTAAAATTTAAGCGGCTGCTAAAGCACGGTTTCTAGCGACTTTCAAACGATCGCTCGCCAATCGGGACGCATTGTAAATCAACGAAACGAGTTCAAAATGGACTTTCGCTTTCTTGCCTGTCCGGTGTCGAACATTATTCAAATCGAAATACTCCTTCAAGTAAGCGTTGACGCGTTCCACTGCGGCGCGCTGTTTAT
>NZ_JASISN010000042.1:0-4431 GCF_030063085.1 Planococcus sp. S3-L1 | reverse complement strand
GAGCCAATTATAAAATTCTACTTTTTTAACCGTATCTCGAGAAAGTTCAAGATTATTTTTTTCTAGCAAATGATTTAATCGCTTGAAATCCAATATAGCTGTTTGAATTAATTGACTCGCTTTTTCGCTTGTAATTCCAATATCATCATCTGTGAAAATTCGTAATTTCTCGATTTTTCGTACCAAATCTATCGCTCTCTGTCTATCTGCAGTATTGTCTAAATCTACGTATTGGAACATGTTATCGAAAGAAGCATCAACGATATTTTTAATTTCGTTGATTTGCTTTTTGGTTGCACTAGTTAACTTTGTGCCATTTGACCAATCTATTTTAAAGCCTGTAATTGTACGACCTTCTTTTAAATTTTTATATGATACTTCGAGTTCGGTATGCTCATTAATTTCTTTAATAGCAATATCTAGCACACGTTTTTTAAACATTGCTGTATTGATCTGATAGCTATTGATATCTTGTACACCAAATAACTCCATCAATTCATTTTTAGAAATGTTTTTGTACCAGCAACCATAATGCGCTTTTAGGTAATCATATAGTGTCCAAGAGAAACTACTTTTGAAATTTGAAGCAATGGTTAAATCTGTTGTTACGTAGTATTTCTCTTTAACTTCTAAAATATGTGGAAGCATTTTTGGACTCCATTCAAAGGTAAATAATCCTTTGTCATATCCCATTCCTATAAAGGCATTCCAAAATTTGAACTTTTCATTTTCCATATCGACTGTACTAAATTTTATACTCGTGATTTTATCAGAATCTTTTAGGGCGTCTTCTGTTCGATATTGAAGTACACCAAATTTTTCTTCAAAATCAGTTTTGCGAAATTCTGTAACTCCATTTTTTTGTGTGCAAAAAATAGAGTATGCAAGCAATTGCATCTGATTGAGAGTCAATCCTTGATATAACTTAGCCATAGATAATTCATTGCTTTTTTTTATGGAATTTTCGTATGAAATCAACTTCGTTTTACTATTTACTCTCCCCATCATAATTCCCCCAGCTAAACAATTTTCCTTACACTAAATCACTCGTACTATAACAAATACTCCTGTTTTAAAATAACTTTAAATTAGATTGTGTTATTTTAATTATAGTATTTAAATAACATGAAAATCAATGTGTTATTTTTGAAAAGGAGAAAAAGTTATTTCAAAAGGGAGTAAAAGTTATTTTAAAAGGGAGTAAAAGTTATTTTTAAAACCCAAATCCCTTGTGGCTCTAAGCGTTAGAGCTCACCTTAAATGTAAGTAATGTAAGTAATCTTTTAAAGTAATATATATATAGGGAGCACCATTTCATGGTGAAAAATAGAAAAACCAATATGTATCTAAAAAAGCCATATAAAGCCTTCTAAGCTTTTAGTTATAAAAACCAAACAGAAGGCTGATTGTAGTAATTAGAAAGCTTAGAAGGTTGACTAGAATTTGTTTATGGCAATTCAAAAGCGTTAGCAAGAAAGGCAGATGGAATTATCGACTCAGTCCGTTATCTCGCTCTTTTTCGAGTTCCTTTTTGTGCGTTCGTTCAAATTCACTTACTTTGGGTTCTAAGTCGTTCTTGTCTCGAAACATCGAGGTTTTTTCTTTAACAAGGTCTCCAAACTTCTTAAAAGCTCCTTTAAAGCTTCTGGTGTCCTCTGTAAGCTCTTTTATGAACTCTTTAGCGCTAAGATAGGTCGTTTTTAATTCAAGCTTTAAATCCAGTGCATACGTATTTAAACGGTCGTATTTATTTTCTAACTTGTTATAGTCAGCTAATTTCGTGTTGAATTTCTTCACGACTCGATTGAAATCAAGTCTAAAATCTTCTTTTTCGATACGTAACTGTGCATTTTCTTTAGCTAGATCGGTTGTCTTTAAGTGCTCATAATCCTTTTTGATAACGACAGCTGCATGAATCTGTTCGGTTAGTTCTTCATACTGTTCAGGTGACAACACGTAATTTTCGGTCTCACGTTCAATGACTTCTGATTTCCCTACAAATTTTTGAACCACTTCGGTTCCAACTTCCTTTTTTAGAAAAGGAACAACGGTTTTTTCATCGGGCACGATTTCTTTCAATTGCTTGATTTCACGCTCTAAATCTTTTTTCTCTTTGTAGTCATTAACGTCTTTGTATTGATTTTTGCCAACTAATTTTCGTTCAATTCCACGTTCTTTCAGCATTTTTTCTAGTAAATCAACTTCTTTTTCACGCCACTGATCAAATGGCCGTTCCTTTTTCATTGCCGAATCTTGTTGAAGAATAGCTTTGTCGAAAGAAACTTGTTTTTCCATTCCTCTTTTGTACTCGCCAGCCACTGGAACGAAGTTGATATGTAAATGTGGACTTGCTTCGTCGTTATGGATGACAGCGTTATAGATTTTTAAATTTGGATTTCGCTTTTCAAATCCATCAAACCATTTCTGCAGCACGTCATTTGCAAGTTCTCTTTTTTCATTACTAGAAAAATCCTCTTTGTCTCCAACTTGAATAATCATTTCTTGCTGAACTGATGTTTTTTTACTCGACTGAATGTGCTTGTAGTAATCTGGAATTTTTCGGTCTTGTCTTGTCTGTTTCACGTTGTACTTTTCCAATGCTTCTCCAAACTCTTTTTCATACAAATCTTTTAGATTTTCTTGAACTAAGTATTTATTTTGATGAGAACGAGTTGGATCAATGTGCTTGTTTTGTTCTTTTTCCTTCTCACTCATCTTTCGGTTGTTGTGTTTAATGTTCGTTCTTGTCGAAGATTTTTGACATGAAATACTCATACTCATAAACCTATCACCTCTGCCAAAAATTATACCAAACCGTTTGTTACTTTGACAAAGTAACCTTCTCGTTATTTTGACATGTGCCATGTACAAAATGAAGGCTCTGCGAGGCTTTGGTACAGTTCTATACCAAAAAAATCAAAGAAAACGTGCTGTTGAGGACAGCGTTTCTTACAAATTAAAGTGTAAAAAATCTGGACGGCTGCGTCCTCTTTTTCTCTAAAGAAAAGAAAGCCCTCACTCTCTCGAGAAGGCTTTCTTTTCTTTAGTTATCATTACTTGTAAGACAAGAGATAAAAACAATCCCAGTAATGGAATCGCCCATAATAAAAAATAATTCCCAAAATAATTGCTAGAAAAAGATACATAGCTAACATCACTAATCTTTTTTAAGATTCACCTTAGCTACACTCCTATTCTAATTACTATCTTTAAGCTAAGTATAAAATCTTACACAGGAAAATCTATGTTATTTAAATACCAATCGACAAATTGAGAGAGTTCCTTTTGGTCTTTCTCGTCACGCAGTTCTTCTAATATCTCGTAAAAAATTTTTAGTTCTCGATGAGAACTCCAACGATCTTCCTGTTGTAAATAATTTTTCATGTCCTCCTATTTTCAGCTCATCAATAATTTTTTATTATAAAGAAGAATTGTTTTCTTTATTTTTTTTAATTTTAATATAAAGATACCAGTAAAAAGAAGAAACAATTATTCCTGCTGTACCAAATATATTTACAAGTAATGAAGAATTATTGAGGGACATAATCATAGCGAAAAATAAAATTGCTATAACCACCTGAGTAAAATTGTATAATTTTTCCACGTTTTTCAACTCCTTTAATTCAAAATGTAATAATATGAAAAAGTAGTTATAATTACTTATATTTTCAAATTATTCAAAAAAATATATCTTTTTATAATTAAATGTCTTACTATTCCATTATAATACAAAAAAAGTTAAGGAGAGATAAAATGAAAAACCTGTACTTGCAAGTATTGCGTCACTAGTAATGGTAAGTTCTTTAGCGTTAACACCGTTCAATATAACGACCGAGGGTAGTCAGATTCAATTCTCTACCAACACAGTCGAAGCTGCATCCGGTTGGACTTACGTTGATACTAGAAAAAAAAGTACAAAGGTCTCTAATACAACTACCAAAGCTGGAATTGCTGCAATAGGTTCAGCACTAGCTATTCCCTTACCTTACACTGCGCCACTTTCTGCATTTGCAATAGTAATTATATCCGACAACATGAAAACAGCTTACTTTATAGATAAACGATCCATGCGGATGGCTGGTACTGTATTCCAAGTTAAACATGAAATACAAATGTTTAGCGATTCAAGTTACAAAAAAAAGAAAGGGAGTACAGTCACTATTATTCACAATGATACTGGAGGGCCTAAATAAAAATTATTGTGCGTGAAAAGAGGGAACTACATCCTCTTTTTTTTACTGCTCTTTATTATTCTTAAATATCTGTACCATCTTTAATTATGTGTAATTTCAACCTCTATCTTCGAGCCAATTATAAAATTCTACTTTTTTAACCGTATCTCGAGAAAGTTCAAGATTATTTTTTTCTAGCAAATGATTTAATCGCTTGAAATCCAATATAGCTGTTTGAATTAATTGACTCGCTTTTTCG
>NZ_JASISN010000041.1:0-4744 GCF_030063085.1 Planococcus sp. S3-L1 | reverse complement strand
CTTATTATAGAATATATGGGATAGCTTTGGGCTCTTACACATACTTATACTCCGTTTTAAATTTTTCACAAGCCCGTGACTAAACTATAAATATACTAAGCAAACAAAAAAAAAATTTTAATTATTCCTATACCAATCAAAAGATATTTGTGGTTATCTTGGTTATATATAAAAAAAAAAAAAAAAAAAAAGAAAAACATCATGGAGAAAATGAGCGCATAAAAAAACAAACAAAATCCTCTCGGAAATGAGGTGAGTTTTGTTTGTTATTTGAGACTAAAAAAAGCCCTTTTTTAGGGGCTTTTTTTTCGTGTTTTTTCTATCTTGATAACTAACGTCATTATTTTCGCATGAAAATGAGGATGTTAGTAGGTCTTCGCTCTTACGCCCTCAAGGGTTTTAGCTCTTCAAAAACGTCGATTTATAGGATACGATTGCAAAAAAAAAAGACTTGCCCTTTTTCCACTTGAAAGTTAAGCTTAAGTTACCACACAAAAACTAAAATCAGAGGGGAGGACAAGTCACTCTAGGTCTATTTAATTTATACTGCTTACTTGTGACTTTACAACAATCATGCCCAAAAATCAAGATATTATAAACAACAAAAATACTTTCAAACAAACGAAATTAGGTAAAGCTATAGCTGAAAAATATACACCCAAAAAAGACTTGAATCGAAAAGGTGCAGCGTATATGGAAAAACATGTGCCGATTAAGTCGATTGTGCGGTTTGAAACCTGTAGCGATTATATTTCGCATCTAACCAATGCAGAAATGAGCGTGAAGCGAGTGCATAAAACTAATGCTTGTGAGAATCGATTCTGTCCTATCTGCACATGGAAAACGGCGAAAAAAGATGCCATCAAAATATCAGTCATGTTAAAAGCTGTGAAGGAAATCGAAGGCAAGGAATTTCTGTTTCTGACGTTGACTTCTCCCAACTGTGGTGCTGGGGAATTAAGTCAAGAATTGGATCGATTTAATAAAGCGGTCAATAAATTGTTCAAACGTCGAAATGTAGCCCGTGTGGTAAAAGGCTATATTCGAAAAATCGAAGTGACGACAGACCAAGAACAATTCATCACGGAAAAATCCTATAAACGCAAGAAAGATTATTTTGAGGTGCGTGGACTAAAGGTCGGGGATCCGAATCCGACATACAACACCTACAATCCTCACGTACATGCGATTGTGGTAGTGAACAAAAGCTATTTCAACAAGGCGAGCGATTTCATAAGTAAGAAAAAGTGGCTGGAAATGTGGCAAGAATGCATGGGAGATAAATCGATCACGCAAGTGGACGTCAAGAAAGTCCAAGATTCCAGTAATTCCAATGCGGTCTTGGAAATTGCGAAATATTCAGCAAAGGGAAGCGACTTGTACCACAGTGAAGCCGTCTTTGATACGTTTTATACAGCCCTGAAAGGGCGGCAATTGTTGGTGTTCTCTGGAATGATGAGCGATTATGCCAAAAAGTATGAAGCGGGCGATTTAGACCGATTAAAAGAAAAAAACGAGGATATCTATACGCATTTGCTCCGGTCGCTTTGGAAAGGCTCAAAGTACGACAGCAAATTGCGTGAGTTGTCTCCAGAAGAATTTGAGGAATTCAACAAACGGGCAGAACACATTGAGGAAAGCGACGAGGTGGAGTGACATGATTCAATTTGACCGAATTGAAAATGACCGGGTGTATCTAGGATTTACGCTGGTGGAATTGGATGCGATTCTTTTGGTGTTGGAAAAACAGCAGCCTGACGGGGAAATAACAAATCGACTGGATGCATTAGCGATGGTTTTTCACCAAAAGCAAGCAGAAGAAAAGAGTAGATGAGATGAGAATAAGAGAATATCAAACACGGTATCAAACGATTTTAAGTATGACGTCAACCGATATTGAAAGAGCACAAATGATGTTGGGGTTGTTAGAAGACATTGAACGGTCAATCAATCTTTCGATTTATAACAACGCGATGATGAAAGAAGAACAAGAAGAACTAAGAGCTTTTTACCGAAAAGTTTTGCAAAACTTTGAGGGCATTGAAAATGAGGTGAAAAAATGTCAGTAGAAAACGACAACAATACACTTTCTGGTTTTCATTTGAAAAATAAAAAAGGGGAACCGTTGAAGGTATATCCAAAGTCATATAATTGGCATATTCCTAAGGTGAGGCGCCAGCTAAATATTCAACCGGGCGACATTGTTGGAGTTGGCAAAGCAAAAAAACCATTTTTAGTGACACATGTTTTTCGAGAAGAGTTTGAAGAGACGGGAAAACGATACAAACGTGTCACTGCTTTGTATGAACGAGCACCTGAGAAGGAGTAGCTATGGCTACTCCTTCTTTCTTTTTCTCTGCATTGCCCATTGTTTTAGGGTGGAGGTTTTGGCTGGAGGTTTGGAGGCTAGCCTCCAAGTGTGTCGATAAAAGAAATCGAATCGGATTTGCTGGGATCGGTTGCAAGGCGGTTCGGCAGGTACAATAGAAATCGCAAGCCGACTGTCGGAGTCCTCGTTTTAGGTCTGGTCGGATTGGCGAAATGTTCGCCCCTGCCGAATTTCGGAAGGCAAGGGGGAAAAGGTGGAGATTTTTCAGCGTAGCGTTTTGAAAAATACTACCTGGCCCTTGCCTGGAGAAAAGCCCACTCGGGATGGAGAGGGTTTTTCTTTTTGGTTCTTAACTCGTTTGGCCTTTCTTTTCTAGAAATCGTCTCTCATTCTTTCTTCCTTTTTCAGGTATCGCTGACATTCATTGCATGCTATGATAAGCGAAAATAAAAATGGAAAATAAGTTACATAAATGGAAAAGCAGAGACAGACAAGAAAAGGTGAAGCATGCAGACATTGAGAATGGTTGTTGTGGCTTTGGTGATGTTGTGTTTAGGAATAAGTGGATTGATTGTGAGCAATTTGTGCGGGGATTATATTTTCTTGCTTATGGATTTGCTGGTTGGAATGTTGTTGTTGATGTTGATTTTATTTCTTGTGATTTGGCACTTGGAAGCGAAAAGAGAAAGCTAAAAGAAGGCGGCGAATCGCGTCCTTCTTTTAGCTTCTTTTTTTGCTTTTTTACTGGGTGGAAAACACTGTCCGATGCAGGACGATTTCCATGCACTTGTACTTGCTTTTACCCTCGGAGAGCATTTTCATAGTGTACACAACGTGTCACTATACAGAAAATGTTACTTTGGAAAGTAACAAACGTTTATGGTAGGCTTGGGGGAATGGGGTGAGTCGGATATGAGCATGAGTATTTCATTAAAAAAAGACACGACAAAAACGAACATCAAACACAACAATCGCAATTTCAATGACAAGGAAAAAGAACAAAATTCGCACATTGATTTCTCGCGGTCAGATTCAAATCAATACCTCGTGCAGAAAAGTTTGAAGGAATTATACAAACAAGAATTTGGACAGGCACAAGCGGACTACAACGAAAAACAAAATCGCAACGATCGGAAAATCAAAAATTATTATGAGCAAGTAAAAGCCAGCAAGAAAACAAGCTTGCAGCAAGAAATGATTTTGCAGGTGGGCGACAGCAACCAGTTTCAAAACAATCCCGAAAATCAACGAATGGCAAATGACGTATTGAAGAAATGGTTCGATACATTCCAAGAACGCAATCCGAATTTAAAAATTTACAATGCGGTCATTCACAATGACGAGGCAAGCCCTCACATGCACCTCAATTTTGTTCCAGTAGCTACAGGGTACAAACGGGGCATGGAAAAGCAGGTGTCCTTCGATAAGGCTATTTTAGGGCAGGATAAAACGTTGAACAAAGAACGGCCATTTGATGACTGGCGAAACCGTGAAGTGCTGTTGCTAGAAAAAATGCTGAAAGAGCGTGGCATTGAACGGGAACTGGTCGGCACGAACGAATTTAAAGACGTGAATGATTTCAAAGAGAAAAAAGAGCAGATACGAGAATTAGATACAAAAATCGTGGATTTGGAGAAGAAATACACGGCAGAACGTGAAAAGCTCCAGGAAGGCGTACAAGAGCTTGTAAAGGCGGTAGAGTCCTCTAAGTCGGTTGAAGGCTTGGAAGTCGAGAAAGCAGGCTTATTTGACCGTAGAAACGTCAAAATGCCTGCTGAGGACTTCGAGAACATGAAAACCTTAGCGAAGGCTTCAGAAGCCCTTAAAACGCAAAATACGAAGCTTCAGCGTGAATCAGATGCTAATTTGAGAGAAAAACAGAAACTAGAAAAAGAAAATGCAGAATTGAAACAAGAGAACAGTAAAGTTAAAGCAGATCTTAAAACACTGGAAAAAGCGTTTGAGATGCAGAAGCGAGTTGTTCAATCCTTAAAACATACGTTGCATATGGTTAAAGAAAACTCCTTACAAGTTATTGCTGTACCCAAACAAAAGATGGCTGATCTTATGGGGAAGGCTCGAGCGATTTCTTTGTTGCATAACTTTGAGGAAATCAAAGTAGATATAGATTCATTGCGAGAGGTTGTGCCGGAAGAAGAAAAGAGTGCAGCTGATAAAGTTTTTGACAGGCACGAGAAGAAAGAGAAAGAAAAAGAAGAGGAAAAACAACAAATTATTCAAGAGCGAAGAGAAAGACAAAAAGATATGGGGATGGAGAGGTAAAAAAAAAAAAAAAAAAAAAAAAAAAACAAAAAAAAAAAAAAAAAAAATTAAAAAAAAAAAAAAAAAAAAAAAAATCTCGCAAATTTGTGGTGTTTTTTTTTTTTTTTGTTAAAAAAAAAAACCATTTTTTTG
>NZ_JASISN010000040.1:1747-3364 GCF_030063085.1 Planococcus sp. S3-L1 | reverse complement strand
ACGTAAGAAATGGGATTTGCCTCATTTCACGCCTCACTGCTTGGACGTGCACAACCAACGGCACGCTCTCCTTATCCTTCTGCGTCCCCCCATTGCTCAAACGGCGGGGAGGTGGTACAGGAATATCAACCTGTTGTCCATCGTCTACGCCTATCGGCCTCGACTTAGGTCCCGACTAACCCTGAGCGGACGAGCCTTCCTCAGGAAACCTTAGGCATTCGGTGGACGGGATTCTCACCCGTCTTTCGTTACTCATACCGGCATTCTCACTTCTAAGCGCTCCACCAGTCCTTCCGGTCTGACTTCAACGCCCTTAGAACGCTCTCCTACCACGGATCTCTAACGAGATCCATCCACAGCTTCGGTAATCCGTTTAGCCCCGGTACATTTTCGGCGCAGTGTCACTCGACCAGTGAGCTATTACGCACTCTTTAAATGATGGCTGCTTCTAAGCCAACATCCTGGTTGTCTAAGCAACGCCACATCCTTTTCCACTTAACGGATATTTGGGGACCTTAGCTGGTGGTCTGGGCTGTTTCCCTCTTGACTACGGATCTTATCACTCGCAGTCTGACTCCCAAGCATAAATCACTGGCATTCGGAGTTTGTCTGAATTCGGTAACCCGGGATGGGCCCCTAGTCCAAACAGTGCTCTACCTCCAGGATTCTCAATCTTGAGGCTAGCCCTAAAGCTATTTCGGAGAGAACCAGCTATCTCCAGGTTCGATTGGAATTTCTCCGCTACCCACACCTCATCCCCGCACTTTTCAACGTGCGTGGGTTCGGGCCTCCAGTAAGTGTTACCTTACCTTCACCCTGGACATGGGTAGATCACCTGGTTTCGGGTCTACAACTGCATACTCTGTCGCCCTATTCAGACTCGCTTTCGCTGCGGCTCCGCCTTCTCAGCTTAACCTTGCATGCAATCGTAACTCGCCGGTTCATTCTACAAAAGGCACGCCATCACCCATTAACGGGCTTTGACTACTTGTAGGCACACGGTTTCAGGATCTATTTCACTCCCCTTCCGGGGTGCTTTTCACCTTTCCCTCACGGTACTGGTTCACTATCGGTCACTAGGAAGTATTTAGCCTTGGGAGATGGTCCTCCCAGATTCCGACGGAATTTCACGTGTTCCGCCGTACTCAGGATCCACTCTGGAGGGATAGGGTTTTCGGCTACGGGGCTGTTACCCGCTGCGGCGGACCGTTCCAGGTCGCTTCGCCTAATCCTATCTTTTGTAACTCCGTATAGAGTGTCCTACAACCCCAAGAGGCAAGCCTCTTGGTTTGGGCTGATCCCGTTTCGCTCGCCGCTACTCAGGGAATCGCATTTGCTTTCTCTTCCTCCAGGTACTTAGATGTTTCAGTTCCCTGGGTCTGCCTTCTCATGTGCTATAGATTCACACATGGATACTACCCGATTAAAGGCAGTGGGTTCCCCCATTCGGAAATCTCCGGATCACAGCTCACTTACAGCTCCCCGAAGCATATCGGTGTTAGTGCCGTCCTTCTTCGGCTCCTAGTGCCAAGGCATCCACCGTGCGCCCTTTCTAACTTAACCACTGGTTAATTAAAAAGTTGTGACGAAATCGTCACGCGTACTTGAATTACTTGC